>NZ_VJVX01000055.1:0-62984 GCF_008033685.1 Microbispora sp. CSR-4
GCAGCACGATAGAACAGCACCCGAAGCTCCTGGCGATGACGGTGATGGTTGTGGTGATCAACCCGTCTACCAGGAGCTTCGCCACATCATGAGGAAAACCCGAGCATCGCGATCATGCTGTGACCGGCTTAGCCGCCCGGCGGATGAAAAACGTTCAGTGCGGCGTTCCCCGTGCTACCGGCCAGATATCGGCTGTCGACCCGTTCTCCCGCGTTGCCGATGATATTGACGACGACGCCCTTGCCGCGCCGCTTCATCTGCGCATACAGAAGACGCGTCAAATTGACGTAGCCGTAGACCTTGAGGTCCCACCCCTGGCGCCATGTCTCCTCGTCGATGGTGTCGATCGTGCCGCCCCGGATGTCCCCGGCATTGTTGACCAGGATGTCCGCGTCCGCGGTGCTCGCCGCCAGTGCGACCAGATCTTTGGGATCTCTGAGATCCACGACATGGGTGTTCACCTTGATGTGGTGAGCCGAGCGAAGGCGTTCGGCCGTCTCTTCGAGGACCGGCCCGCTGCGGGCAGCGAGATGCAGGTCGCATCGCTCCTCCGCCAGGACCTCGGCGATCGCCGCACCGATACCCCGGGACGCGCCGGTGACAACGGCCGTGCGTCCGGTCAGATGCAGATCCAACGTGGGCTCCTCTGCTTTTCGGCTGGACCGCGTGCGCTCATGGAACTGAACGCTCCCGGTCGTGCGCTGGTGGATTACCTCTCGCGACCATGGTCGGAACGCAGGTCGCCGCCGGTCGGCCCGCTAACCGTACCGCAGGGTTCGTTTAGCTCCTGGTGCGGCCACCGGCAGAACACGACAGTGCCGCACCTCCTCGTCGGGCTCCGGTGACCCGAGCCGGCCGGGTGCGCGATCAGCTCCTCGTGGGACGACTCGTCCAGCCCGGGGCGTCGCGCCGGCTCCTGGCGGTGGGGTGTCAGTCCCGTGGGAGAGTGGGCGTATGCATGATCCAGCGAGCCCTCCTGAGTCGCGGAGTTCCTCGCCGATGCGACCAAGGCAACGCGCAGACGCCCGCCGTAATCATGACAGGGTTATTGCGGCCGCTCATGAGGTGTTCTCGGAGCATGGACTGCACGCAAGTATGACGCAGGTGGCCGAGCGCGCCGGAGTCACGAAAGCAACAATCTATCGGAATTACCCAACAAAAGAAGCGCTGATCAGTGCGGTAACCCGGCATCAGTTCCACATGCTGGAAAGCCGAACACGGGCGGCACTGTCCGAGCCTGATGCGTACGGTGCGTTCGCCGCCTATATCATCGACCTCTTCGAGTGGATGGCCGGCGATCGCCTTCTTGCCGACGCATTGTCCGAGGCGACGGTCGTGGGTCCGGCACCGGTGATCGAGCTCATAAGTCAGTTGATCGACGCCGCCAAGCCGTCGGGGAAATTGCGACCCGACACTTCGGCCATGGACGTGCGGGTCCTGGTGTGCGGCGCGGTTCTTCAACTGAATCGTTTGGGGAACCGCGAACCCGGCGTCTGGCGCCGATATGGGGAAATGACACTGGCGGCGCTTCGTCCTTGGCCGGAGGCTCGCATTGCCTCGGCCTGACATCACGAGGCCGGGTCCGCGTGCCGGGCCGGTCAGCCGTCGTGCCGCGGCTCCGCGAGCGGGAAGATGCGGCTGTCGCCGCGCCGGAGGCGGGCGTGGTGGCCGAGCACCACGAAATCCAGGGTGGTGGGGCCGTCATCGGCCCGGGTGATCCGTACGCAGGTGGGGTCGGCCTCGATGGTGAGTTCCGCGCCTCGATAGCGCAGGCACAACGACAGCGTGGTCAACTGTTCGGGGAGCGCCGGATTCAGGTGCAGGCCGTCGGCCTGTGCTTCGAGGTCGAGGTAGCAGCGCTGGACCAGGTCCAGCGTGCCGGCCATGGCGCCCAGGTGGACGCCCTCGGCGGTGGTCCCTCCCTGCACGTCGATGATGTCGCCGGTCAGCGTCTCGGTGAAGAACCGCCAGGAGCCGATGCGGTCCGATCGCGCCAGCACCCGGGCGTGCGCCACCGCGCTCAGCGTCGAGCCGTGGCTGGTGCGGGAGAGGTAGTAGCGGATGGTGCGCAGGGTCAGGTCCGGTGGCGCCGGGTAGCCCAGCCGGTCGAGGATCCGCCTCACCTCACGGGACGTGAGCAGGTAGAACAGCATGAGCACGTCGGCCTGCTTCGACGCCCGATAGCGGTTGGGACTGTCGTTTTCGGCCTCCAGCGCCCGGTCCAGCCGCCGTACGCCGCGGTAGCGGTCCCAGTCCAGCTCCGCCAGGCGCTCGTAGCCGGTGAACTGGCTGATGACGCCGTCGTGGAAGTCCACGCGCATCCGCCGGGTGATCTCCTCCCAGCGCTCGGTCTCCGCGTCCGTCAGGCCGAGACGGCGGCGCAGGTCCTCCCGTACGCGCCGCGGGATCAGGGCGAGCGCCTGACGAGCGCGCAGCAGCAGCCACACCGTCATGATGTTGGTGTAGGCGTTGTTGTCCAGGCCTGGGGACGCCGCGCCGGGGTAGCCGTCGTGGTATTCGTCCGGCCCCATCACGCCCTGGATCTCGTAGCGGCCCGACGCGGGGTTGAGCCGCGCCAGCGAGGCGAAAAGGCGGGCGATCTCGACCAGCAGGCGGACGCCCGTGCCGGCGAGGAACTCCATGTCGCCGGTGATCGCGTAGTGCTGCCAGGCGTTGTAGGCGATGGCCAGCCCGACGTGCCGCTGCAGGTGCGAGTTGTCGGGTGTCCATCGGCCGGAGCGGGGGTTGAGATGGAGCCGCGGGGTCTCGTCGCGGCCGTCGCTGCCGCTCTGCCAGGGGAACATCGCTCCGCGCAGGCCCGCGGCGCGGGCGGCCGCCCGCGCCTCCGGGAGCCGCCGCAGGCGATAGCGAAGCACCCCGTGGGCGATCTCGGGGAACCGCAGGCTCAGCCAGGGCAGCACGAACAGCTCGTCCCAGAACACATGTCCCCGGTACGCCTCGCCGTGCAGGCCACGTGCGGGCACGCCGACGTCGAGGTCGGCGGTATGCGGTGACAAGGTCTGCAGCAGATGGAAGGTGTTCAGGCGGATGTCCCGCTGGATGCGTGGGCCCGGCACGTCCAGCCGGGCACGTTCCCACAGGTCACGCCAGGCGATCTCGTGCTGTTCGAGCAGGTCGCCGAACCCCGGCGCGAGTTCGGCCCGCCGCAGCGCGGCCGAGGTGGCATCGGCGACGGCGAGATCGCGCGACGTGGTGAGCGCCACCGTCTTGACGACCGTGACCGGGTGGCCGCGTTCCAGCCGCAGCACGCGTGTCTCAGCGATGTGGTCGTCGTGCCGCTCGATCTCGGGCTCATCCGCGCTGCTGGGAGAAGTGCCGACCCGTGCGGCCAGGGCGACCTCGATGCCGGAGGATCGGGTCCGCGCGCGCAGCCATGTCAGGGGCTCACGGGTCCCCGTCGCGTGCCGCGTCAGATGGTCGCCGCGGAGTTCGCGGTAGCGGGCCACTCCCCTGTTGGCCACGCGCCCGTCCAGGCCGGAGCGTACGCGGAGAGGACCCGACCAGTTCTCGGCCGTGAAGGTCGTCTCCAGGCCGGCCAGGCAGGGGTCGGCCATGGAGACCAGCCGGCGCTGCCGCAGCGACGTGATCCGGCCCTCGGGGTCGCGCCAACGAATCAGCCGGTGCAGGACGGCGTGGCGCATGTCCAGCTCCTGCCGATATCGGAGCAGGTCGGCCGTGCCGGGCGAGAACCACGCGGAGCCGGGTGTCGCGAAGGTCAGCGGCAGCCAGTTCGGCAGATTGACCATGTCCTCGTGGGTCAGTTCGTGGCCGGCGATGATCGAGGTGAGCCGGTCGTAGCATCCGGCGACGTACGTCCCCGGGTAGTGGACGGCGTCGGCCTCGGCTTCGGGCGCCGCGCCTCGCGTGGCGAATCGGCCGTTGCCCAGCGTGCACAGCGCCTCGCGCAGCCCCTCGTGAGCCGGATCGAACCCCTCGTACGTCAGCGACCACGGATTCAACGCAGCTCCCCCTCGGACCTGCCCCGGTCGATCCGATTCCTGGCTCCGTACCCACGGAGCGTGGTGATTCCACGCGGGGGCGCGCCGGGACGTTCGTCCGCAGGCGGGAGACGAAGTCCCCTACCTCACCCGGCCGCGCGAGGCGAAGGGTGGGAAGGACTGTCGTAGTCGACATTCGGCGAGGTGAGCCATGTCGCGGTTGGTCAGATGGTTCGCCGAGCTGGGCCGTACGGACGTCGGCCTGGTGGGCGGCAAGAACGCGGGCCTGGGGGAACTGACGCGCAACCTGGCCCGGTCGGGGGTTCGCGTGCCGGAGGGCTTCGCCCTCACCGCGGAGGCGTACCGCCGGTTCATCGAGGTGAACGGGCTCGACGAGGTGATCGCGGAGGAGATCGGCCGCCTGCACCGAGGGGCCGCCCTGCCGGACGTCGGCCGTGCGATACGGGAGGCGATCCTGGCGGCCGAGCTTCCTGCGGAGGTCATCGAGGCCGTCGAGCAGGCGTACGGTGAGCTGGCCGATCGACTGGCGACCATCGACCCGGACGTCGCGGTCCGCAGCAGCGCGACCGCGGAAGACCTGCCGGAGGCCAGTTTCGCCGGGCAACTGGAGAGCTTTCTCAACATCAGCGGTGCGCCGGCGCTGCTCGGCGCCTGTCTTCGCTGCTACGCGTCCCTGTTCACCGACCGGGCGATCAGCTACCGGGAGGACCACGGGTTCGGTCACCTGGACGTCGCCCTGTCGGTCGGGGTGCAGCGCATGGTCCGCTCCGACCTGGGCGCGGCCGGGGTGATGTTCTCGATCGACACCGAGACCGGGTTCCCCCGGTCGGTGCTGATCGACGCCTCCTGGGGGCTCGGCGAGACGGTGGTCGGCGGCAGGGTGGATCCCGACGAGTATGTGGTCTTCAAGCCGCTGCTCGGCGACCCCGGCCTGTGCCCGATCGTGTCGAAGGTCCGCGGCCGCAAGGAACGCAAGGTCGTCTACGACGCGATGGGAGGAACCCGCCAGCTCGAGACGTCCGAGGACGAGGCGGTCCGGTACGCGCTGGACGAGGAGGAGATCCTGCTGCTGGCCCGGTGGGCCGTCGCGGTGGAGGACCACTACGGCACCCCGATGGACATGGAATGGGCCAAGGACGGCAGGACCGGCGAGATCTTCCTGGTCCAGGCCCGCCCGGAGACCGTACATCGGCGCCGGGAGGCGTCGCTGCTGCGCACGTACCGCATCCGCGACGCCGGTGGACCACCGGCCGAGCCGCTGGTGAAGGGGCTGGCCGTCGGAGACGCGATAGCGGCGGGGCCGGTGTGCAACCTGAGCAGCCCGGCGGAGATCGACCGCTTCGTGGACGGATCGGTGCTCGTCACGAAGATCACCGACCCCGACTGGGAGCCGATCATGAAACGGGCCGCGGCGATCGTCACCGACCACGGCGGCCGCACCTCTCACGCCGCCATCGTCAGCCGGGAGCTCGGCGTCCCCGCGATCATCGGCACCGGCGACGCGACCGCTCGTCTGCGCGACGGCATGACGGTGACCGTCTCCTGCGCGCAGGGCGACGAGGGCTTCGTCTACGCGGGCCTGCGCGACTACGAGGACGAGGAGATCAGCCTGGACGACATCCCGGCGACCAGGACCAGGGTCATGCTCAACCTGGCCGACCCCGCCGCGGCCTTCCGCTGGTGGCGGCTGCCCGCCGACGGCGTCGGCCTGGCCCGGATGGAGTTCATCGTCAACAACCACGTCAAGATCCACCCGATGGCCCTGGTGCACCCTGAGCGTGCCGACGAGGACGACCGCCGCAGGATCGCCGAGCTCACCCGGGGCTACGACGACCTGACCGGCTACTTCGTCGAAAGGCTGGCCCACGGCATCGCCCGTATCGCCGCCTCCCGCTGGCCTGACCCGGTGATCGTACGGATGAGCGACTTCAAGACCAACGAGTACGCCCGGCTCGTCGGCGGGCGGCGGTTCGAGCCCCACGAGGAGAACCCGATGCTCGGGTGGCGCGGGGCCAGCCGCTACTACACGGAGGGATACCGGGAGGGCTTCGCCCTCGAATGCCAAGCCATCCGCAGGGTGCGCGAGCGGATCGGGCTCACCAACGTCATCGTGATGATCCCGTTCTGCCGTACGGTCGAGGAGGCCGACCGGGTCCTGGGGGTCATGGCCGAAGAGAAGCTGCGGCGGGGCCGAGACGGCCTGGAGGTCTACGTCATGGCCGAGATCCCGGCGAACGTCATCCTGGCGGAGGAGTTCGCCGACCGCTTCGACGGGTTCTCCATCGGCAGCAACGACCTCACCCAGCTCACCCTCGGGGTCGACCGGGACTCCGCCGAGCTGGCGCATCTGTTCGACGAACGCGATCCCGCCATCACCCGCAGCATCGAGCACCTGATCTCGGCGGCACACGCGAAAGGACGCAAGGTCGGGCTCTGCGGGCAACGTCCCAGCGACGACCCGGACTTCGCCCGGTTCCTGGTCGAGGCGGGCATCGATTCGATCTCCGTCGCACCCGACAGCTTCTTGTCGGTGAAGGAGAACGTCGCCGCGGCCGAACACGCACAGGAGCGCCGGGAACCCGCCTCGGCGGGCCGCGGAACGCGGTCGTGGCCGCCGGCCTGAGTCACGGTCGCCCTTTGCCGGATCCGGACCAACCCTGGGCGCTTTGCGAGGTTCCGCTCGTGCACGGGGGTAGCACCGTCAGGAGGGTCCCGCACGCCGTCGCGACGGCGGCGGCTGGGCGAAGGCACACCGAGGGGGGCGCATGAGAACCCGAGGTCTGGTCTGCTGGAGAGCCTGTCTCACGACTGCCGGAGTCGTCGCCTTTCTCACGGCGGGGGCCGGGAGCGCGACGGCGGCCGTCGCTCCCCACGGGGACGATCTGGACCCGTCGACGCGTACCAACGTCACGAACGCGATGCAGGGCGAGGCGCTGGCGCACGTGACCTACCGCGCCTATGCCAAGCAGGCGGACCGGGAGAACCTGCCCGGCGTCGCGGCACTCTACCGGCGCACCGCCGACACGGAACTGCGGGAACACTTCACCGAGCAGGCGAAGCTGATCGGCATGGTCGGCGACAACGCGGCCAATCTCCGCGACAGCGCAGGCGGCGAGGCCTATGAGGCGACGACGATGTACAAGGCGTTCGCCGCGCAGGCCACCGCGGACGGCGATCAGGAGGCCGCCAAGCGCTTCTCCGAGATCGGCCAGGACGAGGCCGATCACCGCGAGAAGTTCCTCCAGGCGGAAAGGGCCGTGACCGACCGGTCGTCCGAGGCGACGATCCCTACCGACGTGCAGGCCAAGCCGGTGAAGATCCAGGCCGGCCCGCCCAAGGTCTCCTCATCCCGGACGCTGGACAACCTGCGTACGGCGATGAAGGGCGAGGCCTTCGCCTACGCCAAATACACCCTGTACGGCGACAAGGCACAGAAGACCGGACAAGCTCGGCTCGCCACGCTGTTCCACCGGACGGCCGCCGTCGAGCGCACCGAGCACTTCGCCGAGCAGGCGAACCTCGCCGGCGCGGTCCGCGACACCGGAACAAACCTGTGCGAGACGATCAAGGGAGAGGCACACGAGGGGACGCAGATGTACCCCGACTACGCCCGCCGCGCCTCGGCGGCCGGCGACACCGAAGCGGCGAAGGTGCTCAGCGACACCGCCAAAGACGAGCTGAAGCACGCGCAGGCCTTCTCCCGCGCGGTGTCCAGGCTCGGCAAGCAGTGCCCCACACCGAGCTGACCGATCACGGTGCCCCACTCAGGGGCAAGACGGGCACAACCGCTGTGAGAGCCCTACCTGCCGATCGTCGGACGGGGTGGCGCCATGGCAGAGCCGATCGTCGTCGGCGTCGACGGATCGACGCCCTCGCTTCAGGCCGCCGTCTGGGCCGCTCGGGAAGCCGAGCTGCGCGGCGCGCCGCTGCGCCTCGTGTACGCGACACTGCGCTGGCCCTCCTACGTGCCGCTCGTGCCGCAGCCGGCGCGCTGGAGAGCCGACGCCGAGGCGGCCGCGCGAGCCGTGCTCGACCAGGCGATGATCCACGCCCGGGCGGGCAGGTCGCGTCTGGCCGTGTCGGCCGAGATCGTCGACGGCGGAGCCGAGCAGGCGCTCATCGCGGCGGCGGAGGGGGCTCAGCTGCTCGTCGTGGGATGCCGCGGCCGTGGCGGGTTCGCCGAGCTGCTCCTGGGGTCGGTGAGCCGCTGCGTCACCGCCCAGGCCCCCTGTCCCGTGGCCGTCGTCAGGCAGCCGAAAGGCACTGACCGCGGGGAGATCGCGGTCGGCGTCACCGGGCGTCCCGACCAGGAACCCGTCCTGGACTTCGCCTTCCACGAGGCCGCGCTGCGGCATGCCCGCCTGCGTGTCGTACACGCCTGGACGCAACCGGTCGCGACGGAGCCGGGCGACATGCTGCCGCCGGTCTACGACGTGGACGCCATCGGGGCGGAGGAGGCGCGCCTGCTCGCGGAGAGCATCGCCGGACGGCGGGAGCGTTTCCCCGACGTGACGCTCACCGAACACGTCGTGCGGGAGCACCCGGCCAAAGCCCTGATCGACGTCTCCAGGGAGACCGACCTGGTCGTCATCGGCGCCCGTACGGGATTGTCCGCCTGGCTGGGCCTGGGCTCCACCGCTCACGCCGTGATCCACCACGCGTACGCGCCCGTGGTCGTGGTCCGGCCACGCTCCGTAGATGTCTCGCCGACGGCGTAGCGTGGAGGAGACGCGTCCGAGGGCACCCATTGGGGGCAAAGGAGGGTCGCCCATGGAAACCGTCGTCATTCGATCGCTGGAACCGCTGATCGCCGAGTTGCGGGCGCGGGGGTTCGCCGTGGTGGCGCCGACCGCTCGCGACAAGGTCATCCGGATGGGCGAGATCGCCTCCCAGAGCGAGCTGCCCAGGGGGTGCGGAGACGAGCAGGAGCCCGGCCGCTATCGGCTGCGCGAGGGCGACGACGAGATGCTGTTCGGCTTCGCCGCGAGTCCCGACTCCGCCAAGCGCTACACGCAGCCGCCCAGCCGCACCCTGTTCCGCATGCGGGGCGAGAGCATCGAGGAGCCCGAGGCGGCGGTGCCCCGCGTCGCCCTGCTGGGCGTACGCGCCTGCGACCTGGCCGCGCTGGCCGTGCAGGACCGGGTGTTCCTCGGGGGCAGGCATCCCGACCCCGGCTATCGGAGGCGGCGGGAGGCGCTGTTCGTCGTCGCGGTGAACTGTGCCGTGCCCGGAGGGACGTGCTTCTGCGTCTCCATGGGCACCGGCCCGAAGGCGACCGCCGGCTATGACCTGGCGCTGACCGAGCTCGCCGGACCGCACCGGTTCGTGGCCGAGCCCGGCAGCGCGTACGGCGCGGAGATCCTCGGGGCGCTCCCCCGCGTCCCGGCCGCGGACGCCGATCTCGACGCGGCCGAGGAGGTCTCCCGTACGGCCGCCGAGCGCATGGGACGGCGGGTCGACACCGAGGGGATCAAGGAGCGGGTGGCCGGCGCCCACGACTCGCCGCGCTGGCAGCAGGTCGCCTCCCGCTGCCTCACCTGCGCCAACTGCACCATGGTCTGCCCCACCTGCTTCTGCACCACGGTGGAAGACAGCACCGATCTTTCCGAAGGGGCGGCCGAGCGGATCGAACGCTGGGACTCCTGCTTCACGCTGGGGTTCACCGAGGTCGGCGGCGCGCCGGTGCGGGGGTCGGGGGCCGCGCGTTATCGGCAGTGGCTGACGCACAAGTTCTCCACCTGGTTCGACCAGTTCGGCACCTCGGGCTGCGTGGGCTGCGGCCGGTGCATCACCTGGTGTCCCGTGGGGATCGACGTCACCGAGGAACTGGCCAACCTGCCATGACCGCCGAGACGCGCCGTCCGATGACGCCGGAGCTCTACCGGGTGCGCTCGCGGCGGGCCGACCGGGTGGACACGGTCACGCTCCAGCTCGTGCCCGTGCACGGCGAATGCCCGCCGTGCCGGCCCGGGCAGTTCACCATGCTGTACGCCCCGGGGGTCGGCGAGGTCCCGATGTCGATCAGCGGCCGGGCCCGTTCGGGGGGATATGTCCACACGATCCGCGCGGTCGGCGCGGTCAGCGGCGCGTTGTGCGGCAAGCGGCCCGGAGACGTCGTCGGGGTGCGCGGGCCGTACGGCACCTGGTGGGACATCCCGGCCGCCGCGGGGATGGACGTGGTCGTCGTCGCGGGCGGGCTGGGCCTGGCGCCGCTGCGGCCTTTGGTGCGAGAGCTGGTGCGCCACCGCTCGCGGTATGGGCGGATCAGCGTGATCGCGGGCACCCGTACGCCCGCGACCCTCGTCTACGGGCGGGAGCTGGCGCGCTGGCACGGCCAGGGCGTCGACGTTCAGGTGACCGTGGATCACCCCGATCACGCCTGGAAGGGGCCGGTCGGCCTGGTCACCCGGCTCCTCGACCGCATCGTCTTCGAGCCGCGGCGCACGTACGCCTTCGCGTGCGGCCCGGAGACGATGATGCGGGCCACGGCCGGCGACCTGGTGGCGCGCGGGGTGGCGGCTCGCCGGGTGGAGCTGTCGCTGGAGCGGAACATGAAATGCGGTCTCGGCTGGTGCGGGCACTGCCAGCTCGGCCCGCTGTTCGTCTGCCTGGACGGCCCGGTGCTGAGCTACGAGCGGGCGGCGCGCCTGCTGGCCGTGGAGGAGCTGTGATGGGCGCGCCCAGACGAGCATCCCGGCGGTCATCGGCGGACGGGCCGGGCGGCGCGCGGCCGCGGCTGGCGGTGTGGAAGTTCGCCTCGTGCGACGGGTGCCAGCTCACCCTGCTCGATTGCGAGGAGGAGCTGCTGTCGGTGGCCGCCCGGGTGGAGATCGCCTACTTCCTGGAGGCGTCCAGCGCTCCCGGCCCGGGCCCGTACGACCTGTCGCTGGTGGAGGGGTCGATCACCACGCCCGACGACCTGGAGCGGATCAGGCACGTGCGCCGGGTGTCGAAGCGCCTGGTCACCATCGGGGCCTGTGCCACGGCCGGGGGGATCCAGGCGCTGCGCGACTTCGCCGACGTGCGGGAGTTCCTGTCGGTCGTGTACGCCCGGCCGGACTACATCGCGACACTGGACCGTTCGACGCCGATCTCGGCCCATGTGCCGGTGGACTTCGAGCTGCGCGGCTGCCCCATCGACAGGCGGCAACTGCTGGAGGTCGTCTCGGCGTTCCTCGCCGGGCGGCGCCCGGTCGTGCCGCCCAACAGCGTCTGCGTGGAGTGCAAGGCCCGCGGCAACGCCTGCGTCATGGTCGCCCACGGCACGCCCTGCCTCGGCCCCGTCACCCAGGCCGGGTGCGGGGCGCTGTGCCCGGCGTTCAACCGGGGGTGCTACGGCTGCTTCGGCCCCATGGAGAGCCCCAACGTGCGCGCCCTCAACCGGCAGTTGCGGGAGCTGGGCATGAGCACGCCCGAGCTGGTGCGGGTCTACCGGACCTTCAACGCCGCCGAGGAGCCCTTCCGGCAGGCGGCCGAGGAGGCCGACCCGGAGCTGCGCGACCACGAGAAGACACCGGGAGAAGACCGGTGACCCACAAGACGGTCAAGGTCGGGGGCCTGACCCGGGTGGAGGGGGAAGGCGCTCTGCTCGTACGCGCCCGCGACGGGCGCATCGAGGACCTGGAGCTGCGGATCTACGAGCCGCCGAGGTTCTTCGAGGCGCTGCTGCGCGGCCGGTCCCACACCGAGCCGCCCGACATCACCGCCCGGATCTGCGGCATCTGCCCGGTGGCCTACCAGATGAGCGCATGCCAGGCCATCGAGGCCGCCTGCGGGGTCGAGGTCACCGGCCCGCTGCGCGACCTGCGGCTGTTGCTGTACTACGGCGAATGGATCGAGTCGCACACGCTGCACGTGTATCTGCTGCACGCGCCCGACTTCCTCGGCTACGACAGCGGCATCGCGATGGCGGCCGACCACCGCGACCTGGTCCAGCGGGGGCTGGCGCTGAAGAAGGCCGGCAACGACCTGGTGGCGGCCGTCGGCGGCAGGCCCATCCACCCGGTGAACGTCCGCGTCGGCGGCTTCTATCGGGTGCCCACCCGCCGCGAACTGGCCCCCGTCGCCGAACGGCTGCGCCGCGCCCGCGAGATCGCCCTCGAAACCGTCTCCTGGGTCGCCGGCTTCGACTTCCCCGAGGTCGAACACGACTACCGCTTCCTGGCGCTGCGTCACCCCGGCGAGTACGCGATCCTCTCGGGGGATGTGGTGACCAGCGACAGCGGGAGCTTCGCCGTACGGGATTGGCCCGAGCACGTGACCGAGGAGCAGGTGCCGCACTCGACGGCGCTGCACGCCCGGCTCGACGGCTCCCCCGGTTATCTCGTCGGGCCGATGGCCCGCTACAGCCTCAACTCCGCCCAGTTGTCGCCGCTCGCGCGGGAGGCGGCCGCGGCGGCGGGCCTCGGGCCGGTCTGCCGCAATCCGTTCCGCAGCATCGTCGTGCGGGCGGTGGAGATCGTGCACGCCTACGACGAGGCCCTGCGGCTCATCGACGACCTGGCCGAGCCCGGCGCGCCGTACGTGCCGGTGGAGCCCCGCGCGGCCACCGGCCACGGCGCCTCGGAAGCGCCGCGCGGCACGCTCTATCACCGCTATCGCATCGACGCCGACGGGGTGATCCGCGAGGCCGACATCGTGCCCCCGACCTCGCAGAACCAGGCGCGCATCGAGGCGGATCTGCGGCACCTGATCGAGCCCCGGCTCGACCTGCCCGAAGAGGAGCTGGCCGCGCTGTGCGAACGGGCCATCCGCAACCACGATCCCTGCATCTCCTGTTCGGCGCACTTCCTCGATCTCCATGTCGACGCCCGGTGACATCGTGGTGATCGGCCTCGGCGGCGACGGCCGGGGCGACGACGCCGCCGGTCTGGAGGTCGTACGGCGGCTGCGCGGCTCGGTCCCGCCGTCCGTCGTGCTCGTGGAGAGCGCCGCGGACCCCGCGCAGCTTGTCGAGGCCTGGACCGGCGCCCGCCTGGCCGTCGTGATCGACGCCGTCTCCTCGGGTGCGCCGCCGGGTGCGGTGCATCGCCCGGCCGGCGTCGAGGGCGGGCCGTCCTGGCATGGCAGCTCCCACTCCTTCGGCCTGGCCGACGCCGTAGAGCTCGGCCGTGCGCTCGGCCGCCTGCCCGCGCGGCTCGTCGTCATCGGCATCGAAGGTGCGGACTTCACGATCGGCGCGCCGATCACGCCGCCGGTGCTGTCCGCGATCGACGCCCTGGCGCGGGAGCTGGAACAGAGATTCCGGCAGGAATCCGCGTGACGCGCCGGTCCTGGACCCGGACGGCCGGGCACGGTCTTTCGGCCCTGTCCCAGGGAACAGCGACCCTACCTCCGGGCATCCGTTTCGGGGGAGTCTGACCAGATGAAGCGGATCGCCCTGCTGGCAGGCACGCTCGGCGCCCTGATCGCCGGAGGTGTGCTCCCCCTTCTCGGGGCCGGCCCCGCCGGTGACGCGCTCTGGGCGGCCGGCACCGTCCTGGCGCTCGGCCCCGCCGTCTGGTGGGTGGCCTCCTCCCTGCGCGCCGGCCGCCTCGGCGTCGACGCGATCGCGGTGCTCGCCCTCGCCGGTGCGCTCGCCGTACGCGAGTTCCTCGCGGGAGTGCTGATCGCCGTGATGCTGACGGGCGGCAGGGTCCTGGAGGACTACGCCCTGCGCCGGGCACGCCGCGATCTGACCGCCCTGTACGAGCGGGCGCCACGGTCCGCTCGGCGCTACGAGGAGGGCGTCCCCCGCCTGATCGCAGCCGAGGAGGTGCGCCGGGGAGATCGGCTGCTGGTGCCCGGCGGCGAGCTGGTGCCGGTCGACGGCGTCGTCGAGTCCGGCACGGCTCTGCTGGACGAGTCCGCGCTCACCGGCGAGTCGCTGCCGGTCGAGCACCGGGCGGGCGAAAGCGTCGCCGGCGGAGTGGTCAACGCCGGGCAGGCGTTCGACATGCGCGCCACGGCGACGGCCGGCGACAGCGCCTACGCGGGTGTGGTGCGGCTGGCGCAGGAGACGGAGGCGGGCTCCGCCCCGGTCGTCCGGCTCGCGGACCGGTTCGCCGCCTGGTTCCTGCCGGCCACGCTCCTGCTGGCCGGAGGCGCCTGGCTGATGTCGGGCGAGCCGGTGCGGGCGGTGGCCGTGCTCGTCGTGGCCACCCCCTGCCCGTTGCTGCTGGCCGCTCCCGCGGCCATCGCCTCCGGCCTGTCTCGCACCGCCCGGCTAGGAGTCCTGGTGAAGGGCGGTGGCGCGCTGGAGACCCTGGGCAGGGCGCGGACTCTCGTCCTCGACAAGACCGGCACCCTCACCGAGGGCCGCCCGCAGGTGACGGACGTGGTGGCCGCCCCCGGCGGAAACCCGGACGAGGTCCTTCGGGTGGCTGCCGCGGTCGACCAGATGTCCTCTCACGTGCTGGCCGCCGCGATCGTACGCGCGGCGCGCGGGCGGCGGCTGGCCCTGCCCACCCCCGAGGACGTGTCCGAGGTGCCGGGCACGGGCACGTCGGCGCTGGTCGAGGGGCGCCGCGTCAGCGTGGGCAAGGCCACGGGCACGAGGTCGTCTCCCTGGGAGGATGCCCAGCGCGCACGCGCCGCCCTCGACGGCGCCATGACCGTCTGGATCACGGTGGACGGTCAGGTGAGCGGCGTGATTCTGCTGCGTGACGCGGTCCGCGGGGATGCGGGCCGCACGCTGCGGCGGCTGCGGGCCGTCGGCATCGAGCGGATCGTGATGCTCACCGGCGACCGGGCCGAAGTGGCCGAGACCGTCGCCGGCGTGCTGGGAATCGACCGCGTGCTGGCCGAGCAGACCCCGGCCGCCAAGGTCGAGCGAGTGCGGGAAGAGGCGCGGCGGGCGACGACCATGATGGTGGGCGACGGGATCAACGACGCGCCGGCGCTGGCCGCGGCCGACATCGGTGTGGCGATGGGAGCCCGCGGCGCGGCCGCCTCCGCTCAGGTGGCCGACGTGGTGCTGACCGCCGACCGGCTCGACCGGCTCGCGGACGCGATGGACGTGGCACGCCGCACGCGGCGGATCGCCGTCCAGAGCGCGGGGACCGGAATGTCGCTGTCCCTGCTCGCCATGGCCGTCGCCGCGGCGGGCGCGCTGCCGCCCAGCGCCGGCGCCGTGCTGCAGGAGGCCATCGACGTCACCGTGATCCTCAACGCCCTTCGCGCCCTGCGCCTGGTCCGGGGGACCCGGCTGCCCCTCGACCGGCCGACATCCGAGTTGCTGCGCCGTTTCGAGCGAGAGCACGCCGATCTGCGCCGGCCGCTCGAACGCATCCGTGACGTGGCCGACCGCCTGGGCCGGCGCGACCCCCGCGAAGCGCTGGCGGATCTCCGTGACGTCCACGCGTTCCTGACTCGCGACCTCCTGCCGCACGAGCACGACGAGGAGGCGCGGCTGTATCCCGCCATGACGCGGCTCCTGCGCGACCCGGAGGCCACGGTCACCATGAGCAGGGCCCACGCCGAGATCGACAAGCTCGTCCGCCGGCTGGGCCGTCACCTCGACCTCGCCGCCGACGACGGTCCGCGCCCGGAACAGCTCGACGACCTGCGGGCCTGCCTGTACGGCCTGTACGCCGTGCTGACCCTTCACTTCGCCCAGGAGGAGGAGGCGTATTTCTCCCTCGCCTCCACCTCTCCGTGATGGCGCCTACCCGCCAGGCCGGCCGGTGCGTGACCGGGTGCGTGCGCGCCGGCGTCTCCGTCGCCACATCTCGTCGACACCCCACACGACGAAGGGGAAAGGCACGAGGAGCACGAGCTGGGCCGGCTCGGGCGGCGCCGTGCCGAAAACCGCGCGGAACGACGGCACAAGGACGATCACGGCGGCGAAGGCGATCTCGAACGCGATCCCCCACAGCAGCAGCCGGTTGCTGGTCACGCCGATGGCCCGTAGGGACGCCGTGTGGGTGCGTGCGGCGAAGGCGGTGCCGATCTGGCAGACCACGATGCCCAGGAAGGTCATGGTGGTGGCCTGCTGCCAGGTGTGGTGCAGCGGCGAGCCGGGTCCCGTGGCCGCGCCCGGATGCCAGCGGCCCAGCAGGAGCGTGCCGAAGAAGGCTCCGAGCACCAAAACCGCCGACACTCCGCCGAGCAGGCCCCAGGCACGGGCCAGCAAGGCGCCCTGGATCACCCCCTCGGATCGGCGCCGGGGCGGGCGGTTCATCAGCCCGGGTTCGGCGGGTTCGCGGCCCAGGGCGAGCGCGGGCAGGGTTTCGGTGCCCAGGTCGATCGCGAGGAGCTGGAGCACGGTGAGCGGCAGCGGGACCCTGCCTCCGGACAGCGCGAACACGAGGAACGGGATCACCTCGGGTGTGGCGTGGGCGAAGATGTAGCAGATGAACTTGCGTACGTTGTCGTAGACGCGCCGGCCCTCCTGCACCGCGTCGACGATCGTGGCGAAGTTGTCGTCGGTCAGCACCATGGTGGCCGCTTCGCGGGCGACGTCGGTCCCCGAGACCCCCATCGCGATGCCGATGTCGGCACTGCGCAGGGCGGGGGCGTCGTTGACTCCGTCACCCGTCATCGCCACCACATGGCCCTCGGCCCGCAGCGCGTCGGCGATGCGCAGCTTGGCCTCCGGGGAACTGCGCGAGAAGATGAGTTCGTCGCCCCTGCGGAGCAGGGCGTCGAGCTCGTCATCGGTCATCGCGTCCAGTTCGGGCCCCGTCACCACCTGGGTGCGGTCGCGGGCGATGCCGACCCGCTTGGCGATCATCGTCGCGGTGAGCCCGTGGTCGCCCGTGACCACGATGAGCCGGATTCCCGCCGTATGGCAGCGAGCGACGGCGTCGGGCACCTCGGGACGGGGCGGGTCGAGCATGGCGACGACACCGAGGAAGGTCAGCTCGGCCTCGGCATGCTCACGCCGGGCGGGCAGGGGCGCCCCGGCGTCAAGGGGACGCCGGGCCACCGCGAGCAGGCGCAGCCCTTGGGACGCGTAGCCGTCCACCACCTTGGCGATCTCCGCGCGGTCCCGCTCCCCCATCGGCCGCGTCGTGCCGTCGGCCGTCATCATCATCGTGGAGCGCCTGAGGATCTCCTCCGGAGCTCCTTTGGCGTGCACCCACAGCGTCCCGTCGACCATGTCGACCGTCGACATCATCCGCAGAGAGGGATCGAAGTGGAACTGCCGCCGCCGCTCGCCGTCGTGGTCGCTCCCTCCGAGTGAGACGCTCATCCGGAGCAGGGCGATCTCGGTCGGGTCCCCCGTCTCGGCCGGTTCGAGAGCGGCGTTGTTGCAGCGGGCGGCCGCCTCTGCCAGCGCTCTCAGCGGCGGCGAAGACGACACACCGGCCCACTTTCCGCCGGTGTTCCGGATCGGGCCGGCGCTGGTCCAGACGTCGGTCACGCTCATCCGGTTGAGCGTGAGGGTACCGGTCTTGTCCGTGCAGATCACGGTGGTGGAGCCGAGAGTCTCCACGGCGCTCAGCCGCTTGACCACCGCACCACCGCGGGCCAGCGCCCTGACCCCGACGGCCAGGGCGAGGGTGATGGTGGGCAGCAGTCCCTCGGGGACGTTCGCGACCAGCAGGCCGACGGCGAAGTTGAACGCGTCGGCCAGCGGGAGGCGTGCCACCAGGGCGGCGACGGGCATGACGACCGCGCCGGCCGTGACCGCGACGATCGCGATCAACCAGGCGACCCGTTTGACCTGAAGTTCCAGCGGCGACTCGTCCCTGCCGACGCGCTGGGAGAGCGCGGCTATCCTGCCCAGCTCCGTGTGCATGCCGGTGGCGTACACCAGCGCCCGGGCCTGCCCTCCCGTGCATGTCGTGCCGCTGAACAGCAGGTCTCGCGCCTGGAGCAGCGGTCCGGTGCGATCGTCGAAGTCGGCGGACCTGTACGCGGTCAACGATTCGCCGGTCAGCGTCGACAGGTCGATCTCCACCGCGCCGTCGAGCATCCGGGCGTCGGCCGACACCCGGTCACCCTCCTCGACGACCAGCACATCACCCGGCACGAGCCCGATGGCGTCGATCACCTGAAGCCGGCCGTCCCTGACGACCTTGGCCTTGGCCGGCAGGTAGCGGGCCAGTGTCTCAACGGCGTGCTCGGCCTGCTGCTCCTGCGCGAAGGCCAGGAGCGCGTTCAGGACGATCACCGAGATGATCGCGATGGCGAGCGGAGCCGTGTGCGCCACCATCGCCAGACCCGCGGCCGCCCACAGCAGCAACGCCAGCGGATGGGTGAACTGGCGGCCGAGCTCTTTCGCCCGGTTCCCCCGCGCCTTCCTGACCAGCTGGTTCGGCCCGTACACCATAAGGCGACGTGCCGCTTCTCTGGAGGACAGCCCACTGGGGCGCGTCCGCAGGTCACGGAACAGCCGGACGACGGGTTCCCGCGGGTCCGACGGTCGGCCTTCGGTGTCCGACATCGGCAAACCACCCTCAGATTCGCCCTGGTTCGTGCTGCCCGTCCCCGCTCCCGCCGGGCTCCGCGGTGACCCTTCGGCGGCGACCGCGATCTCGTGCTTCGCCGCGGCGCATCCCGTCCGTGCGCAGGGCGTCGCACAGCAGCACGGTGAGCACGGCCGCGGCCACGGCCATCGCCCAGCCGAGCGGCGGCAGCGGCACCAGGGCCAGCGGAGCCCCGAGCACCGGCACCGCCGTCACAAGGACCTGCAGGAGCAGCGTGGCCGACACGGCCGCCGCCACCGCCCGGCCGTGCCACCAGCCCCGCTCGAACGTCCGCCGCCGCGCCCTGACCACGTACGCGAGGGTCAGGCGGGCGAAGACCAGGGCGAGCACGGCCTGGGTGCGCACCTGCTCGTCGCTCCAGCCGAGCCGCCTGGCCGTCTCCACGATGGCGAACACCAGCACCGCGACGACCACCGAGCGCACGAGGATGCGGCGCAGCACCCGCCACGACAGCAGCCCGTCGCCGCGCGGGCGCAGGGCGAGCGGGTCGCCCGCAGGCCGGTCCACACCCAGCGCGATCGCCGGGATGCCGTCCAGGACCAGGTTGATCCACAGCAGGTGCACCGGCAGCAGCGGCACGACCAGGTCGGGCCAGACGAGCAGGCCGGTCAGGACGATGAGGATCTCCGCGAGGTTGCCGGCGAGCAGGTAGCCGATCATCGAGGCGACGTTGTGGCGCAGGCGGCGGCCCTCCCGCACGCCGGTCACGATCGTGCCGAGCTCGCCGTTGGTCACCACGACGGCGGCGGCCTCGCGGGCGACGTCCGTGCCCTCCTCTCCGGCCATGGCCACGCCGACGTCCGCGTGGCGCAGCGCCGGGGCGTCGTTCACGCCGTCGCCGGTCATCGCCACCACATCGCCGCGTTCCTTCAGGGCCCGCACGAGGTCGAGCTTGACCTCCGGGTCCACCCGCGCCACGACGGCGGCCTCGGGCAGCCGCGCCCGGCCGCCGTCCCCCTCGATCGCCGCGCCGGTGACGAGCGGCTCGGGGTCGATCCCGACCTCCCTGGCGACGGCGCGGGCGGTCTCCGCGTGGTCGCCGGTCACCATCACGACCCGGATGCCGGCGCCCCGGCAGTCGGCCACGGCCTGGCGGGCCGAGGCCCGGATCTCGTCCTGGAGCGCGACCAGGCCGACCGGGCGCAGCCCGGTGGCGTCGAGGTCGCCCGTGCGTCCCTCCGCCAGCGCGAGCACCCGCAGCCCCCGCCGGGCCAGCTCCGGCACGGCCTCCGCCAGCCGATCGGTCTGCCCCCCGGGCGCGCAGCGGGCCAGCACCACCTCCGGCGCCCCCTTGACCGTCAGCAGCGGCGGCCCGCCGTCCAGCGCGGTGACCACGGCCATCGACCGGGTCTCGGCGTCGAAGGGCCGCGCGTCGAGCCGGGTCTCCGCGGGCGGGAGCCGTACGCCGTGCCGGGCGGCGGCCTCGGCCAGCGCCACGTCGACCGCGTCGCCCACCCCGTCGCGGGCGTCGTTGCAGCGCAGCGCGGCCCGCCACAGATCGGCGCCCGGAACGGCGATGTGGTCGGCGACGGTCAGGTGGCCGGTGGTGAGCGTGCCGGTCTTGTCGGTGGCGATGACGGTGGTGGCGCCCAGGGCCTCCATCGCCGGCAGCCTGCGTACGATCACTCCGAGGCGGGCCATCCGCTGCGCGGCCATGGCGAGCGCGGTGGTGACGGCGGCGGCCATGCTCTCGGGCACCGCGGCGATGGCCAGCGCCACCCCGGCCAGGATGATGTCGATCAGGGTGGCCTCGCCACGGCTCACCCGGGTCAGCCCGATGAGGACCATGAGCGTTCCCGCCGCGACCGCCAGCAGGCCGATGCGCCGCGACACCTGGCCGAGCTCGATCTCCAGCGGCCCCTTGCCCCCGCCGCCGAGGGCGGTGGCGATGCGCCCCACCTCGGTGCCGGATCCCGTACGCAGCACCTCGGCCGTGCCCGAGCCGCGCACGACGAGCGTGCCGGAGAAGATCTCGCCGGTGCGGTCGCCCAGCGGCACGTGCGGGCCCGCCGCGCCGCCCGCGCGCTTGTCGGCCGACAGCGACTCCCCCGTCAGCAGCGCCTCGTCCACCGCGAGCGCGCTGGTTTCGACCAGCCGGGCGTCGGCGGGGACCCTGTCCCCGGCCGCGACGGTGACGATGTCGCCCGGCACGACCTCGGCCGCCGGGATCCGGCGTGCGACGTCGCCGCGTACGACGGTCGCCATCGGCGCGGTGAGGGTGTGCAGGGCCCGCACGGCCTTGTCGGCCTTGGTCTCCTGGGCGACCCCGATCACGACGTTCACCAGGAGGATGGCCAGGATCGCCGCGCCCTCGGGCACCTCGCCGAGCACGAGGAGCGTGACCAGCCCGGCGACGAGCAGCAGGACGGACATGGGGTCCGCGAGCTGGCGGGCGGCCCGCACGAGCAGGTTGGGCGGCTTCGGCTGGGGGATCTCGTTGGGTCCGTGCTCGGCCAGGCGGCGCGCGGCCTCTTCCTCGGTCAGCCCGGACAGGGTCCGCACAGCGGGTTCCATGCCCCCAGCAGATCATCCGGGCCGCGGCGGCGGCTCCGGGCGAAAGCCACCGGCCCGGAGGACCTTCGGCCCCGGCCTTTCATGCCGGTGGCTGGAAGCCGCCGATCCGCTGTTCGAGCAGTTCGGCCAGCCGCAGCGGGGTGCGGTCTTCGAACATCGGGCCGATGAGCTGCACTCCCACCGGCAGGCCCTCGGGCGACCGGCCGGCCGGTACGGCGGTGGCGGGCAGGCCGGGCATGGTGGCCAGGCCGGCCCAGACGAGCTGGTCGAAGTACGGGTGTTCGACGCCGTCGATGTCGATGAGCCGTTCCAGCGGATTGGGGTGGTGGTCGTGCGGGAACGCGGGCGTCGGCGTGATCGGGCACACCACGACGTCGAACTCGGCGAACAGCCGCCGCCAGCCGTGGCGGTGGACCTCGCGGCGGTGGTTCGTCTCCAGCCATTCGCGGGGGCTGAACAGCATGGCGCGCAACCGTACGGCGCTGAGACTCCCGTCGTCCGGGCTCAGCTCGTCGGCGCGGGCCCGCAGCTGGTCGAGCGATTCGAGGGGAAAACGCGCGACGGTGCCCGAGACCAGCAGCTGCATGTAGAGCGTCGCGGCTTCGGCCAGATCGGGCAGCAGCGGGCTGTGCCGTTCGACGCGGGCGCCGCCGTCGGCCAGCGCGGCGGCCACCCGCTCCACGCCCGACCGCACGGCGGCCCCGGTCGGAAGCAGCGGATGCTCGTCGATGACCAGGACCCGGAAATCCCCGAGCCGCTCGTGGCGGGCGGGCGGCAGCGCCAGACGGTGCGCCACGCCGTACGTCAGCGGGTCGGGCCCCGCCATGACGTCGAGCAGGAGCGTCAGGTCGCGGGCCGTGCGCGCCATCGGACCGACGACGGCCAGGTCGAGATCGACCGGCCAGGCCGGCTCGCCCGGCGGGACCATGCCGCGGGTGGCCGCCAGCCCGAGCGTCGGCTTGTGCGCGTAGACGCCGCAGAAGTGCGCGGGGGTGCGCAGCGAGCCGGCGAGGTCGGAGCCGATGGACAGCGCCCCGAACCCGCACGCCAGGGCCGCCGCCGACCCGCCGGAGGATCCGCCCGGCGTGCGACCGGGATCCCACGGGTTGGCAGTGGTGCCGTAGATCTCGTTGAAGGTCTGGATGTCCTGCAGCCCCAGCGGCACGTTGGTCTTGCCGAGCACCACCGCGCCCGCGGCCTTGAGCCGCGATACCTGCACCGCGTCCTCGGCCGGCACGAAGTCCCGGTGCTGCGGCATGCCCCAGGTCGTGGGCAGCCCGGCGATGTCGAACGATTCTTTGACCGTCACCGGGATGCCGAGCAGCGGCCGGTCCTCCCCACGTGCGCGGGCCCGGTCGGCGTCGCGCGCGGCGGCCCGCGCACGGTCGAAGTCCGGCACGCAGACGGCGTTGATCGCCTTGTCGTCCCGCTCGATGCGGGCGATCGCCTCGTCGGTCAGTTCCACCGAGCTCACGTCACCGGCACGCAATGCGGCCGCGAGGTCTTCGGCCGATAGATAACTCCATTCCATGAACGCGACTCTAATCGCCTGCCGTAAACGCTCGCCTCCGCATGGTCGCCCGCATTCACCGGAGAAAACGAAACGGCCATGCGCTCGTTATGCCGCCGAAGACGCTTCGCCCCAGGTCGGCGGGGCTATCGGCAGATCGGCTCCATTGGCAAGGGCATGGCAAGGGCATGAATTCCGCTTCGGCGCAACGAGGTGGACATCTCACTTCTCGTCGTGCGGATCAGGCTGCCGGCTATTCATTCGGCCGATGGCCATGGCGAGCGAGAATTGTCAAACGCTCAATTGCCGCCGAGGGCGGCCGGGCGGAGGACGCAGAACTCGTTGCCCTCGGGGTCGGCCAGCACCGTCCACGGCACGTCGCCCTGCCCCACGTCGGCGGGCGTCGCCCCGAGCTCCTGCAACCGCGCGACCAGCTCCGCCTGATGGGCCGCGGAGGTGGTGGCGAGATCCAGGTGCACGCGATATCTCACCGTCTCGGGGTCCGGTACGGCGACGACGTCGACGCACACGGCGGCAGGGTCCGGCCAGGTGAAGTTCTGGGGTTCGACGTTGGTCACCCCGGGCCCCTCACTGGAGACACCCCAGCCGAGCGCGTCCGCCCAGAACCGGCCGAGCGCCGCGTCGTCCCGGGCCTTGAAGTTCACCTGTACGAGTCGTAGCGGCATGCCGCCCACCCTAGGGCAGGCCGATATGCCGGAATGATCCGTACGTATTCGGCTCAACGGCTGATAGCGGAGGCCGGGTCAGGGCTGGGTGGCGAGGACGGTCACCGGGTCGCCGACCTTGATCTCGCCATAGTCGCGAGGGATGAAGCGGACACCGAACCAGGTCTTGCCGTCCCAGCGGCGATGACGGGCCAGCGTACGGATAGGTTCCTTGCCCTTCTCCAAGGTGGTGGGGTCGTAGGTGGGCACGGCGCAGCGGTCGCAGAGCTCGGACATGCGGAAGCGGAGGGCGCCGATGCGGATCTCGCGCCAGGTGTCCTCGACATAGGGCGGAAAGCCGTCCACGACGAGGCTGGGGCGGAAGCGGGCCATGTCGAGAGGGGCGGGCGCCTCCTCCTGACGTTCCAGGGCGCCCTCGGCGATCCAGTCGTCGAGCTGACGGAGGGAGGAACGGGAGGTCAGCAGGAAGGGGGCGTCCCCGGCGAAGCTGACGACGTCGCCCGGCAGGCCGCCGTGGGAGGCCGGTACGGCGCAGCGGCGGGGATCGTCGAGCCAGACGAGGCGCGCGGGCTTGCCCAGCAGGCGGGTGAACCAGTCATGGGCCTCCTGATGGGCGAGGACCACCGTGTCCACCTCCACGAAGTGGACGGGGACGCGTTCACCGGTGGCCGGAGGGACCTTCAGCTCCGGCATGCCGGGAGCCTCGAGAAGGAGGCCGCCCTCGGCGGTGGGGGTCGCCACGACGGAGAGCATCCGCGGGTTCTCCCCGACCCAGTGCAGGTTGCCCGATTCGTCCACCACGGCCCACCGGCGGTCCCCCGCCAGCCCCCACGGCTCCACGATCGCCGAATCAACAATCCACCCAGAAACCGACTTAACCGGATATCTACGGATCTCGGCCAGCTCCACACCGTCAGCGTACTTCCGAGGATCACTTCTCGATAGCCACGAAATTCGGCCGCTTCCCCTGCCGATGGGCCGAAGGCCACCCGGCACGACGGGGGTGCGGTTTTACCCCCGCTCTACCCCGACCGGGCGCCCGTTTTGCGAACATGTCGGGAAGACGTATCCGTATGGGTGTTTTCCCCCTGCCAACCCCACGACCTGCGCAGGCAGTCTGGGAGTCTCTTGAAGACCGCGTGACAGCGAGGGGGAATCCATCATGTGCCGGCACCACACGCCGTGCCTGCCGGCGGCCGTTCCCGACCGCGACGAGGCCCGCGTGATCGTGCCCGGCCTCCGGCAGGGATGGGACACGCCGGGCGACGGCGGCGGGCCTTGGGCCAACGGACAGAGCATCCCCACCCACAAGGCAGCGGGGTGTGCAGCGTGAGCGTGATCTACTCTCCTCTCGGCAGCGGGCCGATGCCGGCGTCGTACGGCCGCGAACCGGGCGGCGGCCTGGGGCGCCGTCACTCTTCCATGCGTGACCGCTGGGAGACGCTGTGGCGCCGGGTCGGCGACCTGGCGATACAGCTCGTGGACGGCGCCGACCTCGAGGAGGCGTCGTGGCGGTTGCCCGCACGGCCGGCATCGTGCGGCCGGGCCCGCCGCCTGATCCGCAAGCAGCTGAGCGCCTGGGGCATGGAACATGTGTCCGACGAGGCGGAGCTCCTGGTGAGCGAGCTGGTCGCGAACGTGCTGCGTCACACGTGCTGCGACGATCTCACCCTGAGGATCTCGACGGTGAACGGGCTGTTGCGCTGCGAGGTCGAGGACTGCAACGAGGGGATCCCCAGGATGCGCTGGCCCGCCCCGGACGACGAGAGCGGCAGAGGACTGTACATATTGGACTCGCTTGCCTGCTGCTGGGGCACCGACCGCACCCGCAGCGGCAAGATCATGTGGTTCGAGCTGCCGTCCTATGCCGGCCGCTGACGGCCGGTGCGCTCCCGGCAGGAGGACAGGTGCGAGCCGCCGTGACGGCGGAGAGCGCGATGTGCCGGCCTCAGCCCTACCGCCGGGGCCTGAGCGGGCCGTCGCACCTGTCCCGAAAGAGGAACGGCGCGACCGGCCGAGCAGGGCCGGGTGCGAGCACAGGACTGGATCCGGGCACAGGGCCACCCCCCGACTGGAGCGGTCATGTTGACATGATCGGGAAGGACGAGATGGGAAGGCTACATATCGACGTCGGTTACAAGCCGCCCCACGCGGTGTTCGCTCTCAACGGGGAGCTCGACATGGCCACCGCCCCATACCTGGACGACGTGTTCACGCGGGAATACGAGGCGGGCCACCGGAAGGTGATCCTCGACGTGGGGAGTCTCACCTTCTGCGACTCGTACGGCCTGCGGACGATGCTGCGCCTGCAGGACCGGTGCGCCGCGGACGGCGGCCGCCTGGTGCTGGCCCAGTCGCGCGGGATGCTGGCGCGGGTGCTGAACCTGACCGGTCTCGAACGCGCGCTCGTCCAGTTCGACACCGTGGAGCGGGCCACGGCCGAGTGCTGATCCCCGCTCCCGAGCGGCTGCGCCGCTAACGGCCGATCTTGTCCAGCTCGGCGACGTCCTCGTCGGAGAGCGAGAGCCCGGCGCCCGCGACGTTCTCGCGCAGGTGCGTCACCGACGAGGTGCCGGCGATCAGCAGGATGTTCGGCGACCGCTGGAGCAGCCAGGCCAGGGCGACCGACATCGGCGTCGCGCCCAGTCCGCCGGCCACCGCCGACAGCGCCGAGGACTGCAGGGGGCTGAAGCCGCCGAGCGGGAAGAAGGGCACGTAGGCGTTGCCCTCGCCGGCGAGCTCGTCGATCAGCTCGTCGTCGTGCCGGTGGGCGAGGTTGTACATGTTCTGCACGCAGACGATCGGCGCGATCGTCCGCGCCTCGGCGACCTGCTCGGCCGTCGCGTTGCTGACTCCGAGGTGGCGGATCAGGCCCTGCCTCTGGAGCTCGGCGAGCGTCTCGAAGGGCTCGGCGAGCGAGCCGGGCCGGGGTCCCCGGGCGTCGCCGAGCCGGAGGTTGACCAGGTCGAGCACATCGAGGCCGAGGGTTTCGAGGTTCTCGTGTACGGCGCGGCGCAGGTCGTCGGGCCGCCGGGCCGGGGGCCAGCCGCCGTGCTCGTCGCGGGTCGCGCCGACCTTGGTCGCGATGTGCAGCGATTCCGGATAGGGGTGCAGCGCCTCGCGGATCAGCTGGTTGGTGACGCGCGGTCCGTAGGCGGCGGCGGTGTCGATGTGGGTGATCCCGAGCTCGACGGCCTCGCGGAGGACGGCGAGGGCGCCGTCGCGGTCGGCGGGCGGGCCCATGGCCCCGGGGCCGGCGAGCTGCATGGCGCCGTAGCCGAACCGGGTGACGGTCAGGTCGCCCAGGGTCCAGGTGCCGCCGGGGATCGGGAGCGTGCTCATGCCTCTGTCCTTCGTATCGTGCTAGGTGGTGCCTGTCGGTTCGCTGCATCAGTATTAGGGTGCAACTTACCGAGAGGAAGTAGGCACTTCAGAGTGCGTAAGGCACCCCGGATCGAAGGAGCGGCCGATGGCGACGATGACGGCGGCACAGAAGAGGGCCCAGGCCAAGGCGGAATACGACGCCTTCCTCGCGGCGTGCCCCAGCCGCAGACTGCTCGACCGGATCTCCGACAAGTGGGTCGCGCTGATCCTGGCCGCGCTGGGCAGCGGCGGCGGCTCGCCTCAGCCGGACGCCGGCTGCGCCGGCGAGCCCCGGTCGATGCGCTACTCGGAGCTGGCGCGCCGGCTGGCCGGCGTCAGCCAGAAGATGCTCACCCAGACGCTGCGTTCCCTGGAGCGTGACGGCCTGGTCACCCGCACCGCGACGCCGACCGTGCCCGTCACGGTCTGCTACGAGCTGACCGACCTCGGTCTCTCCCTGTACGAGATGGTGCGCGGCCTGAAGACCTGGGCCGAGACGCACATGGACGACGTGCTCGCCAGCCGCGCGGCGTACGACGCCCGCACCCACTGACGCCCGGCGACGGCCGTCGCGCCGCGCACGCGGGACGCGGCGGCCACCCGGGCGCCTTCTGCGATCACCCGCTCACCTTCCGCAGGAACTCGCTCACGTTGACCGCGGTCCTGCCGATCTTCTCTTCGAGCGTGAGCGATTCCGGCATCCGCCCGCCGGGCCCGACGTCCTTCTTGCCCCGCAGATAGAGGGAGCAGGCCAGGTCGGTGCAGATGTAGGCGCCCACCGAGTTGCCGCCGCCCCCGGCGCGGCGCGCGGTCATCAGCGACACGCCGTCACCGGTGTGCGTGGTCAGGCAGAGCGAGCACATGCTGCGCCGTACATGTCCGGCGTTCGGGGCGGCCCGGCGCAGCGCCACCCCCACCAGCCGGTCGCCCTGCTCGGCGACCAGGTACGCGCGACCTGGTGAGGAGGGGTCCTGCCAGCCCAGGAAGTCCAGGTCGTCCCAGGGCCGCGCGTCCAGATCCCTGGGGACGGCAAGGCGCTTGACCTCGCCCTTTGTGCAGTTGACGAACGATGCGCGGATCTCGCGCTCGGCGATCGGCCTCATAGGCAAAAACCTATCGGCAGCCGAATTTCGGGGCAAACCATTAAGTTTTTTCCTAGGAACCCTAGGAAGTCACGCCAGGCAAATCGTTCGACCCACTAACGAATGTGTTATCGTTCGAAAGTAAAACGTTCAATACACTAACGTTTGCTTGGCGAACGAACCCCCCTGGAGCCGAAGATCGTGATCAAGCCGTTCCGCATCGCCATCCCCCAGGCCGACCTCGACGACCTGACCGACCGGCTCGCCCGCACCCGCCGGCCGAACGGCGGTACGACATCCGGCGCTGGTCGGAGTTCGAGCGCGGCGGCCACTTCGCCGCGATGGAGGTGCCCGAGCTGCTCGCCGGGGACGTGCGGGACTTCTTCCTCACCCTGCTCGACAAGCGCCTGCTCGACAAGCCCGAGAGCCGGGTCCCGGACGCGTGATCGTCACGGGACCCCGGGCACGATGGGTCGGGATGCGTCACGGGAGCCGGTCGCGGCGGCGGGTCAGCGACGCGATCTCGGCGCTGTTCCCCGCCAGGCCGATGGCCGTGTCGTAGGCCGCGCGCGCCTCACGACCACGGCCCAGCCGGCGCAGCAGATCGGCACGGGTGGCGTGGTAGGCGTGATAACCGGCCAACCGGGCCTCAAGCCGGTCGACGGCCGCCAGCGCCACCTCCGGGCCGTCGAGCTCGGCGACCGCGACGGCCCGGTTGAGCGCGACGACCGGCGAGGGATCGATGCGGACGAGCTGGTCATAGAGGGCGAGGACCTGCGACCAGTCGGTGTCGCGCATGTCACGGGCGGAGGTGTGCACGGCGTTGATCGCCGCGAGGATCTGGTAGCGGCCCGGGGCCACCCCGGCGGCGGCAGCGGCGAGGCGCTCGCGCACCAGCCGGTGCCCCTCGGCGATCAGCGCCGTATCCCAGGCCCCGCGGTCCTGCTCGTCGAGGGCGACCAGGTCACCGCCGGCCGAGACCCGGGCGGGACGGCGGGCCTCGGTCAGGAGCATCAGCGCCAGCAGCCCGGCCACCTCACCGTCATCGGGCAGCAGCACCCGGATCAGGCGGGTGAGCCGGATCGCCTCGGCGGTCAGCTCCTGCCGTACGGGATCGGCGCCGGGGCCGGTGGACAGGTAGCCCTCGTTGAACACGAGATAGAGGACGGCGAGGACGCCGGAGACGCGCGCCGGGAGGTCCTCCGCCGACGGCATTCGATAGGGGATGCGCGCCGCCTTGATCTTGGCCTTCGCCCGGGTGATCCGCTGCCCCATGGCGCTCTCGGCCACCAGGAACGCGCGGGCGATCTCGGGCATGGTCAGCCCGGCGACCATGCGCAGCGTCAGCGCCACGCGGGCCTCCATGGCCAGTGCGGGGTGACAGCAGGTGAAGATCAGCCGGAGCCGGTCGTCGTCGATGACGCCGACCGGCTCGGGCGGGTCGTCGTCGTGGACCATCCGCGCCTCCCTGTGCTTGTCGTCGCGTTTGCTCTCGCGGCGGATCCGGTCGATGGCCTTGCGGGCGGCGGTGGTGGTCAGCCAGGCGCCGGGGTTGGGCGGCACGCCGTCGGCCGGCCACCGCTCGACGGCGGTCGCGAACGCCTCGGCGGCCGCCTCCTCGGCGATGTCGAGGTCGCTGAAGCGCCTGGTCAGGGCGGCGACCACCCGTGCCCATTCCGTACGGTGGGCCTGGGTGATCGCCTCGCGTACGTCGATCCTGTTCACAGGAACGGCCGCACCTCGACTTTCCGGTTGCAGGCTTTCGACCCCTCGGCCGCCAGCCTGAGCGCCACGTCGAGGTCGGCGGCCTCGACGATCCAGAAACCGGCGAGGAACTCCTTCGACTCCAGGAAGGGCCCGTCGGTGACCATCGCCGCCCCGTCCCGGTTGTCGACCACGGTGGCCGTGCCGGGCGAGGCGAGGCCGCCGGCGAAAACCCAGTGGCCCTCGGTCTGGAGCCGGTCGTTGAACACGTCGATCGCGGCGTCCTCCTCCGGGGTGGCGAGGCCGGGGCGGTCGTGGATCACGGAGAACAGGTACCGCATCTGAAGATCATCTCCTGTGGCATCGGGGCTGGGAGGGCGTACGGGTCGGGGACGTCACGGTGTCGCGTACTGCGGGCGCCCCGCCGGGCGGTAGACCTGGATCGTCACACCCTTGGCGTCGGCGCGCGACTCGATCAGGTCGAGCGCGAGGTCCGGGCCGGCGTCCGGGAACAGCCGCACGCCCTGGCCGACGATGACGGGAACGACGATCAGCGTCATCTCGTCGACCAGGTCGTGCTCCAGCAGCCACCGGGTCAGGATGCCGCTGCCGTGCACCTGCAGCTCACCTCCCGGCCTGGCCTTCAGGCCGGCGACGGCGGTCGCGAGGTCGCCGGGCAGGACGGTGGTGCCCGGCCACGCCGGTTCGGTGAGCGTGGCCGACGCGACGTACTTCGGCCGGGTGTTCAACGCCCGCACGACGGGCTCCCAGCCGGGGGCGTCCTCGACCGTCATGGTCCCCCACGACCCGGCGAACAACTCGTAGGTCCGCCGCCCGAACAGGAACGCGTCGGCGCGCTGGTAGGTCTCCTTGATGTACGCGTGGGTCTCCTCGTCGCCCTTGCCCAGGGCCCATCCGCCGCGCTCGAATCCGTTCCTGAGGTCCTCGTCCGACGCGCCGCCGTTCCCCTGCATCACTCCGTCGAGGGTCACCTGGGTCATGGTCGTCAGCTTCATGGTCGCGTTTCCTTCTCTGGGCGCCGCTGGGCGCCGCCCTTGTGGGCGGCCTCACCCCTGCTACGAACGCCTCCGCCTCGATCCGACACCGCCTCGCGGACTTTCTCGCGAAAATGCCGGATGCAGGGGACGGGCGCAGGGGGTGACGGTTCGAGTGCGAAGCGTTACCATTCGATGACCGAGCGTTGAAGTAAGCCCCGCCAAGGAGCGTCGCGAAGAGGGCTCCGGCCCGGCTGGAAGAGCATCTTCATCGTCTGGTGACCCCGGCTCCGCCCCGTCCCGCCCCCGGCACCGTCCAGGGGCGGGACGTTTCACGTGACGCCAGGACCCCGGAAACTCCGGTGCGGGCCGTCGGCGCCGGCTGGCAGACTGCGCGGATGACCACATGGGATCCGAAGAACGACCTGCACCGCTATCTGCAAACCGCCCGCGACGCTCTGCTGTGGAAGCTCGACGGGCTCTCCGAATATGAGATCCGCCGCCCGCTGACGCCCACCGGCACCAATCTCCTTGGGCTCGTCAAACACCTCGCGGGGGTGGAGGCGGGCTACTTCGGCGAGGTCTTCGGACGGCCGTTCGGCGAACCGATGCCATGGATGGAGGACGACTCCGAGGACAACGCGGACATGTGGGCCACAGAGGACGAGTCGCGTGACGACATCATCGGCCTGTACCGCCGGGTGTGGCAGCACGCGGACGCCACGATCGCCGCGCTGGCGATCGACGCGACCGGCCGTGTGCCGTGGTGGCCGGACGAGCGGAGCGAGGCGACGCTGCACCAGGTCCTGGTGCACGTGATCGCCGAGCTCAACCGGCACGTCGGCCATGCCGACATCGTCAGGGAGCTCATCGACGGAGCCGCCGGGCTGCGGGACGGCGGTCTCAACCTGCCCTCCGGCGATCAGAAGTGGTGGGAGGACTACCGGAACCGGCTGGAGGAGACGGCACGGCGAGCCGCCCAGGCCTGATCGCTTCCGGGCCGCTCAAACGCGCCGTTCAACGCACACGCGGTTCGAACAATGCCCTTCGGATCGCGCCGGTCGGGCCTCGTTGTTCGAGCGGCGATGTCGGGGCCGTCGGAGAAACCGGCCGGAAGTACGGTCGCGGGCGGCCGGAACCATGCTTCCGGCCGATAACGGCGAAGGGCCGCCGTCCGCAGGATGAGGGCTCATGCACCGTGAGAACACCTCCTCCCCCGCCGTACGCCTCCGGCCCGGCGAGGGCGGCCACGCCACCACCTCGGCGGGCCGCCCGCGGATCGCCGCGCTCGACGTCGTGCGCGGGTTCGCCCTGTGCGGCATCCTGCTCGCCAACGTCCAGCCGATCGCCGCGACCGGCGCGTTCACCGCGACGTCCGATCCCGGGGGCGCTGAGGCCGCCTGGCTGGGCCTGCTCGTCGAGCAGCGCTTCTTCCCGATCTTCTCCCTGCTCTTCGGCGTCGGGTTCTCGCTGCTGCTGGACTCCGCGGCCGCCCGCACCGCCCGCCCGCGCGTGGTCCTGCTGCGCCGGCTCCTGGTGCTGCTCGCGCTCGGCGTGGCGCACTTCGTGCTGCTGTGGCACGGCGACATCCTGAGCACCTACGCCGCCATCGGCCTGCTGGTGCTGCTGCCCTCGACCTGGCTGCCCCGCCTGGCCGTCGCCGCCCTGGCCCCCGTGTTCATCGCCGTGTCGCTGCTCATCGGAGGCGACCGGCTCGTCCTGATCGCGGGGCTGTTCCTGCTGGGCTCGGCACTGGTCCGCTATGGCATGATCGACCGGCTGGAGCGGTCGGCGCGGGTGCCGGCCGTGCTCGCCTTGGTCCTGGCCGCCGCCGCGGCGCCCGTGCTGTGGCTCCAGACCCGGTCCGACTCGGTGAGCCGCGCCTTCAGCATCTCGCTGGCCGGGGCCGGGCTGCTGATCGCCGGGGTGTACGTCTGCGTCCTGCTGGTCGCGCTCAGGACCCCGCTGCGGCCGGTTCTGCAAACGGTGTTCGCGCCGCTCGGGCGGATGGCGCTGACGAACTACCTGTCCGCGACGGTCCTGGTGCTGGTGGCGAGCCTCGCTTTCGAGGGTCCGCCGCACACCTGGCCGGGCTCGACCGTGCTCCTGATCGCCGGCGTCATCCTCGCCGTCCAGTGGGTGTGGTCCACCCTGTGGCTGCGCCGCTATCGGCAGGGCCCGCTGGAGTGGCTGTGGCGCTGGGCCACCTGGGCCCGCCGCCCGCCCCTGCGCCGCGGGTAGGCGGCGCGTCACGGGGAGACCGGCCCCCGCCTTTCCCGGCCCCGCCTTTCCAGCCCCTGCCTTCGGGGCCCGGCACTTCGGGGCCCGGCCCTTCCAGCCCCCGTCTTTCCCGGCCGTGCCTTCCTGCCCCTGCCGTCCGGGCCCGGGGTGTGAGGGTGCGCGTACGGGCTGGTGTAGGGTGCCGGTCACGGCGGCGACGACGCGAGGAGGTGAGCCCCATTTCCGCTGAACAGGTCGGGTGCTCCCTTCTCCCCATGCGTTCGGTCGCGTAGAGGCAGGCGACCGCGGGAGCGCCCTCGGCACATCGAAAGGCTCTCCCTTGTCCCTGTCCTTCTCCCCCGCTCTTCCCCCGATCGTGGCCCGGCTGCGGGCCGCCGGATGCGTGTTCGCCGAGGACGAGGCCCGTCTGCTGGTCTCCGCCGCGCGTACGCCCGCCGAGCTCGATGACATGGTGGACCAGCGCGCCCGCGGCCTGCCTCTGGAGCACGTCGTCGGGTGGGCCGAGTTCTGCGGTCTTCGGGTGGCCGTCGATCGGGGGGTCTTCGTGCCCCGGCCGCGCAGCGAGTTCCTGGTGCGCCAGGCCGCCGCACTGGCCCGGCCTGGCGCGGTCGTCGTCGACCTGTGCTGTGGCTCGGGCGCGCTCGGCGCGGCGCTGGCCGCCGCCGTCGGGCCGGTCGAGCTGCATGCCGTGGACGTCGATCCCGCCGCCGTACGCTGCGCCCGCCGCAACCTCGCCGCGCTGACCGGAGGTGGAGTGTACGAGGGCGACCTGTACGCGGCCCTGCCCGCCGCCCTGCGGGGCCGGGTGGACGTGCTGCTCGCCAGCCCGCCGTACGTGCCCACCGGCGCGATCGGGCTGCTGCCGCCGGAGGCGCGCGTGCACGAGCCGCAGGTCGCGCTCGACGGCGGCGCGGACGGGCTCGACATCGTGCGGCGGGTCGTCGAAGGGGCGGACGGCTGGCTCGCGCCGGGTGGCCACCTGCTGGTGGAGACCAGCGAGGCCCAGGCCCGCAAGACCGTGGACGCCGTCGCCCGCGCGGGGCTCGCCGCCCGCCTGACGTACGACGAGGAACTGGACGCGACCACCGTGATCGGCACCAGGCCCGGCCCCATCAGCCCCACCGGCCCCGCCGGCTGAGTGGCCACGGCGGCGGAAACCGGTTGATCGGCTCCGGGGCCCTCGTCCGGGCCCCAGGGGAGGAGAAGGAGCTCATCCGTGACCGACACGACGTCCCTGCTGCTGGAACGCCTGCACGCGGCCGGGCTGACCGACGTCGCCGCCGTCGAGCCCGCCACCGGTGGCCTCGCCGCGACGGCGGGGCTCGCGCGCCGCGGCGACGGCACGCCGGTGTTCGTGAAGGCGTTCGGCGAGCCGCCGTCGGACGACGTCTTCGCCGCGGAGGCCGAAGGGCTCACCGTGCTGCGCGAGGCGGGTGGCGTCGCCACGCCCGAGGTCGTCCTCGCGGGCCGCGACCTGCTCGTGCTGTCCGTGCTGCGGCCCCGGCCGGGCACCAGGGCCTTCTGGGAGCGGTTCGCGCACACGCTCGCCCGCCTGCACACAACCACACGGCACCCGCGGTTCGGGTGGCACCGGGACAACTGGCTGGGCCGTCGCCGCCAGGTCAACACCTGGGACGACGACGGGTTCGAGTTCTTCGCCCGGCACCGCCTGCTGCGCTGGCTCGGCGAGCCGCGCGTACGGCAGGCGCTCGACGGCGCGGACCGGGCGGCGCTGGAGCGGCTGTGCGCCCGGCTGCCCGAGCTGCTGCCGGTCAGGCCCGCTTGCCTGACGCACGGCGACCTGTGGGCCCAGAACGTCATGGCCACTCCCGACGGGCGGCCCGCGCTGATCGACCCGGCCGTGTCGTACACGTGGGCCGAGGTCGACCTGGCCCACATCTGGACGACGGCGCCACCGCCCGAGGCACAGGTGTTCTTCGAGCTGTACGCCGAGCTGACCGGGCTCGACCGCGACTGGCGCGACCGCATGCCGATCATCCAGTTGCGCCAGCACCTGGCGGTGATCGCCCAGTTCGACCCCGACTGGGGCGCCGCCGACCTGGTGCGGGCCACGCTCGCCCCGTTCCGGCGCCGGCTCTGAGCCGTCTGCCAGAGCCTGTGACGCGGAGTCTAGGTGTTAGGAGGCCGTAAGGATCAGCGAATCAGGCGTGCTCAGCCGGTGACGTAGTCGTGCAGGCGGGCCGACCCTTCGAGCATGGCGACGGCCGTGGCGGCCAGGGCCGCTTCACGCTCGGCGAGGGCGGCGCGCAGCGCCTCGGTGCTGCCGGTGCGGCGCAGGCCGTCGAGCACGTCCCCGATCCGCGCCAGCGGATAACGCCCCTGCCGCAGCATGTGGATCATGCGGGCGTCGCGGACCTCGGCCGGGCCGTACCACCGATAGCCGGTGCCGGGCTCGCGCTGCGGCGTCAGCAGCCCGGCGGACTCCCACACCCGCAGCGCCGAGGTGCGTACGCCGAGGAGGGCGGCCACCTCACCGATGCGCAGAGCGGACTGCGGCGCGGCCGGGCCGCCGGGATCCTGCCCGGCCACCGCTTCGAGCGCCTCCCCCGTCGCCCGCAGGGCGAGCCGCTGCTGGTGCAGCGCGGCGTGGCAGGCGTCCACGAGGGCGAGCGCGCCCGTCAGGTCGCCGTCGTGCACCGCCAGCATGATCGAACGGGCGGCCTCCCAGCCGTACCCCTTGGCCAGCGCCCGGTAGGCGAGCAGGGCGTCGCGGTGCCGCGTGTCGAACCTGCGGTAGCCGGCGGCCGTCCGCTCGGCGGGCGGGAGGATTCCCGCGTCGGCGTAGTTGCGGATCTGCTGGGTGGAGACCCCCGCCTCCCGGGCCAGGTCGACGGGGCGCAGCGCCCTGGGACTCACCTGTGACTCACCTGTGGACTCACCGGGCTTGAGGCTTCGGGTCGCATCCGCTCATCGTAATCGGCTGCGAGTCTCAAGCCGTTCGCGTCAGGTGAGGGCCCGGCGCAGGGCGTAGACGGCGACGCCTGCCGCCAGCACGGCGGCCCCGGAGACCACCGACGACAGCGGCAGGGCGAAGGCCAGGACCAGGCACCCGGCCAGGCCGATGACGGGCATCGCCCGCGGCGGCCGTCCCTCATCCGGGCCGAGGGTCCAGGCACTGGCGTTGGCGATGGCGTAGTAGACCAGCACGCCGAAGGAGGAGAACCCGATCGCGCCGCGCAGGTCCGCGGTCGCGGCCAGGATCGCCACGACCGCGCCGACGGCCAGCTCGGCGCGGTGCGGCACCCCGAATCGCGGATGCACGGCGGCGAGGGCGTGCGGCAGGTGCCGGTCGCGGGCCATGGCCAGCGTGGTGCGCGACACCCCGAGGATCAGCGCGAGCAGCGAGCCGGTCGCGGCGACCGCGGCGCCCGCCTGTACGACCGGGGCCAGGCCGGGAAGCCCGGCCTCCCGCACGACGGCGGCCAGGGGCGCGACCGCCTCGCCCAGCCGGGCGCCGCCCAGCACGCTGAGCGCGGCCACCGCGACCGCCGCGTAGACGACCAGGGTGAGCCCGAGCGCGAGCGGGATCGCGCGGGGGATGATCCGCGCCGGGTCGCGCACCTCCTCGCCGAGGGTGGCGATGCGGGCATACCCGGCGAAGGCGAAGAACAGCAGGCCCGCCGCCTGCAGCACCCCGCCGGTGGTGGCGTCGGCGCCGACGTCCAGCCGCCCCGGGTCCGCGGCGGCGGAGGTGAGACCTGCGACCACCACGGCGGCCAGCACCGCGAGGACGACCCCGACGATGACGCGGGTGAGCCAGGCGCTCTTGTGGATCCCCGCGTAGTTCACCGCGGTCAGCGCCACCACGGCCGCCACCGCCACCGCGTGGGCCTGCTCCGGCCACACGTAGGAGCCGACGGTCAGCGCCATCGCCGCGCACGAGGCGATCTTGCCGACGACGAACGCCCACCCCGCCAGGTAGCCCCAGAAGTCCCCCAGCCGCTCCCGCCCGTACACGTACGTGCCGCCGGAGGCGGGATAACGCGCGGCCAGCCGGGCCGAGGAGGTCGCGTTGCAGTAGGCGACCACCGCGGCGGCGGCCAGCCCGAGCAGCAGCCCGGACCCGGCCGCCCGCGCCGCCGGAGCCAGGGCGGCGAAGACACCCGCGCCGATCATCGACCCCAGCCCGATCATCACGGCGTCGGCCAGGCCCAGGCGGCGCTTCAGCGGTCCCTCCATGCTCACCACAGGTCCCGGTGGAGGCGGGCGTCGCGTCTCAGGGCCACAGGCGGTGCCGGGCCCAGGCGTCGTCCTGCCGGGTGTAGCGCAGGCGGGTGTGTCGGCGGTCGCGGTCGGCCTGCCAGAACTCGACCTCGTCCGCGCGCACGCCGTACACGGTCCATCCCGGCGCGACCACCCCGGGATCGGCCTCGATCGCGGCGTGCGCCGCGCGGAGGGCCGCGTCGAGGTCGGCGGGGTCGTCGAGCACCTGCGACTGACGGCCGGTCAGCGCGTCGGCCCGCGCACCGGGCGAACGCGCGAGGAAGTCGGCCGCGCCGCGCTCGGCGTCCGCAGGCCCGGCCGCGCCCCGCACCCGGATCTGCCGGCCCTGCTCGGGCCAGTGGAAGCACAACGCGGCGTACGGCGTGGCGGCCAGCTCCCGGCCCTTGCGGCTGCCCGCGCCGGTCGCGAAATACCAGGTGCCGTCCGGCGCGAGGTCCTTGCAGATCAACACGCGGGAGGACGGCCGTCCCTCGGCGTCGGCGGTGGCCAGCGACATCGCGTGCGGTTCACGCACCCCGGCCTCGACGGCCGAGGTCAGCCACTCCACGAACAGGGCGACCGGGTCGGACGGCGCGGCGTCGACGTCGAACTCCGGCAGTTCGGTGTCGAAGACCGCAAGCCCCCGCAGCAGATCACGAATCGAACCCACCACAAGACTCTCCGTCATGATCACTCCTCCACTCCGCGTCCGCTGACGAGCGTCCGCTGACGAGGCGGCGCCTCGGCGACGTTCCATTGGATCATCCCCGGCCCGGTCGCTCGTCAGCCGGGTCGCCGACCTCCCTGCCCGACGGCTCCACCCAGGCGGCGCGCACCAGCCGGGCGTCGTGATCGTCCAGCACCACGGTGCCGGACAGCTCGATGCGCGCGGGCTCGGCGTAGTAGTCGTCAGCTGGAACAGGGTGAACATCGTCACCGTCACCCCGGCCACGACCAGCGCCATCGCGGGCAGCGTACGCCGGAACAGGGCGCCTGCCGCGGTGCCCAGCGCGAACGCGTACAGCCACCATGCCGCCGGATCCACCCCGACCATGTTGAACACGCCGATGTTGCCGAACGTCGAGTCGGCCCCCGATCTGAACACCGGCCGCCACAGGCTGACCATGAGCGACAGCAGCAGCCCGCCCGCCACGACCGCCGCCCCCAGGATCGGCAGCTTGACCGCCAGCCACCGCCCTACGGGCACCGCCTGGGTCCAGGCCAGGCGGTGGGTGCCGCGCTCGTACTCCCGGCCGAGCAGCGGTGCGCCCCAGAACGCCCCGATCAGCGCGGGGGCCACCAGCGGCATCCAGCCGAACACCGAGTAGACCGCGTCGTAGCGGCGCTCCAGTGCCGCCGCCAGGTCTCCGCAGGCCACGGCGGGCCCGGGGCAGCCGGGCGGGGCGTGCTCGGATATGTACCCGGATCGCCTCCACGGCCGACCCCAGCAGCAGCATCCCCAGCAGCGCCAGGAGGGCCGCCGTCACGAGGATCTGCGCCCGGTGCTGACGCCAGGTCACCCAGATCACGCGCCCACCCCCGTCAGCTTGGGCAGTGCCGCCGACTCGGGGCTGCGCAGGTAGCCCATGACGAGCTCCTCCAGCCCCGGCCTGCGCGCCTGGTGGCGGGGATCGAGCGGGGGTGTGCCCCTGACCAGCATGCTGACCTGCCTGCCGGTGCGGCTCGCGCTCACCACCTGCGCTCCCGGGATCGGCGCGTCGTCCGGCCCGGTGACCACGAGATGCCCGTCGAGCAGCTCCTCGATGTCGCCGCTGACCTGCAGCCGGCCCGCGTTGAGCACGATCAGCCAGTCGCACGTCTCCTCCAGGTCGGAGACGACGTGGGAGGACAGCAGTACGGTCAGCCCCCGCTCGGCCACCTCCGCCATGATCGAACGCATCACGTCGTGGCGGGCCAGGGGGTCGAGGTTCGCCAGCGGCTCGTCCAGCACGACCAGGTCGGGCAGGCCCGCCAGTGCAAGGGTCACCGCCACCTGCGCCCGCTGGCCGCCCGACAGCCTGCCCACCTTCCGCCGCAGCGGGATGCCCGGCCCCGCGAGCCGCGCGGCGGCGGCCTCTCCGTCCCAGCGCCGGTTCATGCGGCGGCCGAAGGCGAGCATGTCGGCGACGGTGAAGCCGTCGTACAGCGGCTTGTCCTGTGCCACGAACGCCACCTCGCCGGCGACGCGGACGCCGCCCAGCGCGGGCCGCAGCAGGCCGACGGCCGCGTGCATGAGGGTGGTCCAGCCCGGCCGCGCGGGCCTCGCGCACCCACGCCTCCAGGCCGCGTCGCAGCCGGGTGTGGTCGGCGAGCGTCGGGCCCGCGATGCCCTGCCGGACGAACGTCCCCATCCCCGGCCGTCCCTCGACAAGACCTTCGCGCTCCAGCTCCCGGTAGGCCTTGAGCACCGTGTTGGGGTTGATGGCCAGGCTCTCGACCACCTCGCGAGCGGTCGGCAGCTGGTCGCCGGGCCGCAGCACACCCAGCCGCAGCGCCTGTTTCACCTGGTGGACGAGTCGCTCGTCAGGTGGCGCTCGTCAGGTGGCGTCACCCAGGCGGGCGGCGCGGGCGTACAGGTAGCGGCGGCGCGGCAGCGTGGCCGCCCGCCGGGCCGCCGCCAGGTAGGCCTCGCGGGCCGTCGCCCGCTGCCCGGCCATCTCCAGCAGGTGCGCGCGCACCGCGGGCAGGCGGTGGTCGCGGGCGAGCCGTTCGTCGTCCTCCAGCCCGTCGAGCAGGTCGAGCCCCGCGCGCGGGCCCCGGCTCATCGCCACCGCCACCGCGTGGTTCAGCAGCGTCACCGGGTTGTCCGACATCCCCGCCAGCACCTCGTACAGCGCCGCGATCTGCGGCCAGTCGGTCGCCTCCGCGCTCGGCGCCTCGTCGTGCAGGGCGGCGATCGCCGCCTGCACCTGGTAGGGCCCGGGCGCACCCCGCGACAGCGCCGCCTCGACCAGCTTCACGCCCTCGGCGATGCCGGCGGCGTCCCACAGGGCGCGGTCCTGCTCGGCCATCGGGATCGGCGTGCCGTCGGGGGCGGTACGCGCGGCGCGGCGGGCGTCGGTGAGCAGCATCAGCGCGAGCAGCCCGGCCGTCTCGCCGTCGTCCGGCAGCAGCCGGTGGACCAGGCGGGCCAGCCGGATCGCCTCGGCCGTCAGGTCCTCCCGGCCGAGCCCGGTCTCCCCGGCGTACCCCTCGGTGAAGATCAGGTAGAGCACGTGGAGCACGGCGCGCAGCCGCGCGTCGCGGTCGGGCTCGGCGGGCATGCCGAACGGCAGGCCGCTGTCCCTGATGCGCTGCTTCGCCCGGGTGATGCGCCGCGTCATCGTCGCCTCCGGCACCAGGAACGCCCGGGCGATCTGCGCGGTGGTCAGGCCGCCGACCGCGCGGAGGGTCAGGGCGATCTGCGACGCGGGCGACAGCGCGGGATGGCAGCACAGGAACAGCAGGATCAGCGTGTCGTCGGCCCCGGCCGCCGACGGAGCGTCCGCGGCGGGAGCGAGCCGCCACTCCGGAAGCGCCCGCCTGCCCGCGGTGTCCTCCCGCTCGCGCCGGGCCTGCTCGGCGCGCAGCAGGTCGGTGAGCCTGCGGGCGGCGACGGTGACGAGCCAGCCCATCGGGTTGTCCGGCAGGCCGTCCTGCGGCCAGCGGACGGCGGCGGCCAGCAGCGCCTCCTGCACGGCGTCCTCGGCGGCGTCGAAGTGACCGTAGCGGCGCACGACCGCGCCGAGGACCCGCGGCGCCAGGCGGCGCAGCAGGTCCTCGGTCTCGCCGTCAGGCGTCGTCACAGCTCCGGCTCGGCCTGCCACTCGTCGATCGGGCGGATGTCCACATACCAGTCGCGGGCCACCGCGCTCTCGGGATGGGGAGTGTTCGCCAGGCGCGCGGCGATCTGCGTGGCCCGGTCGAAGCTGTCGCACTCGACGATCGTGTAGCCGGCCAGGACCTCCTCGGTCTCGGCGTACGGGCCGTCGGTGACGACGGGGACGCCCTCACGCAGCCGGATCCTGCGGGCGTGGACGGGGGCGGTCAGGCCCTGGGCATCGACGAACTCCCCCGACTTCACCAGCTCCTCGTTCCACTCGCCCATGAACGCGTGCATGGCCGCGGCCTCCTCGGCCGACCAGGCGGGCCCGTCGCCCGGCCGTCCCGCCAGGGCGTCGTAGTCCTGCTGCGAGCCGTACAGCATGATCATGTATTTCACCGTTCGCTCCTCTCCGGCGGGCGTCCTGCGCACCGCTTCGTCAGGGACGTCGAAGCCGGCCCCCGGATCCGGACACACCCCCGGGAAGAAAGATGTCCGGCCGCTGTGCCGGAGCGTCCGCGGGCCCTGTCAAGGCAGGGAGCATGGGGAAAGTTTCACACGCGGGTGCCCGGGATGTGCCCCGGATCAGCGCGTACGTCCCCGCTGATTCGTGCGCGGAGGTCACCGTGCCGCTCGACCACCGCCGTCCCCCCGGCCGGACGATCACGATCACCATCTCGCGGCTGCCCGCGACCGACCCCGCCCGGCGGCGCGGCGTGCTGCTCACCACCGGAGGCGGTCCCGGGGGGCCGGGCGTGCCGCATCACCGGCACGCTCCCGCCCGCCGACGTCGCCTGCTGACCCCACCGGCCCCGGCCGTTCTCGGGAAATAGGCTGAACACCGTGCAGCGCCGCAAGCGGACGTACCTGATCATGATGGCCACGTGTCTCACGCTGTTCGTCCTGGCCGGAACGGTCGTGCGGGAGATCTCGCCCGTGGCCGCCCTGGTGATGTCCGCGGTGGCGCTGGTGATCCCGCCGTTCGCCGTCATCATCGCCAACCGCAACAACCGGCGCGAGTGAATCAGCGGGTGAATCAGCGGGTGAGCAGGGCGCGCAGTGCCCCGGCGACGCCCGCCGGGTCCTCCTCCGCCATGAAGTGCCCGCTCGCGACCGTCGTGTGCACCAGGTCGGGGGCCCAGACGTCGAGGAAGTGGCCGAAGAAGGCGTCGGCGCTCGCGCCGATCATCCGCTCGGGCAGGCCGGGCGGCTGGGCCATCAGGTAGAGGTGGAAGCCGACGGCGGCGCCCGCGCCGTGCATCACCTCCCACATGTCCAGCGTCGGCAGCACGTCGAGGCAGGCCAGGTGGCTGATCGCGGCCGGGTGGTCGAGCCCGGCGCGGAAGGCGACCAGCGCGCCGCGGTCGTGCCCGGCCAGCGCGAACCGCTCGTGCCCGAGCGCCCGCGCCAGGGCGACGACGTCGGCTGCCATCGTGCGCTTGGAGTAGGTGTCGCGCCCGGCCTCGGCCGGCCTGTCGCTGTCGCCGTAACCGCGCAGGTCGGGACAGATCACCGTGTGATCGGCGGCCAGGGCGGCGCTGGGCCCGTGCCGAACGCTCCCGCCTGGGCGAGCTGCGGCTGCACGCGGTCGAACGGCATGCGCAGGCCCGGCTGGACCTGGGGCGGGCGGCCTGCGGGCGGCGCGCGAGCACCGCGTGGCCACCGTCGAGGCGGCCGAGGAACTCGGCGACGCGGAGCTGACCGCACGGGTGATCGGCGCCTTCGACGTCCCGGCCATCTGGACCCGGTCCGACGACCCCGCGCAGGTCCAGGCGCAGCGCCCGATACCACGCGGTGAACGCGCCCGCCAGGGGCCGCTCGTGCGCCGGCATGCCGGGCGTGGAGCACGGCCTGCTGCCGCTCGCGCTGCTGTGCCTGCGCCTGCGGCACGGGCAGCCCCCGCCCGGCGCCGATCCCGCCGGTGAGCACGTCGACTGGGGGGCCGTACGCGCCGTGGGCCAGGCCCCTGGTGCTGCTGGCGCGCGACCGCCGCGCCGAGGCGGCGGCGGCGCTGCGTGCCCTGCCCGAGCCTCCGCACGACCTGCTGACGGAGGCCCTGTGGTGCCTCGCCGCACGGGCGGCACTCGCGCTGGGCGACCGCACGACGATGGAACGCGCCCACGCCGCGCTGCTGCCCGCGGCGGGCGAACTGGCCGGGGCGGGCAGCGGCATGCTGACACTCGGCCCGGTGGCCGCGCACCTGGACGACCTGCGCGCCCCGCTGCGCCGCCCGGCAGGAGCCGCGCCGAGCCGGTCGTGAGCCTGCGTTCCTCTGCGATACCTCCCGGTCGCCGGCGCGTGCGGCGGGCCGGTGGCTACCCGCGCCGGCGGCGGGGGCGCGGACGGCGGGTGGAGGCCCGTTCCGGCGCGGCGGACGGGCCGGCCTGCGTGGCCGGCCAGTGCGCCGGGCGGGTGAGGGCCGGGGGCAGCTTCGTGGCGGCGTCTCCCCTGGCCGCGTTCACCTGGACCTGGGTGAGGAAGACGCTCCCGGTGAGGTCGGCGCCGCCGAGGTCGGCCCCGCGCAGGTCCGCGCCGATGAGGTCCGCGCCCCTCAGGTCCGCTCCGCGCAGATCGGCCCCGATGAGGTAGGCGCCCCTCAGGTTGGCGCCGCGCAGGTCGGCTCCCCGCAGCCGGGCGCCGATCAGGTCGGCTCCCCTGCGGTCGGCGGCGGCACGGCCCCCGGCCGACGCCCGCACCAGCTCACTCGTCCGCAGCAGCAGCACGTTGACCTTGTCGCGGTGGGCGGCGACGTCCACCCCCAGCAGGTCGGCGGGGGTGCCCGTGGTCAGGCGTTCGGTCTCCTCGAACGCGGCGCGCAGCTCGGCGTGGATGGGGCGGGTCACCGGCAGGGACATCGCCTCGTCCAGATACCACAGCAGCTCGTGCAGGTGCCGTACGACCGGGAAGACCTCGAACATCTGCGCCGCGATCCCCGGATCGTCGCGCCAGCTACGGCCGAAGGTGACCTGCGAGACCTTCTGCCCCGCCCCGAAGCAGTCGTAGACGGTGCAGCCGGGAAAGCCGCTGTCGCGCAGCCGCGCGTGGATGCCGCAGCGGAAGTCGTCGCGCAGGTTGGGGCACGGCCGCCCGGCGTCCTTGCTGATCGCGAAGTCGGCCGAGGCGGCGAAGGGCAGCGCCACGCAGCACAGCCCGAAGCAGTTCGCGCAGTCGGCCCGCAGGCCGGCCCGTCCCCCGCCGGGGCCGGCCGATGCCGTGGCGCGGGCGTCCCCGTGGTCGTGCGTGTCGGGCACCGTGCCTGATCTCCTCGTGTTCCGTGGGCGCGCGGCCGCTCGCCGTCCCGCTAGAACGTATCCCACCGAACGCACGCGGTGCGCCCGGCGGCCAGCCCCGTGAGGCGGCCGGCCGCCGGGCGCGAGGCACACGGGTCACACGGCCACGCGGCCGCCGTCCACGTGCAGGGTCGTGCCGTGGACGAAGCTCGCCCGTGGCGAGGCCAGGAACACGATGGCCTCGGCGATCTCCTCCGGGCTCGCGGGGCGTCCGGCGGGCCCGGCCTGAGCGAGGTCGTCGAGGTCCCCGCCCATGGGGGCGGTGCCCTCGGTGCGCGTCGGGCCGGGGCTCACCGCGTTGACCCGCACGCCCCGGGGGCCGAACTCCGCCGCCCAGGACTTCGTCAGGAGCACCACCGCGGCCTTGCTCGACCCGTACAGGCTCATGCCGGCGAGGCCGAACTCGGCGACCATCGTGGTCACGTTGACGATCGCGCCGTTGCCCCGGGCGGCCATGGCCGGAGCGAGTTCGGCGACAAGGAAGTACGGAACCTTGACGTTCAGGTCGAAGACCGCGTCGAAGTCCCGTTCACTCGTCTGGGCCGTGGGCCCGAACGGATAGATCCCGGCGTTGTTCACGAGCACGTCCACGTGCCCGAGCAGCGCGGTCGCGCTCCTCGCCAGAGAACGCGCCGACGGCTCGTCGCGCAGGTCGGCCCGCACGAAGTGGGCCTCGCCGCCGAGAGCGCGGATCTCCTCGACCACTTCCTTGCCCCGCGTCTCGTCTCGGCCGGACAGCACGACCCGGGCGCCGAGCCGGGCCAGCGCCCGGGCGGTCGCCCGCCCGATGCCGCTGGTGCCCCCGGTTATCAGCGCGCCGGTTCCCGACAGTTCTGCGGTCATCGCTTCCACCTCTGCTGATTCACTGATCCTTCCGACCGGTCGCCGAGTCAGGCGACCGGGTGCGCAGGGTGCAAGCTCCGGCCGGGTACGGGAACTTCCGGAACGGTCATAGTGGTGGCCGATGACGGCCATCAGGTGTTCCTCTGGCCGGCTGGGATGATCACCGCGCGCCGTCCGGGTCGGGGAAGCCCGCGATGAAGTCGGCCAGGTCGCGGCGGCGCGAGGTCGCCGGCCAGACCACCCAGGTGCGCCGGACCAGCGGGTGACCGGCCAGGGGCGACCACGCGACGGCCGGAGGCAGCGGCTGCGGCCACTGCGGCGGCGCCAGTGCGAACCCCCTGCCCGTGCTCACGGCGGCGAGCTTGACCTCCGCGATCAGCTCCTGCCCCTCGGGTGCGGCAGGGCCGAGGTCAAGGCCGTGGCTGCGCAGGATCGCGGTCAGTTCGCCGAACCAGGCGGGGCTGCCGGAACGCGGGAAACCCACCCATTCCAGCCCGGTGAGCTCCTCCAGCCGGATGCCGTCGGGGCCACGCAGCTCGGCGGCCCGGTCGGCCGCGAGGAGCACGCCGAGCCGCTCCCTGGAGACGAGCATCGCGTCGAACTCCTGCCCCGGCGGACGCTCCCTGAGCAGGCCCACGTCGAGCTCACCGGCCTGCAGCGCGGCCAGTTGCGCCGCCGTGGACAGATGACGCGCCTGCACGCGGGTGCCGGGGTGGGCCACGGCGAGCTGCTCCAGCGGCGGGCCGAGCAGGTCGGACGGCACCTCAAGGGGAATCCCCACGCGCAGCACCCCGCCGTCCCCGCTCGCGTACGCGGCCATGGTCCGCAGTGCCCGATCGTGCCGGGCGAGCACGGCGCGCGCCTCGGCGAGCAGCGTCATCCCCGCCTCGGTGGGCCGGACTCCGGCGCTGCCGCGGACCAGCAGCTTCACCCCCAGCCGGCGCTCCAGCATGCCGACGGTCTGGGACAGCGCGGGCTGGCTCAGGTGCAGCCGCCGCGCCGCGGCCGACATGCCGCCCTCCTCGGCCACCACGACGAACGCCCGCAGTTCCCGCAGTTCCATGCCCGCCATTTCACCCTCCCGGGAGCGGCGCGGCGCGAGTGACCGGCGCCTGCCCCCGGATCCCCTCGCGGCCGGCCGGGGTCGTCGGCGGTCGTCGGTTCTGTGCCCTCTCCCACGCGAAGCGGTGCCGCATCCGTGTCGTGCGAGCGGCGCATAAACCCGGCACTGGACGATTTGGTCCAGTATGTGGTGGTATGTCGTAATTGTCAAGGTTGCTCCTCCGGCATGCCCCGGCAGGGCCGCTGTGGCCGAAGGTGGGGTTGCACATGGCCGTTCGAGGGCCGGAAAAGGGTTCTGCGAGGCTCACCGCACGCGGCGCGGCCACTCGCCGGCGCATCGTCGAGACCGCCGCGGACCTCATGTTCCGGCAGGGGGTGGCGGCGACGCCCCTCGATCAGGTGGTGGACGCCTGCGGCATCAGCAAGTCGCAGCTCTATCACTACTTCCCGGACAAGGACGCGCTGGTCGCCGAGGTGATCGCGATGCGGGAGCACCTCGTGGTCTCCGCACAGAAACCGCAGCTCGACCAGGTGCGCTCGATGCGAGATCTCGAACAGTGGCGCGATTCGCTGCTGGCGAATCTTCGGGAGCGCGGCATGCCGTACAAGTGCCCGATCGGCTCGCTGGCCAACGAGCTGTCCGGCCGCAGCGACGACGCCCGCCAGTCGCTGGCAGAGATCTTCGGCGCATGGCAGGGGCTGATCGCGGACAGCCTCGCCCGGATGCGGGAGAACGGCGAACTCGATCCCGGGGTGGACCCGGGAGAACTCGCCGTCGGGGTCATCGCCGCCCTGCAGGGGGGCTACCTGCTCGCCGAGACGATGCAGGACGAGCAGCCCTTCATGGTCGCCCTCGACATGGCACTCGACCACGTGAAAGCGCACGTCAAGACCCCTGTCACCAATTTGACACAATCGGATAACTGACCGCAAAGTGGACGCAATCGTCCACTCTGCCTTGGTGGTGGCCCACCGGGGGCGGCAGGAAATGGTGAGGCCGATGCGGTTCCTGCACTCGCTGCAGGCGCGCTACACGACAGCGGCGACGACGCTGTTATTCCTGATCACGGCCTTGGGCGGCGTTAGCCTGGACCTGGCCGTCCGATACAGGATCGAGGACCGGGTGTTCTTCGACGCCGAGCAGGTCGCCGCCCGGTGGAGCGCGCAGGTGCGCAGCGGCACACTGCCGCACCCCGCCTCCGTCTCCGGCGCCATCCACCTGGTCCAGCTGGTGGACGCCCGGGGCAGGATCCTGGTCGCCAGCCCGGACGCGGCGGGGCGGCCGCGGCTGAGCATGCTCCGGCCCCCGGCCGACGACCGGCTCCAACGGCGCGTCGAATGCGCCCCGGGCAGGCCGTGCCTCCTGCTCATGGCCAACCGGGTGTCGCCGGCCCCCGATGCCCCCGTCGTCTACGCCGGGACGGTCGAGCCGCCCCTGTGCGGGACGCACCGCCTCGAATACCTCATCGGAGGGGCCGGGCTCCTCATCGTCCTGTCGGGCGCCCGCCTGATGTGGTGGATCATCGGCCGGGCGCTGCGCCCCGCCGAGCGCCAGGCCCAGTTCGCCGCCGTCACCTCCCACGAGCTCAGGACACCGATCACCGGGCTGCGGCTGCAACTGGAGGAGGCGCTGATCCACCCTGACCAGGTCAACCCCCGCGACACCATCCGGGGGGCGCTGTCGGCCGCCGGCCGCCTGGAGGCGATCGTGCAGGACCTGCTGGTGATGGCCCGGCTACGCGACGGCCGGGCGGAGCCGCACGAGCCGATCGACCTCGCGGCACTGGTCACCGCAGAGGCGGACACTCACTACGGCGGCACGCCGGTGAAGGTCTGCACGTCCGGGGACGTGTGGGTGCACGGCTCGCGGATCCAGCTGATCCGGCTGGTGGGCAACCTGCTGAGCAACGCGCGGCGGCACGCGGAGACCGGCGTCACGATCGGCGTCGCATCCGCCGACGGCCGGGCGGTCGTCACCGTGACCGACGACGGGAACGGCATCGCGCGCGCCGACCGCGAGCGGATCTTCGAGCGGTTCACCCGCCTGGACGAGGGGCGGTGCCGGGACTCCGGCGGCACCGGGCTGGGGCTCGCGATCTCCCGCGACATCGCCCACGCCCACGGCGGAACGCTGCGGATCGAGGACTCCCCACGCGGAGCACGGTTCGTCCTCCGGCTGCCGCTCCTCGACCGGAAAGCGACCGGCGGGCGGCGTTCCCCCCGTCCCGGGTGGACGGACCACGGCCGGGAGTCCGGACCGGAGCCGGGGCCAGAACCGGAACCGGGGCCAGAACCGGAACCGGGGCCGGACCGCTGACGACCCGGTGACCGGCGGCGGGCGCGACCACTCCACTCCACCCGCCACTCCACCCACCGGACCGCCCACCTGGCCGTACGTGCCCGTGGCCGGACGTGGCGCTCCCCGGAGACACCTCCGGGAAAAATCTTGAAAAAAATCCGGGAGGCGTGTCGATCCGGGGGCGTCCCGTTCGAGGAGTGGGTGAAGGGCCGGGAGGGACCGGCCCCCTGGGAGCGCGTCGCCGCGCTCTACCGGGTGCTCGCCCACGTCTCGCCCTCCCCCGTGGTCGAGCTCAACCGCGCCGTCGCGGTCGCGATGGCCGGGGACCCCGCCCGCGCCGCCGCCTGCGCGTAGCCCGGCCGGCGCCCAAGGCCCACATCCCAGACAGACCCCCGAGGTCGGCACCCCCGCTTCTTCCGCGAACTCCATTGACAAAGAGAATTTTTACGTACAAGATTGTTTTTGCAATGAGAGACGTCCTGTACCTGGAGCAGATCGAGCAGGCCGAGGCACTGCTCAAACCGCAGCGCATCGAAGTGCTGCGGCAACTGGCCGAGCCGCGCACGTGCACCGAGGTGGCGGCGGTGCTCGACCAGACGCCGCAGCGCGTCTATTACCACGTCAAACGCCTCGTGGAGGCGGGCCTGGTCGAGCAGGTCTCCGAACGGCGGGTGCGCGGCATCACCGAAGGCATCTACCAGGCGAGCGCCCGCTCCTACTGGCTGTCGCCGGGCCTGGTGGGCCGCATCGGCGGGCTGCGCCGGCGCCAGGACGAGCTCAGCCTGGGCTACCTGCTCGACCTCATGGAAGAGGTGCAGGCGGACATCGCCGCCCTCGACCGCACCGCGCCGGAGCTGCCGTCCATCGGCGTGTCCGGCGAGGTGCACGTGTCACCGGAACGACGCCAGGAGTTCCTGGCCGACCTGCGCACCATGCTGCAGGACCTGTTCACCCGCTACGGCGGCGCAGAAGGCGACGCCTTCAAGCTCGTCGTTGCCTGCTATCCCCATCATTTCCGAGGAGACGACCATGACTGAGCCGATGATCATCCGCGTCCGCCTCGCCGCCCCGGTGAAGGAGGTCCGCCACGCGCTGACCGACGCCGCGGCGATGCGGGTGTGGCTGGCCGAGCACGCCGAGTCCGACCTGCCCGGCCGGTACGCGTTCTGGGGCCGCCGTACGCCCGAGGGCGACGCCCCTCACCAGCGCGTCCTGCACGCCGACGACCACACGCTGCGCTTCGCCTGGCTGCTGGACGGCGTGGAGACGACCACCGAGATCACGCTGACGGAGGAGACCCCGGACACGACCGTCCTGGCTCTGTCGCAGACCCACTTCGACTTCCAGGACGTCATCACCGGGGCGAGCATCCGGGGCGTGCTGCAGACCTTCTGGTCGATGGCGCTGTCCAACCTGGCCGACTACCTCGAGGGGCGCGAGATCGGGCCCCAGCCCGACTTCACCTCGGCCGACTTCCGCGGCGAGACCGTCATCGACGCGCCGGTCGAGCAGGTCTTCGACTCCCTGGTCGACTCGGACAAGGCGAGCGACTGGTTCGGCTTCCCCGTCGGCATCGAGCCGCACGTCGGCGGGCGCTTCGCCATGGGCGGCCTGGACGCCGACCCGAGCCCCGCGAAGATCATCGATCTGGTTCCCGGCAAGACCATGGCGACCGACTGGGGACCGGCGGGCGTCGTCCCCTGGGAGCTGGAGGACAGCGGCGGCAAGACCCGCCTGACATTCGTCCAGAGCGGCTTCGACACCGGCAAGCCGCCGTACGCCGCCTGGACCGGCTGGCTCAGCAGCATCGCCGCGCTGCGCCGTTACCATGAGAACCCCGGCAGCCACCGGTTCTGGCTCCCCGCCGAGCCCGCGGCCTGACCGGCCCCGACGACCCCGCCCCCACCAGCCCCGCCCCACCAGCACGGCCCCGCCCTCACACATGAACCGGAGTGTGATCGGTCATGACGGTGACCCCGGACGTCCTCACCTACTACGAGCAGGGCAAGGAGGACGGCAGGCTCCGTACGGGCCGGGGCCGGCTGGAGCTGTGGCGGACGCAGGACGTGCTGCGCCGGGCCCTGCCGTCACCACCCACCCGGGTGCTCGACATCGGCGGCGGCACCGGGGTGCACGCCGAGTGGCTGGTCGCCGACGGCTACGAGGTCGAACTGCTCGACCCGGTCCCGCTCCACGTCGAGCGGGCCGGGGCCCTGCCGGGCGTGACCGCGCGGCTGGGCGACGCACGCGACCTGCCCCTGCCGGACACGAGCGCCGACGCGGTCCTGCTGCTGGGCCCGCTCTATCACCTGCCCGACCGCGCCGACCGGGTCACCGCCCTGGCCGAGGCGCGCCGCGTGGTGCGCCCCGGCGGGCTGGTGGCCGCCGCCACGATCAGCCGCTACGCGGCCGTGCACGACATGGTCTACCTGGGGGTCTACGAACACGAGCCGCACCGCCGGGCCGCCCGGGAGGCCATGGAGAACGGCCGCCTGCTGGGTCCTGCGCAGGGCTTCCCCGCCTACCTGCACGAGCCCGACGAGGTGCCGGGGGAGTTCGCCGACGCCGGGCTCCCCGGCGCCGAGCGCTACGGCCTGGAGGGCGCCTTCTGGCTGTACGGCGACGTGGACGACTGGCTCGACGACCCCGAGCGCCGCAGGCTCATGCTCGACGCCCAGCGCACGCTCGAACGCGTGCCGTCGCTTCTCGGGGTCAGCGGGCACCTGCTCACTCTCGCCCGCCGTCCGGCGCAGGCTCCTGCTTCGCCTTCGGGCGGGCACGCAGGTGGGCGCGCTCGCCCTGGCTGCCGAACAGGCTGAGGAACTCGACCGCGCCCTCGTCGGCGGCGCCGAACCAGTGCGGCAGCCGGGTGTCGAACTCGGCCGCCTCCCCTGGAGACAGCACCAGATCCCGCTCGCCGAGGACGAGCCGCAGCCGCCCGTTCAGCACGTAGAGCCACTCGTAACCCTCGTGGGTCTTCGGCTCCGGCGACCTCCTGGCGCTGCCCGCCGGGATCACCAGCTTGTACGCCTGGATGCCCCCGGCCCGGCGGGTCAGCGGCAGCATCGTCATCCCGAAGCGGACGACCGGCCGCAGATGGATGCGCGGATCCCCCGTCGGCGGGGCGTCCACGAGCTCGTCGAGCGTGACCCCATGGGCCTTGGCCAGGGGCAGCAGCAGTTCGAGGGTCGGCCGCCGCGCGCCCGACTCCAGCCTCGACAGCGTGCTCACCGAGATGCCGGTCGCCGCCGACAGGTCGGCGAGCGTCGTCTCGCGCTGTTTGCGCAGCGCACGCAGCCGGGGCCCGACCGAGACGAGCGCGTGTTCGAGGTCGTCGTCCACGCACGCCAGATTGCCATAACGGCAACGACACATGCCAAGAGGACCCGAAATGAGACCTCCGTCCATTGTTGGTAGGTTCCTGGGTACCCATTGACTTATCTGAACGGAGGAGCAGCGCCGTGGATGTCGAGCAGACGGTGTTGCCGGGAATCGGGCTTCGGCACGAGTTCACCACGCGCTCGGGACGGCGTATAGGTGTCGTCTCCCACCGCACAGGCCGGCGCGACCTGGTGATCTACGATCCCGATGATCCCGACAGGGCCTGCGAGACGGTGAAACTCAACGACGAGGAGGCGGACGCGCTCGTCGAGCTCCTCGGCGCCCCCCGCATCGTCCAGCGGCTCAACGCCCTGCACCGCGAGGTCGAGGGCCTGGTCAGCGTCCAGCTCCCGATCGCGCCGGGCTCCCCGTACGCCGGCCGGCCCATGGGCGAGGCCCAGGTGCGCACCCGCACCGGAGCCTCCATCGTGGCCGTCGTCCGCGCCGGGCACGTGTTCGCCAGCCCCGCCCCCGACTTCGTCCTCTCCGGGGACGACATCGTGGTCGTGGTGGGCAGCGAGGACAGCACCGCCGCCGTCGCCGACATCTTCGCCAGCGGCTGAGGCAACGCGTGCACAATACGGCGATACTGTTTCTGGAATTCGGCGCCGTCGTCCTCGGACTCGGCATCCTCGGAGCGCTGGCGCTGCGCGTCGGCATCTCCCCCATCCCGCTCTACCTCATCGCGGGCCTGGCCTTCGGCACCGGTGGCATCCTCCCGCTGGCCACCAGCGAGGAGTTCATCGCCACCGGGGCGGAATTAGGCGTCATCCTGCTGCTGCTCACCCTCGGCCTGGAATACAACGCCGACGAGCTCATGACCAGCCTCAAGGGCAACGCCCGCGCCGGTCTGGTCGACCTCGTGCTCAACGCGGCGCCGGGCGCCGCCTGCGCGCTGATCCTCGGCTGGGGACCGGTCGCCGCCGTGGCCATGGCGGGCGTCACCTACGCCACCTCCTCGGGCATCACCGCCAAGGTTCTGTCCGATCTGGGCTGGATCGGTAACCGCGAGACCCCGGTGGTGCTGTCACTGCTGGTCTTCGAAGACCTCACGATGGCGATCTACCTGCCTGTCCTGACCGCCATGCTGGCGGGGCTGAGCCTGTTCGCCGGCGCGGTCACCGTGGCCATCGCGCTCGCCGCGGTGAGCGTGGTCCTGCTGGTCGCGCTGCGCTTCGGCCGCTACATCGAGGCGTTCGTCGCCAGCCCCAACTCCGAGGTCCTCGTGCTCAAGGTGGTCGGGCTGGCGCTGCTGGTCGCCGGGCTGGCCCAGCAGCTGCAGGTGTCGGCCGCGGTCGGGGCGTTCCTCGTCGGCATCGCGCTGTCGGGCGAGCTGGCCGAGGACGCCCAGGCGCTGCTCGCGCCGCTGCGCGATCTGTTCGCCGCGGTCTTCTTCGTGTTCTTCGGCCTGCAGACCGACCCCACCAAGATCCTGCCCGCCGCCGCCCTGGCCGCGGGCCTGGCCCTGGTGACGATGATCACGAAGCTGATGACCGGCATCTACGCGGCCCGCCGCGCCGGCATCGCCCGCGCCGGCCGGGTCCGCGCGGGCATCGCGCTCATCCCCCGCGGTGAGTTCAACATCGTCATCGCCGGTCTGGCGGTCGCCGCCGGAGCCCATCCCGACCTGGGCGCTCTGGCGGCGGCGTACGTCCTGATCCTGGCGGCCTTCGGTCCCCTGGCGGCCCGGCTCGTGCAGCCGCTCCTCGTGCGCGTGGCGAGCCGCGCCTGACACCACCCCCACACTCCCCCCACCGGCCTGCCCCCGCACCACGCGGCGGCAGGCCGGCGCGTTTCCGGCCCCGTACGGGTCTCAGGCCCGCACGGCGCGGCGGGCGACGGACCTGGAGCGGCGTTCCGGCCGCCAGGTCGACACGAGGGCGGCCGCGAGGAGAAGCTCGGCGATGTCCCCGCCGTAGTACATGATCTCCGCGCCGCCCCGGACCTCGGCGACGGGCGCGTGCACATCCACCCAGAAGCCGCCGTACATCAGCTGCGCGACGACCGCGTGCACGGCGATGGCACAGCCCAGACAGACCAGACGGGCCCGTACGCCCGGCCGGGCCGGCGCGGGGTCGGGACCTGCGATGACGTGCGCGAACAGGCAGCCCGACAGCAGGAAGTGCGTGTGCAGCAGCCAGTGCCCCGCGGGCCGGGCCGTCACGGCGTTGTAGAGCGGGGTGAAATACAGCACCACGAGGCTGCCGGTGGACAGCAGCAGTGCGGTCACCGGATGGGTCGGCAACCGGCCGGCACCGCTGTGCACGACGGCGGACAGCCGCCGCGCGCCCGCGACGGGCATGGCCCGCAGCAGCAGGGTGACCGGCGCGCCCAGCACCAGGGCGAGCGGGGCGTACATGCCGAGGAGCAGATGCTGCACCATGTGGCCGCGGAAGTCGGCATGCGCGAACGACGCGACGGGCGGCAGCAGCGCCGCCGCCGACAGCGCGAGCCCGGTGGCGAAGCAGGCCGTACGCCGCCGGCTCCAGCCCGCGACCGGGTTGCGGCGGCGCGCCCGCCGCGCCAGGCGCATGTAGACGACCAGGGCGAGAAACAGGGCGAGGAGCAGGGCGAGAAGCGCGGCGTGGTCCGCCGCGTCATGGTGGTTCATCGCGCGACGGCCCTGGCGGGAGGATCGGCCGGGTCGAAGGAGCGGCCGCTGCGCGCGAGCAGGTAGCCCCCGGCGAGCAGCAGCGCGCCCAGGACGAGGAACCCGATGTCCCACCAGAGCTGGTGGGGCCCGCCCCGGACATGATGGATGCCAAGGATGTGGTGGTCCAGGACGCCTTCGACCAGGTTGAAGATCCCCCACCCGGCCAGGATCCACCCCCACAGCACCCGCGAGGTCCACACCCGGCGCCGGTGACGGGTGACCCTGGAGTAGAGGATGGCGAGGCCGGCGAGCACCGCCAGCCAGCACACGGTGTGGAAGACGCCGTCCCACACGGTGTTCATCTCCAGGCCGGAGACGGTGCGCGGGTTGTAGAACCTCACCCCGATGTTGTCGCTGTCGGTGCTGCTCAGCATGTGATGCCACTGCAGGAGCTGGTGCAGCAGGATGCCGTCGGCGAACCCGCCGAGCCCCACCCCGAGCACGATGCCCGGCAGCCGCAGCCCGACCGGCGTCGCACCGGCCCGGGCCTCGCCCGCGGTGGTCGCCATCACCGTGCCTCCGTCCCCCACGCCACTGCGCTGGTTCTCCTGCGCCGGTTCTCCTGTGCGGATCTCCGCGAGGGCAGGTTCCCCGGACGCGAGGGTGTAGTCACGCAGGCACGCGCGGGCCGGCCGCCGGGCCTACCGACTCTTTGACCAGCGCCTCACCCGGCGGTGCGGGCGGCGACGAACGCCTCGATGCCGTCGAGCACGCGCTGCAGGCCGAACTCGAATGCCTGGTCGGGATCGTAGGCCGCGTTGTACGCCTCGCCCGCCGCCGCGCCGACCCGGGCGGCCACCGGGTAACGCCGGGGGTCGAACACCCTGGCCAGATAGGGCGCGTGCGCGTGCCACCACTGCTCGTCGGTGACGCCGGTCTCGCCCGGCGCCTGCGCCGCCTCCACCGCGCCCCGCGCCGCTCCGCTCACATAGCCGTTCAGCAGCGTGACGACCGAGTCCATCTCGAGGTCGTCCAGGCCGATGCCGTCGACGGCCCGCAGCTCGTAGTCGTACTTCGCGATGAGGTTGGGGCCCAACGGCGGCCGGGTGAGCGACGACCCCTGCAGCATCCACGGGTGCCGCCGATAAAGCGCCAGGTTCTCCCGCGCGATCAGCTCCAGCCTGCCCCGCCAGCCGCCCGGCACCTCCTCGGGCGCGGGCAGCTCGCCGTACGCGGTGTCGAGCATGACGTCGATCAGCTCCGCCTTGCCGGGGACGTAGGTGTACAGGGACATCGTCCCCACCCCGAGCTGCTCGGCGACCTTGCGCATGGACAGCGCGGCCAGGCCCTCGGCGTCGGCGACCTCGATCGCCGCGCGCACGATCCGGTCGACCCCGATCTCCGGCTTGCCCTTGCGCCCGGTCCGCTCCCCGGTGCGCCACAGCAGGGCCAGACTCCGCGCCGGGTCTCCCTGCGAGCTGTACTCCGTCATCGCCCGCGAATTCTATGCGCAGCGCGACTCCGTATGCTGTACGGTACGCCGTACGGAACCTTTGGAGGAAGCGCGATGACGCACGCGATCGCGGCCGACGGGCTGCGCAAGCGATACGGGAACACCCCCGCCCTCGACGGCCTCGACCTGACGGTCGGCGCGGGCACGGTGCACGGCCTGCTCGGGCCGAACGGCGCAGGCAAGACCACCGCCGTCCGCATACTCACCACGCTGCTGCGCCCGGACGGCGGCACGGCCCGCGTCGCCGGCTTCGACGTCGTACGGCAGCCCGCCGACGTGCGCCGCAGCATCGGCCTCGTCGGCCAGCACGCCGCGCTCGACGAGGTCCTCAGCGGCAGGCAGAACCTCGTCATGTTCGGCCGCCTTCACCACCTGTGCCCGGCCGCGGCCCGCGTCCGGGCCGACGAACTGCTCGACCGGTTCGGCCTCGCCGACACCGGGACCAAACCGGTCGGGAACTACTCCGGCGGCATGCGCCGCCGCCTCGACCTGGCGGTCGGCATGATCTGCTCCCCTCCGGTGCTGTTCCTCGACGAGCCCACCACCGGCCTGGACCCGCGCGGCCGCACCGAGGTATGGGAGGCCGTCCGCGCCCTCGTCGCCGAGGGCACCACCGTGCTTCTCACCACCCAATACCTGGAGGAGGCCGACCAGCTGGCCTCCCGCGTCTCGGTCGTCGACGCCGGCCGCGTCGTCGCCGAGGGCTCTCCCGACGAGCTGAAGTCCGCGCTCGGCGGCGACCGCCTCGACGTCGTCGTGCGCCACACCGCCGACCTGCCCGCCGCCGCCGCGATCGTCGGCCGAGCGGAGGGCGTCTCGGGTGCGGTCTCGGATGGTGTGTCCGTCGACGTGGACGCCGACACCCGCCGGGTCAGCGCACCCGTACGCGACCGGTCCGCCGCGCTCCCCGAGGTCCTGCGCGCCCTCGACGCCGCGGGCGTCGCCGTCGCCGACATCGCCGTACGCCGGCCCTCCCTGGACGAGGTCTTCCTCCACCTGACCGGCACCAGGAAGAACGCGAGGAAGGAATCCGCCGCATGAGCACGACCGTCACCGCACCCGAGATCCCCCGCACCCCGGCCGCGCGACTGCGCTGGACTCTGGCCGACGGCTGGACCGTCACCCTGCGCGATCTCGGCCACTGGGCCCGCAAACCCGGCCAGGTCGTGGCCGGCCTGCTGTTCCCCGTCATGATCGTGCTGATGTTCGGCTACCTGTTCGGCGGCGGCATGGCCGTACCGGGCGGCGGCGACTACCGCGAATACCTCATGCCCGGCATGTACGCCATGACAATGCTCTTCGGCATCGAGGCCACCTTCACCGCCGTCGCCCGCGACGCCGCCCAGGGCGTCACCGACCGCTTCCGCTCCCTGCCCATCGGCTCGTCCGCCGTCGTCCTCGGCCGCAGCGCCGCGGACATGCTCAACACCGTCCTCGGCCTCGCCGTCATGATCGCCTGCGGCCTGGCCGTCGGCTGGCGCTGGCACGAAGGGCCCGTCCGCGCCGCCCTCGCCATCGGGCTGCTGTTGCTGCTGCGCTTCGCGTTCCTGTGGGTCGGCATCTACCTCGGGCTGACCCTCGGCGGCCCGGAAGCCGTCATGGCCGTCCAGGTCCTCGTCTGGCCCGTCGGCTTCGTGTCCAGCGCCTTCGCCTGGACCGGCACGATGCCCGGCTGGCTCGCCGCCGTCGCCGAATGGAACCCCCTGTCGGCCACCATGGCCGCCACCCGTGGCCTGTTCGGCAACCCCGGAGCGGGCGGCACCACCTGGATCTCCGAGCACGCCGGGGTCATGGCGCTGGTCTGGCCGCTGCTGCTCATCTCGGTCTTCCTCCCGCTGTCGGTCCGCCGCTACCGCCGCCTCGACCACTGACGGCGCTGACGGCGCTGACGGCGCCGGAGTGCGGGACTATGAGGCCGGGGGGTGCGCGGCCCGCCGGGTGTGGTGGTCCCGCAGCCGGGTGAGCAGATGCACGAACTGGTCGCGCTCGGCAGGGGTCAGCGGGGCGAGCAGCTCCTCGTGGAGGTCGTCCAGCACCTTGTCGAGGCGGCGCAGGCTCTGCCGCCCCTGCGCGGTGATGGTGATGACGTTGCGGCGGCGGTCGTCGGGATCCGGCATCCGTTCGACGAGACCGCGCTCGGCCAGTTCGTTGAGGACGCCCACCATGTCGCTGCGATAGATACCGGTGCGGCGGCTCAGCGTCGCCTGGCTGCCCGGGCCGAACTCCTCCAGCGAGGCGAGCACCGCGTAGTGCCACTTGCGGGCGTCGACCCGGGCCAGCCCCTCGCCCATCAGCCGGTCCGCCCGCGCCGCCACCATCGCGAGCAGGCGGCTGGCACGTCCGCGCAGCCGCTCCGGCGTCTTCGTCTCACCGTCGTGCGGCATGTCCGCGGCTTCGGCCCTGCTGGTCATGCCGCGATCCTAGCGCCCTTGTGTTAGTCCGGCTAACGATACGGGCCGCCGCCCTCAGCCGCCGGGGCGGAGCGTGGCGGCGATGACGTCCGAACTGTCGGCATGCAGGGCCTGCGCCGCCGTCTGCCCGATCGCCGCCAGATAGGTGTCGGCAGGCCGGTTGCCCACGGCATACCCGGCGCCCACGGCCGGGGCCGGCAGGATCCGCCGTATGGCCGAGCAGGTGTCAGGAACAGTGATCGACATGGTCGCGAGGCCAGAACCTGACCCGACGTCGGAGTCAAACCCGCGCGCTGTCCACCGAAGCACGCTGCGCTAGCCTGATCGCCATGCTGCGCCGATGGACGCTCCCGATCCTCTTCCTAGCCCTCGGGCTCGCCGCCGCGGCACGGCAGATCGCCCGGGGAGCCCCGGTCGCCGCCGTCACACTGCTCCTGATCTTCCTGGTCGGCGCCGTCCTGCTGTCCCCGCTGATCTTCCCCAGGTCCGTCAGCGCCGCCGAGGCGCTGCGCCGCGCCGCGGCCGACGGCCGGCCCATCGTCTACTGGCGCCCCGGCTGCCGCTACTGCATGCGGCTGCGCACCCGGCTCGGCCGCCACGCCTACCGGATGCACTGGGTCGACATCTGGCGCGACCCGGACGGCGCCGCGGCGGTCCGGGCCGCCACCGGCGGCGACGAGACGGTGCCCACCGTGGTCGTGGCGGGCACGCCGCACGTCAACCCCGACCCTCGATGGGTGCGCGCGCAACTGCCTTGACCAACCTCAGCTTCGGACGGCCACGTTCCAACCTGTGCACCCCGTCCGACCCGACGTCCAACCCGACGTCCAACCCGCGCAGCGTCCGCGCCGCCCCCGCGACCAGCGCGGCACGCGGCAGGTCCCCACCGGCGGCACACCACTCCGCCACCGCCTCCAGCACCATCGCGCGCACCGTCTCGTCACCCGCCCGCCCCGACGACACCAGCGCCGAACGCAGCGACCGCCACGCCGCCTCGCGATCCCCGAGCTCCGCCCGCACCCGCGCCAGCTCGACATGAACCGTCGACAGGAACTGCCCCGGCACGTCCGCCTGCCCGTCCACCAGCTCCAGCGCCTCCACCAGCAGGCGCTCCGCCTCGCCGAGCTCACCCCGCCGCCGCGCCACCTCCCCGGCGGCCTGCCGCACCCGCGCCGCCGCCAGCCGATCCGGCGTACGGTCGGCCGCCTCGCCGGCCAACACCAGCTCCCGCTCCGCCCCCACCACATCACCCGTACGGGCACGCAACTGGGCCAGCCGCACCCGCAGCATCATCGGGAGGGGCACCGCCTCCATCCCGCCGAGCAGCCCCGCCAGCTCCGCCGCCTCCTCCAGCAGCGTCAGCGCCTCCGCCGCGTCCCCCCGATTCTCCGCCACCAGCGACAGCCAGTAGAGCGCCAGGGACAACCCCCACCGCTCCCCCAGCGCGCGGTAGCCCGCCAGCGCCGCACGCAACCACGGCTCGGCCGCCCGCGCCCCCGCCCTGCCGTACTCGAACTCCCCGATGCCGCCCATCAGCAGCCCGGTCGCCCGCGCCCACGGATCCTCGTGATCGCCGAACGCCCGCATCGCCGCCAGCGCCCTGCGCCAGTGATCCACCGCCCCGCCCGAGGGCCTGACCCCCACGATCCAGGCCCACAACGCCACGGGATGGACCGACTCCTCGACCACGCGCATCGCCTCCGGCGACGCGTACGGCTCATCGGACGCCAGCAGCACGCACAACGCGTGCGGCAGCTCCAGCCCATGCGGCGCGGCCTCGCCCAGCACCGCCCGGATGGCCCGCGCCCACCTCGCCGCCTCGTCGCCCCGCCCCCGCACCGTCCACGCCCACAGCCTGGCCATGAACAGCCGCAGCGCCTGCCCCTTCTGCCCGGTCCGTACGGCGTGGCCCAGCGCCGCGTCGAGGTTGCCCCGCTCGGCGTCCAGCATCGCCAGCAGGCGAAGCTGCTCGGCCGTGCGCAACCCGGGCTCGGCCGCCTCCGCCACCTCGACGAAATAGCCCAGATGCCGGTCACGTACGGCCCGCGCCTCGCCCGCCTCCTCCAGCCGCTCGGCCGCGTACGCGCGCACCGTCTCCAGCAGCCGATAACGCACCTGCGCCGCCCGGTCCGCGGTCCCCTCGGGCTCGGCCACGACGACCAGCGACCTGTCCACCAGGCAGGTCACCGTCTCCAGCCCCGCCCCGCACACCCGCAGCGCCGCCTCCGCCGTCGCCCCGCCGGCGAACACCGACAACCGGCGCAGCGCCACGCGCTCCTGCGGCGACAGCAGATCCCAGCTCCACTCGATCACCGCCCGCAGCGACCGATGCCGCGGCCCCGCCGTACGGCCGCCGCGCAGCGCCAGCCGCTCGCCCACCGCCTCGGCGAGCTGCCGCATCCTGAACGACCGCAGCCGGGCCGCAGCCAGCTCGATCGCGAGCGGCAGGCCGTCGAGCTGCCGGCACACCGCGACCACATCGGTCACCACCGAGTCGTCCACCACGAACCCCGGCCGCGCGGCCGACGCCCGCGCCGCGAACAACGCCACCGCGGGGAACTCCAGCGCCCGCGCCGCGTCCACGTCGTCGCCGGGCAACGCCAGCGGCCGCACCGGATGGAGATGCTCGCCGGGAACGTCCAGCGGCTCTCGGCTGGTCGCCAGGATCCGCAGCCCCGGCACCCCCGCGAGCAGCCGCTCCGCCAGCGCCGCCGCGCCGTCCACCACGTGCTCGCAGTTGTCGAGCACGAGCACGAGCTCCCGGCCCGCCAGCGCCTCCACCAGCGCGTCGAGCGGCGACAGGGCCGGCCGCGCGGCGACGTCCCCGTCCCGCTCGGGCGTGGCCGCGGGTACGGTCGCCCGCACGGCGGCCACCACGTCCGCCGCGTCGCCGGCGGCGGCCAGCTCGACCAGCCAGACACCCGAGGCGGCGGCGAGCCCGCCGGCGACCTCCACCGCCAGCCTGGTCTTGCCCGCGCCGCCCGGCCCGGTCAGCGTGACCAGCCGCGCGGCCGACAGCAGGCCCCGCACCCGCGCCACGTCCTCCCGCCGCCCCACCAGGCTCGTCACCGGCGCCGGCACGTTCCCCCGCACGGCAGCCCGTACGGGCTTTTCCGGAGGCGCGTAGCGCAGCGCCTCCAGGTGGGCCGCGCGCAGCTCCGGCCCGGGATCGACGCCCAGCTCGTCAGCCAGCCGCCGCCTGACGCGTTCGAACGCCTCCAGCGCGTCCCCGCGCCGCCCCGCCGCGCACAGTGCCCGCATCAGCAGGGCATGGAACGGCTCGCGCAGCGGATGCGCGGCGACGACCTCCTCCAGCTCCGCCACCAGCGCCCCGGCGGCCGCCGTGTCCACCGCCGTGTCCACCGCCGTGTCCACCGCCGTGTCCGCCACTGTGTCGGCCACGGCGAGGTCGGCCGCCACCCGGGCCTCCAGCGCGCAAAGCCGCAGCTCCTCCAGGCGCGCCGCCGCCACCTGCGCGAACGGCAGGCCGGCCGCGTCGGCGAGCGCCGCACCCCGCCAGAGCGCCAGGGCCGACCGCAGCACGGCCGCGGCACGCCGGGGATCGCGCTCGGCCCGGCCCGCACGCACCAGGCGTTCGAACTCGACGGCGTCGACCTCCTCCGGCGGGACGTCGAGCAGATAACCGGCCGGATGCGACACCACTGTGCCGTGCGAGCCCTCGTGCACTCCCTGGTGTCGCAGCTCACGTCGTAGCCGCGACACCAGGGAATGCAGCGCCGCCACCGGGTTCGCGGGCGGCTCCTCCCACAGGTCCTCGGCCAGACTCTCGGCGGTGACCACCCTGCCGGGTTCCAGAGCGAGCCGGATCAGCAGCACGCGCAGCCGCGCACCTTTGATATCGCCGCCGGTCACCCGCAACGGCCCGAGAATCCCGATTCGCATGGCTCTCTCATTGTCGTTGAGGGTTTTGGTCCGTGGTGTAAATGATCTTGTAGCCGCCCAGCGCCTTTACAATGTAGATTCATAGTAGGATCGGCGTGATGAACACCCCCGCCGTCCCCGAGCGGAACACCCCCGCGCGGCCGGAGCGCGATCCCTACCAGGTGTATCTCGACGCGCTGCAGAGCCCCGAGTCCAAGCGCACGATGAAGGGCTGCCTCGACCGCATCGCCCGCCTCATCACCGGCGACCCGGAGGCGACCGGCGCCGGCCAGCCCTGGGAACTGCTCCGCTACGAGCACACCACCCGGCTGCGGACGCTGATGCGGGAGCAGGGCTGGTCGCCCTCCCACGTCAACAAGCATCTGGTCGCGCTGCGCCGGGTGCTGAAGGAGGCGTGGCGGCTCGGCCTGATGAGCGGCGAGGACTACCAGCGGGCCGCCGACCTGCCCGCCTACAAGCACACCCGCGTCCCGGCGGGACGGCACGTCGAGAGCGAGGCGCTGGCGGCCGTGCTGGAGGTGTGCGACGGCGACCCCTCCCCCGCCGGCCGCCGCGACGGCGCGATGCTGGCGGCGCTCTACTCCACCGGCTGCCGCCGCGCCGAGATCGCCGGGCTCACCCTGGCCGACTTCGATCCCCACGCGCGTTCCCTGCGGGTGCGCGGCAAGGGCGACAAGGAACGGCTGGTCTACCTGACCGCGGAGGCCGTCGAGCGCCTCGATCTCTGGCTCGCCGTACGCGGGCGGGCGACGGGCCCGCTGTTCTGCCCCATCAACAAGGGCGGGCGGCTGCGCCTGGCCCACATGACCGGCCAGGCCATCGCCGACATCGTCTCCCGCCGCCTGGCCGCCGCCGGGGCCTCCCCGCGTACGCCGCACGACTTCCGGCGCACGTTCATCGGCGAGCTGCTCGACGCCGGGGTCGACCTCGCCACCGCCCAGGCGCTGGTGGGCCACGCCTCCCCCGCCACCACCGCGCGCTACGACCGGCGGCCCGAGCGGCGCCGCCGCGAAGCCGTCGACCGGCTCCGCGTCCCCGGCGCCGCCCGCTGACCGGGCCTGCCGTTCCTCAGATGTCGTCGACGGTCATCGCGCCCTCGTGGGGACGCCGGGACAGGTCGATGCCGAGCTCCTCCGCCGCGCGGAAGACGTCCTCGTCGGTGTCCCTCATCTCG
>NZ_VJVX01000056.1:0-60278 GCF_008033685.1 Microbispora sp. CSR-4
CAGTTCCACAACCGCGACCGCTACCAGCACCCCGAGCGCTACACCCGCCGCAACGTAGGCGAAGACCGCTGGGCCTTCACCTACCACCGCCTCGGAAGAGCACGGCGGCTACGGGAATGACCGCCCAAGCAGAGGGCCGAGGGCCGAGGGCCGACGAGAGGGTCACCGGTGCGCTGTCCACGGGGGCTTCACCGTGCTCACAGGGCTTCACCGTGCTCACAGGGCTTCACCGTGCTCACAGGGCTTCACCGTGCTCACAGGGCTTCACCGTGCTCACAGGGCTTCACCGTGCTCACAGGGCTTCACAGTGCGGCACGGCGGCATGGGCAGCCGCCGGGAAGTCAGGCGTCGAGGCAGCCCTGCACGGCCTCGACGGGATCGACGTGGGAGACCTTCATGAACCACCGCGACTCGTAGGCGCCGACGTGCGGCAGGTGTCCCAGAGCGTACGGCGGTTCCAGTGGTGCGCCGGGACGAAGCCGAACGTCACGATGTCGCCGGTCGAAGGGCCGGATTGGATACCGCCTGCATCAGTCGGCCGCGAATGGCCCCACGACGAAACGCCGTCCCTGGTGGTCGCGGATTTGCGTGAGCGCGTCCTGTGCCTCATGGGCCAGTGATCATTGGTGGGCCGGCGGAATCTCGAAGCCGAACGTCTCCCCCAGCGCACGAACGTCCCTGCGGTCCTTTTCCTGCGGTGGGTACGCCGTCTTGAAGGCCAACATCCACTCCGGAGCGACGCAGTCCACGACATGGCCGTTGATCATTCCCTGTCCGGTGAGCGAGCCGTAGGGGTACGCGATCCCGTAGACGTGGTTTCCGGCTTCGTCATATTCGAAGACGTGCACGTCGACGCTGTGGCCCCGGCCGTCGGTCAGGACGTAGTTCCACGCGGTGTCGTCGCCGTCGCGCCTCTTCACATAGCCGAGGCCCCGCATGTGCCCGGCGAAGTCCTCTTCGTCTCTGCGGTCCACGGCCAGGTCGAGATCCGGGTGATCTCTCGTCTGCCTGCCCAGGAGGGCGTCCACGCACCAGCCGCCGTCGATCCAGACCTTCACCCCGCGCTCGGCGAGATGCTCGTAGATGCGGCAGACCGTTTCGGCGTCCATCAGAACGCCGAAAGCCGCCCTCCGGGCGGAGGACGGCTCTCTTGGTGATCCGGTCACTGTGGAGCTATGGGGATTCGAACCCCAGACCCCTTCCATGCCATGGAAGTGCGCTACCAGCTGCGCTATAGCCCCTTGCCACACCGCGTCGGCGATGCCTCGCCAGTGTATAGGACTTCCGCGGTGTGGGTGTAACCGAGAACGTTTCAGCAGGCGCAGGCGGCTCCCGCCGGGGCGGTGAGCGGGTCGGCCGGCCGGGTGCGCACTCCGGAGGGCCCGACGACCGGGAAGCCCTCACGCACCCAGTATTCGAAGCCGCCGATCATCTCCTTGACCCGGTAGCCCAGCCGGGCGAACTCCAGGGCCGCGCGGGTGGCGCCGTTGCAGCCCGGCCCCCAGCAGTAGGTGACCACGGTCACGTCACGGGGGATCAGCGCGGGCGCCCGGGCGGCGATCTCGGCCGTGGGCAGGTGGACGGCCCCTTCGATGTGGCCCTGCCGCCAGCTCTCCGCGCTGCGGGAGTCGACCACCACGATCGCCGGCTCCCCGGAGAGCAGGTCGGCGCGTACGTCGGACACGTCGGTCTCGAAGGTCAGGCGGGCGGAGAAGTGGGCGACGGCGGCGGCCGGCTCGGCGGCGAACATGTGCGTTACGGCGGACATGCCGACCAGAGTGCCCGGCCGCCCTGCCATGCCAGAAGAGGCGTGAACGCCCGATATCGCTAATATTCCGCCATGCTCCCGCTCCCCGACCGGAGCCGTACCGTGTCGGTGCTGGCCTTCGACGGCATGAGCCCCTTCGAGCTGGGCTGCGTCGTCGAGGTCTTCGGGCTGCCCCGCCCGGAGCTGGACGTCCCCTGGTATGAGCTGGCCGTGTGCGCGGAGAGGCCCGGCCCGCTGCGGGCGGTCGGCGGGTTCACGATCGAGGCGGCGCACGGGCTGGACGTCTTCGCCGGGGCGCGGACCGTGATCGTGCCCGGAGTCCCGGACGTGCGGGCGGAGATCTCCCCCGCCCTCACGGACGCCCTGCGCCGGGCGCACGACGGCGGGGCACGGGGCGTGTCGATCTGCTCGGGCGCGTTCGCGCTCGCCGCCGCCGGGCTGCTCGACGGGCGGGCCGCGACGACCCACTGGCGGTACGCCGCGCTGCTCCAGCGGCGTTTCCCCGAGGTCCGGGTGGATCCCGGAGTGCTGTACGTGGACGAGGGCGACGTGCTGACCAGCGCGGGCAGCGCGGCGGGCCTCGACCTGCTCGTCCATCTGGTGCGCCGTGACCACGGGCCGAGCGTGGCCAACGCGGTGGCCCGCAGGCTGGTGGTCACGCCGCACCGGGAGGGCGGGCAGGCGCAGTTCGTCGAGACGCCGGTCGCGGAGGTGGAGGCCGGTGATCCGGTGGGCAGGGCGATGGACTGGGTGCTGGCCGATCTCACCCGGCCGGTCACGGTCGCCGCGCTGGCCCGGGTCGCCGGGATGTCCGAGCGCGGCTTCATCCGGCACTTCGGCCGCCGCACCGGGACGAGCCCCCTGCCGTGGGTGATCGCGCAGCGGATCGCCGCCAGCCTGCCGCTCCTGGAGGCGACGACGGCTCCCATCGAGGAGGTGGCGGCCGCCGTCGGGTTCGAGAGCCCGGTGACGTTCCGCCACCATTTCGGCCGTTCGATGCGTACGTCGCCGTCGGCGTACCGGAAGGCGTTCCGGCGTCAGGGGATCGCCAGCGAGAACCAGACCGTCTTGCCTCCGGCGACCCGGCTGGTCCCCCAGTGCTCGGCGAGCTGGTTGACCAGGTAGAGCCCCCTGCCCTCCTCGTCGAGCGGGCCGGGCTCGTGCACCACCGGCAGCCGGTGGTCGTCGTCGCTGACCTCGCACAGCAGGTGGTCGGTGCGCAGCAGCCTGATGGTGATGGGCCGCTGGGTGTGCTGCACGGCGTTGGTGACCAGCTCTCCGGCGAGCAGCTCGGCCACCGGGATCATCGACGTGAGACCCCACGAGCCGAGCGTCCGGCGGACCAGGCCGCGTACGCGCGACGGCGTCGTCGGCAGGGGCTCCAGCAGCCACTGGGCGACGTGCTCGCTGGGGATGCCGCGGAACCGGATGGCCAGCACGGTGACGTCGTCGGTCCTCTCGGCGGACAGCACGTCGTCGCTCAGCGCCTCGATCGAGGCGCCGTTCGCGAGCCTGCGGCGCAGCAACTCGACGCTGAGCCCGATGTCCTGCCCGCGCTCCTCCACGAGCCCGTCGGTGTAGAGGACGAGCATGCTGCCGTCCTCCGCCGCGATCTCCATGGTCTCGAACGGCGTGCGGCCCAGCCCGATCGGCGGGCACCGGGGCGGCGACAGCACCTCCGCCTTGCCGTCCGCGCCCAGCAGGATCGGCGGCAGGTGCCCGGCGCTCGCGATCGTGCACCTGCGCAGCACCGGGTCGTACACGCAGTAGACGCAGGTGGTGAGCGTCTGCGCGGCCAGCCGCTGGGCCATCTCGTCGAGGGAATGGAGCACCTGCTCGGCCGGCAGGTCGAGCGAGGCGAGGGTCTGCACGGCCGTGCGGAGCTGGCCCATCACGGCCGCGGCGGCCAGCCCGTGCCCCATGACGTCGCCGACGACCAGGGCCACTCTGCTGCCCGGCAGCGGGATGACGTCGTACCAGTCGCCGCCCACCCGGTCCGCGGCCGGCTTGTAGCGGTAGGAGATCTCCAGCCCGGGCAGGTCGGGCGGGTCGCCCGGCCGCATGCCGCGCTGGAGGGTCTCCAGGGTCTCGTCCTGCTGGCGGTCGCGCCGCCCGTGGTGGATGGCGAGCGCGGCGGGCACGGCGAGCTGCCCGGCGGCGAGCACGTGGGCCTCCCCGAAGGGCGGCCGCCGGCTGTCCCGCGCCAGCAGCGCGCAGCCGACGGGCTCGCCGTACGCCCTGAGGGGTACGGCGAGCAGGTGCTCGTCGAGCAGCGCCGCCTCACGGATCTCGTCGCCGGCCCAGCGCGGCGGCAGCCGTCCGTCCGGATCGACCCGGTGCCAGACGGCGCCGTCCACGTAGACCGCGGCGGCGTCGGCCAGCTCCGGCACCACCGCCTCGCAGAGGACCCTCGTCGTCATGTCCGGGCCCTGACTCTCGCCCATGGCCCGGACGACACCGCTGACGTGGCTCAGTACGGCGAACGGCTCCCCGCCTCCCGACACGGGTGTGGCCGCTCAGAATTGGTCACGCCGGCAGTTGACGAAGAGCTGGATTTCCGGCGGCGCCTGTGTGGTCGCGGGAGCATACGAAATGTGATTCTCCGACAGCACGCTGAAACCGGCGGCTTCGACGACCTCGCGCAACTCGTCGCGCAGATATCCGGTCACCCGCACCGGAGCGCCGAGAAACTGGAAAGGAACGTCGTCGAGGTCGATTTCCACCATGCTCAGCGAGAACAGGCCGCCGGGGGCGAGCACACCGTGGATCGCGCGGAGCGCCTGCTCGATTTCGGCCCGGGGCAGCATGAGCAGGCTGAAGAACGCCGTCGCGGCGTCGAACACGCCGAGCGAGTCGTCGAGGTCGAGCACGTCGCGTTCGAGGAACGTCCCGGTCGGCACGTTCTTGCGCGCCAGATCGAGCATGACCGGGGAGATGTCGATGCCGGTGACCTCGCAGCCCGCCTCGGCGAACTGCTGCGCCGTGGGCGACCCGGTGCCGCAGCCGACGTCGAGGACGCGCGATCCCGGCTTGAGCTGCTTGATCATCCATTCACCGGCGGCCACCTGGCCTTCCTTGTGCGGGAAGGCCTCGTCGTACCGGCCGCCGATGCGATTGAACGCCTCAGCTTGGATGGCGCGGTACTCCTGACGCGGATTGTCCGGTCCTGATTCGATTGTCATTGTCGCCGCCGTATTGATCAGCCGTCTTTTGCCTTCTTCTAGATAGGGGACCACACCCTGACAAGTCAAGACATTGCACGGCCAAAAAGGCATTTCGGCCATCAAATGTGTCAAAGATCGTTGTCAACTCCGCCCGGCATGCCGATATGCCAGATGTCAGACCAGGGAGGGTTCGCGTGATCGGCGAGGTCCGCGAGGCACGGCATGGCCGCCGTCACGGTCACCCCGTACGACGACGGCGGCCGGATCGACGAGCCGGCGCTCGCGGGCGTCGTCGAACGGCTGACGAGGGGCCGGTCTGGCTGTGCGCTGTACGCCCGCCGATGACCGAGTCGAGCGGCCCCGGCCGCCAGCGGGTTTCGGACATCCGGCGTACGCTCACCTGAGCCCGCTTCCCGGCGAGGACCGCCTCGGGCTTCCTCGGGCCACGTGGGCCGGTCGCGCCACAGCACGGTGACGCTGCCGGGAGTCGATCCTGGTCACCGGGGCGACCTTCGCCGCGCACCCGTCGCCCGAGGGCGGCACTGCCCTGCTCACCGCGTTCGGCGCGAGCGTCGGCCCGTGGTGGACCTACTTCGGCAGCAGCGCCGAGGCGGGCAGCCGGGTCATCGCCGCATCGGACGACCCGGGGCGGCTCGCCCGGTCCGCCTACACCTTCCTTCACCTGCCGATGGTCGCGGGCATCGTCGTGTCGGCCGTGGCCGACGAACTCGTGATCCACCACCCGGGCGGCCACATGGCGCCCGGAACGGCGACCGCCATCCTGGGCGGCCCCGCGCTCTTCCTCATCGGGCACGCGCTGTTCAGGCGGGCCGTGTGGGGGCGTGTCCCACGGTCGCATCTCGCGGGGGTGCTCGTCCTCGCCGCTCTCGGGGCGATCGCCCCGCCGGCGCCGCCCCTCGCGCTCGCGGCGTGCGCCACCGCGACCGTGGCGGGCGTCGCCGTCTGGGCGCAGTGGCGAGCCGCAGGCCGCCTAGACGTGCTCCATGACGATGACCGCAGTGGTGTCGGGTTCGAGTGCCTCGAAGATGTGGGGGGCGTCGCCGGGATAGGCGATGTAGTCGCCCGGCCCGAGCTCCACCGGTTCCTCCGCGGGCCCGGCCAGGGCGCGTCCGGTGCCGATGAGCAGGTGCTCGACGGTGCCGGCCATGTGCGGGTCCGAGGTGCGCGGCGGGCCCGGCTGGGCCGAGATCCGGTAGAGGTCGCGCCGCGCGTTGGGCGGGCACGACGCCAGCAGGGTGGCCGCATAACTGGCCTGCTCGGAGTAGGTCGCGGGCCCCTCCCCCGCCCGGATCACCCGTACGGCCGGCCGGGGCGGGTCCACGAGGCGGCTGAACGGCACGCCGAGGGCGACCCCGAGCGCCCACAGCGTCTCCACGCTCGGGTTGCCGACGCCCGACTCAAGCTGGGAGAGCGTGGACTTGGCGATGCCCGCGCGCTTGGCCAGCTCGGTCAGCGACAGGCCGGCCCGCTCACGCTCCTTGCGGATCGACCCGGCGATGAGCGTGATCAGGTCGAAGGACGGCCTCTCACCCATGTGTTCGCTCCACACTTCCACTTGTTCGACTTGACGAACACCATCATCGTTGTTCACTCTACTGGACATGCATTCGCTCTGGCGAACACTTGATCGCGGCACGCTCCGCGACATCGCCCTGGTGTGCCTCGCCGACGCCATGGTGGGCGCCGCGTTCGGCGCGATCAGCGTGTCCGGCGGCCTGCCCGCGTGGGTGCCGGTCGTCATGTCCCTGCTGGTGTTCGCCGGAGGGGCGCAGTTCGCCGCGGTCGGCGTGGTGCTGTCCGGCGGCGCCCCGATCGCCGCCGTCGCGGCCGGTCTGGTGCTGAACGCGCGCCTGCTGCCGTTCGGCTTCGCGATCGGCGACGTCCTCGGCGGCCGGTGGTGGACCCGGCTCACCGGCGCGCACCTCATGACGGACGAAGCGGTGGCCTTCGTGCTGCGCGACGGCGATCCCCGGCGGCGTCACGCGGCGTTCTGGGCCTGCGGGCTCGGTCTGTTCGTGAGCTGGAACGCGGCCGTCGTGCTCGGCGCGCTGGCCGGGCGCGGCATCGGCGACACCGGCGCCCTGGGGCTGGACGCGGCCTTCCCCGCCGTGTTGCTCGCCCTCGTGCTGCCCTCCCTGACGGAACGGAACGCCCGGACCGCCACCCTGCGGCGAGCCTGCCTTCTGGGTGGGGTGGTCGCGGTGGCGGCCACGCCGTTCCTGCCCGCGGGCCTGCCGGTGCTGCTCGCCCTGACCGGTCTCGTGCTCGCCGTACGGACCCCTTCCGGTGCGGAGGTCCCATGCCCCTGATCGCCGTCCTCGCGCTGGCCGCCGGCACCTACGCGTTCCGCCTGGCCGGGCCGGTGCTGCGGCACCGGCTGCGTTTGCCCGGCCGCCTGCGTCACCTGCTGTCCGTCGCCGCGACCGTGCTGCTCATCGCCTTGGTGGCGACCTCGGCCCTCACCGAGGGGCAAGGCTTCGCCGGATGGGCCAGGCCCGCCGGGGTGCTCGTCGCCGGGATCCTCACGCTGCGGAAGGCGCCGTTCCCCCTGATCGTCGTCCTCGCCGCCGCCACCACCGCGATCCTCCGCCTCCTCGGCGTCCCCTGATCAGCGAAGGCGTCAGAAAAGAGAAAGATTGGGCAGCGGCTTTCCCGCCGTCTCGATCAGGCTTTCCGCTAGTCGATCTCGTTGCGGCGACGGCGTAGCGCGCCAAAGTCCCTGAAGGTGTTACCGAACTGGGCTCTGAGCACCTCTTCGATCACGTAGTGCCCGCCCGAAGAGGTAGGCCGCAGCCCTGGTGAGCCAGCACGGCCGACGCGCCCAGGACCCGAAGATCGCCAGCGCTTCGACCCCCGGGACATCGGCGAACTCCTGCTCTATGAACGCGTGCGGCCCGAACGACAAGGTCAGCAGTTCGGTGAGCGGCTTGGCATATCGGCCGTGCGCCTTGGCGCGAAGCAGATGCGCTCTGCCCACTCGGCGATCGAGGAGGAGCCCTGCCTCCACAGGCGACCCGCGAGTTCGGTCAGAGAGAACTCCCGCTCCGGCTGGAGGTACAGCAGTGCGAGCAGCTCCGCCTGGTGCCGGGAACGGAAGATCGGCAACAACGGCGGCGCTTCACTACGCATAGATGCAAGTCATCACCCATCTAAGTGGAGCTTCCGGGTGCTTGAGGCCTCGGGGACGACAAAAAGGGCGGTCGATCGACCGCCCTTGAGGTGTTGTGGAGCTATGGGGACTCGAACCCCAGACCCCTTCCATGCCATGGAAGTGCGCTACCAGCTGCGCTATAGCCCCTTGCGACGGAGCCAGTGTATAGGAGTCCGCGCGGCTGCGGTAATCGGACGAGCCGATGTCACATAACGGCGGGCATGATACGTCTGGCATGTCATGACCATCGAAGTCTTCACCGCGCACCGGAGCCTGCTCGCGGGCGTGGCCTACCGCATCCTCGGCAGCGCCGCGGACGCCGAGGACGTGGTCCAGGAGGCGTGGCTGCGCTGGGCGGAGGTGGACGCCGCGTCGGTGGCCGACCCGAAGGCCTACCTCGTGCGCGTCACCACCAACCTCGCCATCGACCGGCTGCGCCGGGTGCGGGCCAGGCGGGAGGCGTACGTCGGGCCCTGGCTGCCCGAGCCGATCATCGGCGCGCCGGACTCCGGGGACGCCGCGGAACACGCCGACAGCATCGAGCTGGCCCTCCTCGTCGTGCTGGAGACGCTGTCCCCGCTGGAACGGGCCGTGTTCGTCCTGCGGGAGGCGTTCGGCTTCTCCCATGGCGAGATCGCCGAGATCCTCGGCCGGGGCGAGCCCGCCGTACGGCAACTGGCCAGGCGCGCCCGCGACCACGTGCGCGAGCGCAGGCCGCGCTTCGACGTGGACCGGCGGGAACGGCGCACGATCACCGAGCGCTTCATCGCGGCCTGCACGGAAGGGGACATCGAGGGCCTGACGGCGCTGCTCGCCGCGGACGTGCGCATGGTCGGCGACGGCGGCGGCAAGGCGCGGGCGCCCCTGCGGGAGGTGACCGGCGCCATGCGGGTCGCCCGCTTCCTCCTCGCGATCGCGAGCGCGGAGGGCCGCAAGCGCTTCCTGGCCTCCATCGGCGCCAGCCCCGGCGAACGGATGGAGGTGGGGATCGCCGAGGTCAACGGCGGGCCCGCGATCGTCGCCTGGCTGGACGGCCGTCCCGTCACGGTCATCTCGCTGGTGATCAACGACGGACTGGTGGACACGGTCTACCTCATCGCCAACCCCGACAAGATGTCACGGATCGGGGCCCCGGATGCGTCCGGGAGTGCATGACAGAAAACATCACCATCGTGGGCGGCGGGCTCGCCGGCCTGCCCGCCGCCATCGCCTGCGCGGAGGGTGGCGCGACCGTCGTCCTGCACGAGGCACATCACCCCCTCGGCGGGCGCGCCCGCTCCACCGCCGCGCCGTACGGCGCCAACGACGGCACCCACGCCTTCTACGCCGACGGCCGGCCCTGGCGGTGGCTGGACGAGCGGGGGCTGGTCCGGCCGTACGCGGCAGTGCGGCCGGGGCACCTGGCCAGGGCGCGGTTCCGCCGCGACGGGAGGCTGACCGTACGGCCCCCGGCGGGGGTGCTGCGGATGATGGCCGGCCGGGCCGAGGCGCCGGTGGACGAGGACTTCGGCTCCTGGGCCACCCGGCGCTTCGGCGCCGAGGCCGCACGGGCCGCCGCCGGCATGCTCGGCATCGTCACCTACGAGTCGGACCCCGGCCGGCTGTCGGCGGCCTTCGCCTGGGAGCGGTTCCGGCGGGCGTTCGGCCCGCGCTACCCGGCCGTGCGCTACGTGATCGGCGGCTGGGGACGGGTGATCGACCGGATGGCGGCGCGGGCGCGCGACCTCGGCGTACGCATCGAGACCGGGTCGCGGCTCGACCGGCTGCCGGAGGGGCGGGTGATCGTGGCCACCTCCCTCGACGCCGCCCGCGGCCTGCTGGGCGACGACTCGCTGCGCTGGGAGAGCGGCCGGGCGGTGCTGCTCGACCTCGCGGTGCGGGCCGACCGGCGCGACCTGTTCCTCGTCAGCGACCTGGACGAGGGCGGCTTCCTGGAGCGCTACACGCTGCCCGACCCGTCGCTGGCGCCCGAGGGCGAGAGCCTCGTCCAGTTGGAGATGCCGATGCGTCCCGGCGAGTCGAGGGCCGCGGCGATCGCGCGGCTGGAGCGGATCGCCGACCTGGCCCTGCCGGGCTGGCACGAGCGGACGACCTGGCGCCGCGACGCCGTGGCCGCCGGGCGCACCGGCGCGCTCGACCTGCCCGGCGCGACGTGGCGCGACCGGCCTGCGGTGCGGCGCGGCGACGGCGTGTGGCTGGCCGGCGACCAGGTCGCGGCGCCCGGCCTGCTCGGCGAGGTCTCGATCAACAGCGCGCTCGCGGCGGCCGAGGCCGCGCTCGCCGCGCGGCCCCTGTCCCGGCGTGCGGCCTGACGGAACGCGAACGGGCCCTTCCCCAGGAGGGGAAGGGCCCGCGAGACATCATGACCTTGAGCTTCAGAACCCTTGCGCGAGCCGATAGTAGGCCTGGTTCCACCGCAGTTCCTTGGCGAACTGGCGCGGGGTGGTCGCCTCGTCGATGACGAGCAGCTCGACGCCGAGCATGTCGGCGAAGTCGGTCAGCTCCTCCGACCCGACGGCCGAGGAGAGCACCGTGTGGTGCGGGGCGCCCGCCGTGATCCACGACTCGGCGGAGGTGCGCAGGTCGGGCCGGGGCCGCCACACGGCGCGGGCGACCGGCAGGGCGGGCAGCGGCTCGGGCGGGGCGACCACGTCGATCTCGTTGGCCACCAGCCGGAACCGCTCGCCCATGTCGGACAGGCCGACCACCACGGCGGGGCCGGGGGCGGCGTCGAACACCAGCCGCACCGGGTCCTCCCGTCCGCCGATGCTCAGCGGGTGGATCTCGCACGACGGGGTGTCCGACGCGATCGTCGGGCAGACCTCCAGCATGTGCGCGCCGAGGATGAGCTCCTCGCCCGGGGTGAGGTGATAGGTGTAGTCCTCCATGAACGAGGTGCCGCCGGGCAGGCCCGCCGACATGACCTTGAGCGTGCGCAGCAGCACGGAGGTCTTCCAGTCGCCCTCGCCGCCGAAGCCGTAGCCCTCGGCCATGAGCCGCTGCACGGCCAGGCCGGGAAGCTGGCGCAGCCCGCCCAGGTCCTCGAAGTTCGTGGTGAACGCCTTGAAGCCCCCGCCCTCCAGGAAGTGCCGCAGGCCCAGCTCGATGCGGGCCGCGTAACGCAGCGACTCGTGCCGGTCCCCGCCCGCGCGCAGCTCGGGGGCCAGCCGGTAGAGGTCGTCGTACTCCTTGACCAGGGCCGACACGTCGGCGTCCGCGGCGGCGTCCACGGCCTCGACCAGCTCGTTGACGCCGTAGGTGTTCACCGACACGCCGAACCGGAGCTGCGCCTCGACCTTGTCGCCCTCGGTCACGGCGACGTCGCGCATGTTGTCGCCGAAGCGGGCCAGGCGCAGCGAGCCGATCTCGGCCCGGCCCGCCGCGGCGCGGGCCCAGGTGGCGATGCGCGCCGTCACCGCGGGGTCGCTCACGTGACCCGCGACGGTCTTGCGCGGCACGCCGAGGCGCGTCTGGATGTAGCCGAACTCGCGGTCGCCGTGGGCGGCCTGGTTGAGGTTCATGAAGTCCATGTCGATGGAGCTCCACGGCAGCTCCACGTTGGCCTGCGTGTGCAGGTGCAGCAGCGGCTTGCGCAACGCGTCCAGCCCGGCGATCCACATCTTGGCCGGGGAGAACGTGTGCATCCACGCGATCAGGCCGATGCAGTCGTCGTCACTGTTGGCCTCAAGGCAGACGCGGCGGATGGCCGCCGCGTCGGTGAGCACCGGCCGCCACTCGATCTCGAACGGCGCCGACTCCCCCAGGGCCTCGCCCAGCTGCTCGGCGATGCGCTGGGACTGCTCGGCCACCTGCCGAAGCGTGTCCTCGCCGTACAGGCCCTGGCTACCGGTCAGGAACCAAAGCTTCACAGGTGACTCCTCTGTCCATAGACGTTCTGATAGCGGTCGTACAAGCGGTCGATGTCACCCTGGGCGATCGGCAGGGGTTCGCCGAGCTGCCGGGAGATGTGCACGGTGCGGGCGACGTCCTCGCACATCACGGCGGCCTTGACGGCCGCCTTCGGCGAGCCGCCGATGGTGAACACGCCGTGGTTCTGCATCAGCACGGCGGGGGAACGGTGCCCGGTCAGGGTCGCGACGATCCCCTTGCCGATGTCGTCGTTGCCGATGAGCGCGAACGGCCCGACGGGGATCTCGCCGCCGAACTCGTCGGCCATCGCGGTGAGCACGCACGGGATCGCCTCACCACGGGCCGCCCATGCCGAGGCGTACGTGGAGTGGGTGTGCACGACCCCGTTGACCTCCGGCATGTGCCGGTAGACGTACGCGTGCGCGGCCGTGTCGCTGGACGGCGCCAGGTCGCCCTCGACGAGGTTGCCGTCGAGGTCGCAGACCACGATCGACTCGGGGGTCAGGTCGTCGTACGACACCCCGCTGGGCTTGATGACGAACAGGTCCTCGCCCGGCACCCGGCCCGACACGTTGCCGGCCGTCCAGGCGACGAGGTTGTATCGCACCAGTTCGGCGTGGAGCCGGCAGACTTCCCTGCGAAGTTCATCGATCATGCGCTGGCCTCGTTCCTGATCGCGCGGAGCCGGTGGAGCATCTCGCCGTCCGCGAAGTGGTCGTGCAACCTGCGATATTCGGCGTACAGCAGGTCGTAGGCGTCGGCCCGCCCGGCGTCGGGCACGTACGCCGCCGCCTCGCGCTTGCCCATCGCCGCCGCGGCGGCCGTGATGTCGGGGTAGGCGCCCGCCGCGACGGCGGCGTGGATGGCCGAGCCGAGGGCCGGCCCCTGGTCGGAGCCGATCACCGACAACGGGCGGCGCAGCACGTCGGCGTACGTCTGCATGAGGAAGCGGTTCTTGAGCAGGCCGCCGGCGACCACGAACTCCTCGACCGGCACCCCGGCCGCCTCGAACGTCTCCACGATCGTGCGGGCGCCGAACGCGGTGGCCTCGATGAGCGCGCGGTAGACGTCCTCGGGCCGGGTGGCGAGCGTCTGCCCGACGATCACGCCGGACAGGGTGTGGTCGACCAGGACCGAGCGGTTGCCGCCGTGCCAGTCGAGCGCGACCAGCCCGTGCTGCCCCACGCGCTGCTCGGCGGCGAGCGAGGTCAGGTACTCGTGCAGGCCGACGCCCGCCTCCGCCGCCCGCTCGGCGTACGCGGCGGGCACGCAGTTGTCCACGAACCAGCCGAAGATGTCACCGACGGCGGACTGCCCGGCCTCGTAGCCCCACAGCCCGGGGACGATGCCGTCGCGCACCACGCCGCACATGCCGGGGACCTCGGCGAGCTGGTCGGAGCACATGACGTGGCAGGTGGAGGTGCCCATGATGGCCACCATCTGGCCCGGCCGCACGGCGTCGGCCGCGGCGGCGGTGACGTGGGCGTCGACGTTGCCGACCGCGACCGCGATGCCCTCGGGCAGTCCCGTCCACTCGGCGGCCCGCGCGGTCAGGCGACCGGCGAGCCCGCCGAGCGGCGCGAGCTCCTGGCCGAGCTTCCGGGTGAACCCGGAGAAGGCGGGGTTCAGCGCGGCCAGGAAGTCCTCGGACGGGTAGGCGCCGTCCTGGAAGACGGCCTTGTATCCGGCGGTGCAGACGTTGCGGGTCTCCACGCCGGTGAGCTGCCAGATGATCCAGTCGGCGGCCTCGATCCAGCGGTCGGCCCGGTCGTACATCTCCGGGTCCTCCTCCAGCAGCTGCAGGCCCTTGGCGAAGGCCCACTCGGAGGAGATCTTGCCGCCGTATCTCGGCAGCCACGCCTCGCCGCGCTCGGCGGCCAGCGCGTTGATGCGGTCGGCGTGCGGCTGGGCCGCGTGGTGCTTCCAGAGCTTCGGCCAGGCGTGCGGCCGCTCGGGGAACTCCTCGCACAGCGGACGGCCGTCGGCCGTGGCGGGCAGGATCGTGCAGGCCGTGAAGTCCGTGCCGATGCCGACGACCTGCTCGGCGGAGACCTGCGCGTCGGCCAGGGCCTTCGGCACGGCGTTGCGCAGCACGTCGATCCAGTCGGCCGGCGACTGCAGTGCCCAGTCGGGCGCGAGGCGGACCCCGGAGCCGGGCAGCGCGTCCTCGATCACGCGGTGGGCGTACTCGTGCACGGCGCTCCCGAGCTCCGCGCCGTCGCTCACCCGCACCACCACGGCGCGGCCGGACAACGTGCCGTAGTCCACACCGACCACATAGCGGTCATTGTTAACGCTCACACTCAACCTCCACAAGCTGTCGTGCCGACCGGGACGGGGCCGCCGACCGGCGGTGCGGCCGGCGGCCCGGGTTCCTGTCGATGTCTGAGGCCATCAGCGTGCGGTGCCTGCCCTGCGCTTGGTCCACACGTCGAACGCCACCGCGGCGAGCAGCACGGCACCCTTGACGAGCATCACCCGCTCACTGGGCGAGCCGATCAGCGACATGCCGTTGTTGATCACCGCCATGATCAGACCGCCGGTGATCGCGCCGACGACCTTGCCCACGCCGCCCTGGACGGCCGCGCCGCCGATGAAGGCCGCGGCGATCGCGTCCAGCTCGAAGCTGTTGCCCGCGGTGGGACCCGCCTGGTTGAGCCGCCCGGCGAAGATGACGCCGGCGATCGCGGACAGCACCCCCATGTTGACGAAGATCCAGAAGACGACCGACTTGACCTTGACGCCGGACATCACGGCCGCCTGGAGGTTGCCGCCGATCGCGTAGATCTGCCGGCCGAAGACGGTGCGGTTGGCCATCAGCGAGTACGCCAGCACGAGCACCGCCAGCAGCACGAGCACCCACGGCAGGTTCTTGAAGCGGGCGAGCTGCACGACGAGGAAGAGGATCAGCGCGGCTCCGGCCGCCATCTTCAGCACGAACAGCGCCAGGGAGTCGACCGTCTGGCCATACCCCTTGCGCGCGCTGCGGCTGCGCCACTGCGCGAGGACCATGCCGGCGATCGCGACGATGCCGATCAGCAGGCTGAACAGGTCGGCGCCCCCGAGCGGGCCGAGGCCGATGTTGCCCAGCCAGCCGTCGGTGAAGCCGTTGGCCAGTGTCCGGACCTGGTCGGGGAACGGGCCGATGCCCTGGTTGCCCAGCACGGTCAGGGTCAGCGCCCGGAAGAGCAGCATGCCGGCCAGCGTGACGATGAACGCGGGGATGCCGAAGTAGGCGATCCAATACCCCTGCCAGGCCCCGATCAGCGCACCGGCCACGAGCGTGATCAGCAGGGCCAGCGGCCAGGGCACGCCCATGTTCACCATGAGCACGGCGGCCAGCGCGCCGGTGACGGCGACCACCGAGCCGACCGACAGGTCGATGTGCCCCGCGATGATGATCAGGATCATCCCGATCGCGAGGATCAGGATGTAGGAGTTCTGGACGATGATGTTGGAGATGTTCTGCGGCTGGAGCAGCGCGCCGTCGGTCAGCACCGAGAACAACGCGATGATCAGCGCGAACGCGATGTAGATGCCGCTGGAGCGCAGGTTGAGCGACAGCCCGCCGAGCGACACCCGGCCCGGCCGCCCCGGCGCTCCCCCGCCGCCCTTGGCGCCGACCTCGATGTCGGCGGGCGTGATGCTGCTCATGCGAGCGACTCCTGTCCCTTGGTCATGAGATACATGAGGCGTTCCTGTGTGGCCTCCTCGCGCGGCACCTCGCCGGTGACGCGCCCCTCCGAGAGCGTGTAGATGCGGTCGCAGAGACCGAGCAACTCGGGCAGTTCAGACGAGATCACCAGCACGGCCTTGCCCTGCTCCGCCAGACGGTTGATGATCACGTATATCTCGTACTTGGCGCCGACGTCGATGCCCCGGGTCGGCTCGTCGAGGATCAGCACGTCAGGCTCGGTCAGGATCCACTTGGAGAGCACGACCTTCTGCTGGTTGCCGCCGCTCAGCTTGCCGACGACGCTGTCGACGTCCGGCGCCTTGATGTTCATGCTCGCGCGGAACTGCTGGGCGACGCGGTACTCCTCGTACTCGTTGACCCAGCCCCGCCTCGACAGGCCCTTCAGCCACGCCGCGCTGATGTTGCGCTTGATGTCCTCGATCAGGTTGAGGCCGTACCGCTTGCGGTCCTCGGTGGCGTAGGCGACGCCGTGCCTGATCGCGTCCTGCACGGTGCGGATCTCGATCGGCCTGCCGTCCTTGAAGATCCTGCCGGAGATGTGCACGCCGTACGTCCGGCCGAACACGCTCATCGCCAGCTCGGTGCGGCCGGCGCCCATCAGCCCGGCCAGGCCCACGATCTCCCCCCGCGGCAGCGTGAGCGAGGCCCCGTCGACCACCTTCCTGCCGGGCTGGCTGGGGCTGTAGACCGTCCAGTCCTCGATCCGGAACGCCTCCTCGCCGATCGCCGGCGTACGCGGCGGGAAGCGGTTGTCGAGGGCGCGGCCGACCATCCCCGAGATGATGCGGTCTTCGGTCACGTCGCCCGAGGCCATGTCGAGCGTCTCGATCGTGCGCCCGTCCCGGAGGATCGTGACGGAGTCGGCGATCGCGATCACCTCGTTGAGCTTGTGCGAGATGATCACGCAGGTGATGCCCTCGTCCCTGAGCCCGCGCAGCAGGTCGAGCAGGTGGGCCGAGTCCTCGTCGTTGAGCGCCGCGGTCGGCTCGTCGAGGATGAGGAGCTTCACCTCCTTCGACAGCGCCTTGGCGATCTCCACGAGCTGCTGCTTGCCCACGCCGATGTCGGAGACGGTCGTGGTCGGGTTCTCCCGCAGGCCGACCCGTTTCAGCAGCTCGCCTGCTTCGTAGTTGGTGCGGTTCCAGTCGATGAAGCCGCGTGTGGCCCGCTCGTTGCCGAGGTAGATGTTCTCCGCGATCGACAACTGCGGGCACAGCGCCAGCTCCTGGTGGATGATGACGATTCCGGCGTGCTCGCTGTCGCGGATGCCGCCGAACTCGCAACGCTTGCCCTCGAAGGTGATCTCGCCGTCGTACTGGCCGTGGGGATAGACCCCGGACAGCACCTTCATCAGCGTCGACTTGCCGGCGCCGTTCTCGCCGCAGATCGCGTGGATCTCTCCCCGCCGCACCGCCAGATTGACGTCCTGCAGCGCCTTCACCCCGGGAAACGTCTTGGTGATCCCGCTCATCCGCAAGATGTGCTCGGTCATGTGCCCCCCGCTCAGGGAGGGCCCGGGGACTGCTCCCCGGGCCCCGATCCCTACTTGAGCTGGTCCTCTGTGTAGTAGCCGCTGCCGATGATGACGTCCTTGTAGTTGTCCTTGTCGACGACCACCGGGTCGAGCAGGTACGACGGAACGACCTTGTTGCCGTTGTTGTAGTCCGTGGTGTTGTTCACCTCGGGCTGCTGGCCCTTCAGCACCGCGTCGGCCATCTTCACGGTCTGCTCCGCGAGCTTGCGGGTGTCCTTGAAGATGGTGGAGTACTGCTCACCGGCGATGATCGACTTGACCGAGGCGAGTTCGGCGTCCTGGCCGGTCACGACCGGGTACGGCTGGCCGCTGGTGCCGTAGCCGGAGCTCTTGAGCGCCGACAGGATGCCGATCGAAAGACCGTCGTACGGCGACAGCACGCCGTCGACCTTGGTGCCGCCGGTGTAGGTCTTGGTGAGGATGTCCTCCATGCGCTTCTGCGCCGTGGCGGGGTCCCACCGCAGGATGGCGGCCTGCTTGAAGTCCGTCTGGCCGCTCTTGACCTTCAGCGTGCCGTCGTCGATCTTCGGCTGGAGCACCGACATCGCGCCGTTCCAGAAGAAGGTGGCGTTGTTGTCGTCGGGCGAGCCGCCGAACAGCTCGACGTTGAACGGGCCCTTCTTGCCGGCGTCGACGCCGAGGCCCTTGAGCAGCGAGTTCGCCTGCTGCACGCCGACCTTGAAGTTGTCGAAGGTGGCGTAGTAGTCGACGTTCGGGCTGTTGCGGATGAGCCGGTCGTAGGCGATGACCGGGATCTTGTTGTCCGCGGCCTCCTGCAGCTGCGAGGTGAGCGCGGTGCCGTCGATCGAGGCGATGATCAGGAGCTTGGCGCCCTTGGTGATCTGGTTCTCGATCTGGTTGACCTGGGTGGGGATGTCGTTCTCGGCGTACTGGAGGTCCACCTGGTAGCCCAGGGCCTCAAGCTGCTGCTTGACGTTGTCGCCGTCGTGGATCCAGCGCTCCGACGACTTCGTCGGCATGGTGACGCCGATCAGGGCCCCGGCGTTGCCGGCCCCGGAGGACGCGGACGCCTCCGTGTCCACCGTCTTCTGGCTGGAGCCGCAGGCGGTCATGGTCGCGGCGAGCGCGATGGCGGACACCACGCCCCCGATTCGTAGCAACCTCATGTAGATCTCCTTGGGGGTCGCCGCACACCGGTGTGCGGCCGATTGAAGGATAGGACTTTCCGCACATCAGGGAACTCTGCGGCGTGAGCCACCTGAAAATACGCGCTGCAGGAGGATAAAGACAAAGAGCAGCAAACCGATAAAAATCTTGGTCCACCAGGAGCTGAGCGTGCCCTCGAAGCTGATGATCGTCTGGATCAGTCCCAGCACGAGCACACCGAGCACGGTGCCGAAGAGGAAGCCGCTCCCGCCGGTCAGCAGCGTGCCGCCGATGACGACCGCCGCGATCGCGTCCAGCTCCATGCCCACGGCGCTCAGGCCGTAGCCCGACAGTGAGTAGAAGGCGAACAGCAGGCCGCCGAGCGCCGAGCAGAACCCGCTGATCGTGTACACCGCGATCTTCGTACGGGCCACGGGCAGACCCATGAGCAGGGCCGACTGCTCGCTGCCGCCGGTCGCGTAGACGTTGCGGCCGAGCCGCGTGTAGTGCAGCACGTACGCCCCGATCAGCACGACCACCACCGCGATCACCGCGCTCGGGGAGACCGACAGGTCGCCGCCGAGGTTGATCCGCGACTGGGCGATGTCGGTGAACGTCGGGTTGTCGATCGGGATCGACTCTGTGCTGATCGTGTAGCACAGGCCGCGGGCGAGGAACATCCCGGCCAGCGTGACGATGAACGGCTGGATCTCGAAATAGTGGATGATCGCGCCCATCGCCAGGCCCAGCACCGCGCCGATCACCAGCACCAGCACCATGACCGCGTACGCCGGCCAGCCGTCCTTGAGCAGGCTGGCGCTCAGCATCGTGGCCAGCGCGACCACCGAGCCGACCGACAGGTCGATGCCGCCGGTGAGGATCACGAACGTCATGCCGACCGCGACGACCAGCAGGAACGCGTTGTCGATGAAGACGTTGAGGATGATCTGCCCGGTGGCGAAGTTCTGGTAGCGGATGCCGCCCGCCACGAACATGGCCACGAACAGGCCCGCGGTCACCAGGACCGGGATGTACTTCTGCGGGATCGCACGGCGGCGGTCCAGCAGACCGGTGATGCCCGTCACGCCGTGACCCTCACCTTCTCTTCGGGCGCCGGGGACGCCGTGACCGGGCGTCTGCGGCGGTGGAACACCTTCGTGCGGAAGGCCGGGGACTGGATCAGGCAGACGATCGTCACCACGAGCGCCTTGAACAGCAGCGTCGTCTCCGGCGGAACGCCGATCGAGTAGATCGTGGTGGTCAGCGTCTGGATGATGAGGGCGCCCAGCACCGTGCCGCTGAGCGAGAACCGGCCGCCGGACAGCGGGGTGCCGCCGATGACGACGGCGAGGATCGCGTCCAGCTCGATCCACAGACCGGCGTTGTTGCCGTCGGCGCTGGAGACGTTCGAGCTGATCATCAGGCCCGCGATGCCGGCGCACAGCCCGCAGAACGCGTACACCGTCATGAGCACGCCGCGGGCGCTGATGCCGGCCAGGCGGCTCGCCTCGGCGTTGCCGCCGACCGACTCGATGAGCAGGCCGAGCGCCAGGCGCCGGGTGAGGAACGCGGTGAGGGCGAGCACGACCGCCACGACGATGATCCCGAACGGCAGCGTCAGCCAGTAGCCGCCACCGATCAGCTTGTACGGCGAGCTGTTGACGGTGGTGATCTGGCCGTCGGTGATGAGCTGGGCCAGGCCGCGCCCGGCGACCATCAGGATCAGCGTCGCGATGATCGGCTGGATGCCGATGCCGGCGACCAGGAAGCCGTTCCACGCGCCGAGGACCACCGACAGCACCAGCGCGAGGCCCACGGCCCCGAGCACACCGCTCACCGAGTTCTGGTCGGACAGGCCGCTGATGCGCAGGCAGGCCAGCGCGCCGGCGATCGCCACGACCGAGCCGACCGACAGGTCGATGCCGCTGGTGGCGATGACCAGCGTCATGCCGAGCGACACCAGAATCAAAGGCGCGCCGAACCGGAAGATGTCGATGAGGCTGCCGTAGAGGTGCCCCTCCTTCATCTCGATCTTGAAGAAGCCGTCGGTGAAGAAGAGGTTCAGCGCCAGCAGCGCGACCAGGACGACCACGGGCCAGAACAGGCGGTGCTTGAGGATCCGGCTCATGATCGGGCTCCGCTCGCGATCGTCTCCGTCAGAGTGTCGGTGGTCAGGCCCTCGTCGTTGTCCAGCTCGGCGACCAGCCGGCGGTCGCGCAGCACGCCGACCCTGTGGCTGAGCCGCAGCACCTCCTCCAGCTCGGCGGAGATGAACAGCACGGCCATCCCGCCGTCCGACAGCTCGGCGACCAGGCGCTGGATCTCGGCCTTGGCGCCGACGTCGATGCCGCGCGTGGGCTCGTCGAGGATGAGCAGGCGGGGCTCCAGGATGAGCCAGCGGGCCAGCAGCACCTTCTGCTGGTTGCCGCCGCTGAGGTTCTTGATGAGCTGGTCGGGGTTGGCCGGGCGGATGTTCAGCGCGGCGATGTACTTGTCGACCAGCTCGTCCTGCCTGCGCCGCGGGATCGGCCGGGTCCAGCCGCGGGAGGCCTGCAGGGCGAGGACGAGGTTCTCCCGCACCGTCAGGTCGGGGATCAGCCCCTCGGCCCGCCGGTTCTCCGAGCAGAAGGCCAGCTTCCGGGAGACCGCGGATCGCGGCGTACGCAGGTTGACCGGCTCACCGTCGATCTTCAAAGAGCCCGTGCCCGCGTGGTCGGCCCCGAACAGCAGCCGGGCGATCTCCGTACGGCCCGAGCCGAGCAGCCCGGCGAGGCCGACGACCTCGCCCTCGTGGATGGTCAGTGTGAACGGCTGGATGGCGCCGGTGCGGCCCAGCTTCTCGGCCTCGACCAGCGGGGCGCCCTCGCGGGCCGGCGGGCGCTCCTCCAGCTTCTCCAGGTCGGCCAGCTCCCGGCCGATCATCTTGCCGATCAGCTCGACCTGGCTCAGCTCGCTGGTGAGGTACTCCCCCACGAGCGTCCCGTTGCGCAGCACCGTCATCCGGTCGGAGATCTCGTAGATCTGGTCGAGGAAGTGCGAGACGAACAGGATCGCGATGCCCTGCTCCTTGAGCCTGCGCATCACCCGGAAGAGCTGGGCGACCTCGCCCGCGTCGAGGCTGGAGGTGGGCTCGTCGAGGATGAGCACCTTCGCGTCGATGTCGACGGCCCGCGCGATCGCGACCATCTGCTGGATCGCCAGCGAATACGACGACAGGGGCGCCGACACGTCGAGATCGAGCTCGAGCCGGGCGAGGATCTCCTCGGCCCGGCGGCGCATCGCCTTCCACTGGATGCGGCCGAAGCGGCGGGGCTCACGGCCGATGAAGATGTTCTCCGCCACCGACAGGTTCGCGCAGAGGTTGACCTCCTGATAGACGGTGCTGATGCCCGCCTGCTGCGCGGCGAGAGGGCTGGAGAAGGCGACCGGCCGGCCCTCCAGCTCGATCTCGCCCGCGTCGATGTCGTAGACGCCGGTAAGCACCTTGATCAAGGTGGACTTGCCGGCGCCGTTCTCTCCCATCAGCGCGTGGACTTCGCCCGGAAGCAGCCGGAAGTCGACGCCGTCCAGTGCCTTCACGCCGGGGAACTGCTTGCCGATCCCGCTCATCCGCAGGATCGGCGCGGGTGCGGCCATGCGGCGCCCCTTCCTCTGTCTCTCGATCCTCGCCTCGTCGTGGGGCGGGCCGCCCCGGTGGCGGGGCGGCCCGGAACCCGATCAGTACTTACGGTTGGGCAGAGCCTCCGCGGCCTGCTCCTGGGTGAAGGTGGTCTCCTCGGTGACCACCCGCTGGGGCACCTGCTCGCCGGCGACGACCTTCTTGGCGAGGTCCATCAGCTGGGTGCCGAGCAGCGGGGAGCACTCGACGATGAAGTTGATCTTGCCGTCGGCGAGGGCCTGCATGCCGTCGTGCACCGCGTCGACAGTGATGATCTTGATGTCCTTGCCCGGGACCTTGCCCGCGCCCTCGATCGCCTCGATGGCGCCGAGGCCCATGTCGTCGTTGTGCGCGTACAGCACGTCGATGTCGGGGTTGGACTTCAGGAAGGCCTCCATGACCTCCTTGCCCTTGGCGCGGGTGAAGTCGCCGCTCTGCGAAGCGATGATCTTGAACTTCGGATCGGCGGAGATGACCTCCTGGAACCCGGACTTGCGGTCGTTGGCGGGCGCGGAGCCGGTGGTGCCCTCAAGCTGGACGATGTTCACGTCGTCCTTGCTGTCCTTGTACTGGTCGACCAGCCACTGACCGGCCTTCTTGCCCTCCTCGACGAAGTCGGAGCCGAGGAAGGTCTTGTACAGGCTGGTGTCCTTGGAGTCCACGGCCCGGTCGGTGAGGATGACCGGGATCTTCGCGTTCTGGGCCTCCTTGAGCACGGTGTCCCAGCCCGACTCGACGACCGGCGAGAAGGCGATCACGTCGACCTTCTGCTGGATGTAGGACCGGATCGCCTTGATCTGGTTCTCCTGCTTCTGCTGCGCGTCGGAGAACTTCAGCTCGACTCCGGCGGCCTTCGCGGCCTCCTGGATGTCCTTGGTGTTGGCGGTGCGCCAACCGCTTTCCGCGCCGACCTGGGCGAAGCCCATCACGAGCTTGCCGTCGTCGGCGCCGCCGCCGACGGACGAGTCGCCGCCGTCGCTGCTGCTGCAACCGGCCATCGTCAGGGCCGTGGCACCGGCCAGGATCAGTGCCGAGAACCTCTTCAACACTTGGGGGGGATCCTTTCTAAAGTTAGCGCTAACACCTTGGGCGCAGCGCTGCTCATCCAATGTGTTTCCGTACGGCTAGCGCGCGGCCGTGCTTCCCCTGAGCACGAACTGGGGAGGCACGACGAGACGCTCGTGGGGCAGCGCCTCGCCCGACTCGATCTGCCGGAGCAGCACGTCGATGCTGCGCCTGCCTACGGCCCCGAAGTCCTGTCGGATGGTGGTGAGCGGCGGGGAGAAGAACTCCGACTCAGGGATGTCGTCGAAGCCCACGATGCTGATCTGCTCGGGTACCTTCACCCCCTCCTCCGTGAACGCGCGCAGAAGGCCGAGTGCCATCTGGTCATTGGCGACGAACACCGCGGTGACGTCGCCGGCCATCGCGGCGAGCTCCTTGCCGGCCCGGTAGCCCGAACGCGGGCTCCAGTCGCCGGTCAGCATGCCGGGAATGGGCCGCCCCGCGGCGGTCAGAACCGCGCGCCAGCCCTCGATGCGCCCCTCGGCCTCCAGCCAGTCCGCCGGGCCGCTGACATGCCAGACGGTCTCGTGCCCGAGGTCGAGCAGGTGCGAGGTCGCCAGCCTGGCGCCCTCCACCTGGTCGACGCTCACCACGGAGACCTCGCCCTGATGCCAGCCCTCGACGGCCACGGCGGGCATGCCCGCCGGCAGGTCGTCGAGCGCCCGCGCCGCCGACCGCTGCGGGGCGACGACGACGATGCCGTCCACACCTTGCTCGGCGAGGTAGCCGATCGCGTCGTTGACCCCGGCCCTGTCGATGGTCCGAAGGCTCACGATGCTGACGAAGTAACCGGCGTCCCGTGCCGCCTGCTCGATTCCGTATACCGTGCTCGCCGGGCCGTACAGCGTCGTGTCGAAGCTGACCACGCCCAGCGTGCGCGAGTGCTTGGTGACCAGGGCCCGGGCGACGAGGTTGCGACGATAACCGAGCTGGTCGATGGCCCGCATGACCCGGGTGCGGGTCTCGGCGCGGACGTTCGGATGGTCGTTGAGCACCCGCGAGACCGTCTGATGCGACACTCCGGCCAGCCTGGCCACGTCGGCCATGACGGGCGGGCGACGGTCGACGTTGGGTCCCACTGGTGCTCCTCTCAACTGCTTGGGAAGACTGTGAGCGTTAACACGACCCTCCGTCAAGGCGATGAGGGATTACGGTCCGGTCACACCGACACATCCTGGTAACACGCTATTGACGGACATGTCGCATAGCCCTTAACTGATGGCCGAATCCCCGTTGTTAGCGCTCACTTTGCAACCATCTCGTAATGAGAACGTTAACAGCACCCGGAGTGCCCCTCGAATGAGCAGAAAGGCCTGGCCACCGGCCTTATCGGCGGCCATCGTGAGCGGCGTCGTCAGCGCCGTCGTCCTGGGTCCAGGCGTCCAGGGTCACCGCCGCGCCGGATGTCGAGCAGGTCGGCCTGTTCGCGCTGTCCGCACTGTCCGCGCGGAACGGCACGCCGATCGCGGCCGGCGCGGCGGCCTCCTTCAGGGCCTGACGCCGGTGCTCTCCCGCACCACGAGCTCGGGCTCCACCATGCGCCGCGCCTCGCCCTCCACCCCGGCGATGCGGTCCAGCAGGAGCTGGAACGCCTGCCGGCCGACCTCGCCGAAGTTCTGCCGCACGGTGGTCAGCGGCGGCCAGAAGTAGGCCGCCTCGGGGACGTCGTCGAACCCGACGACGCTCACGTCGTCGGGGACCCGCCTGCCCGCCTCCCGCAGGGCCCGCAGCACGCCCATCGCCATGTGGTCGTTGGCCACGAAGACCGCCGTCACCTCGGGCTCACGGGCGAGCCGCTTGCCGATCTCGTAGCCGGAGTGGGCGGTCCAGTCGCCGACCAGCGGCTCGGGCACCTCCCTGCCCTCCGCCTCCAGCGCCGACCGCCAGCCTGCCACCCGGCCGTTCGCGTCGATCCAGTTGGGCGGGCCCGACAGGTGCCAGACCGTGCGGTGACCCAGACTGAGCAGATGGCGGGTGGCGCGGGCGGCACCGGCGTACTGGTCCACCGCCGCGACCGGCACCGGCACCGGCAGGTCCGTTCCGCCGCCGACGTCGACCACCGGGAGCCCCTGGGGAAGGTGGCGCAGCCCCTCGGCGGCCGACTCGTGCGGCGCGACGACGATGACGCCGTCCACGGACTGGGACCGCAGGCGGTCGATGCCCCGGGTGATCCAGCTTCGGTTGAGCGCGGGCAGGCTGGCGATGCTGACCAGGTAGTCGCTGTCCCTTGCCGCCTGCTCGATGCCGAAGAGCGTGGAGGCCGGGCCGTACAGGGTGGTGTCGAAGCAGACGACCCCCAGCACACCCGAGCGGCCGGTCACGAGGACCCGCGCCGCCGAGTTGGGCCGGTAGTCGAGCTCGCGGACCGCCGCGAGGACGCGCGCCCGGGTCTCCGGGCGCACCTTCTCCGGAGCGTTCAGCACTCTCGACACCGTCATCGCCGACACTCCTGCCAGCTCCGCGACGTCCTCCATGACCGCCGCCTTCGGGCGTTCGGTCGGGCTCTCTCCAGGCCGGACCTTCGTCATCCGCCGCGCCCCGCTCATTCTGGTCAGGTTTCCTGAGTGATTGCGATAACAGCGGGCCGCGCCACCACAACGGTGATCACTGTGCGTCACGAGCCCGGTGAGGAACGTTCCGCCTGGCGACCACGTGTGCGCACGTGCCCAGCTCATGGTATCGCTAACAGCTCCCGCTCCCCTTGTGTTGGTGCGGAGCGTCACGAAGTTCCCCCCTGGCGAGCCAGGCGAGGGCGCACAGGAGCACCATCGCCCCGCCCACCTGTACGGTGGACATCCTCTCCCCCAGCAGCACGATGCCGATGACGGCGGCGACGAGTGGTTCGAGCAGGGAGAGGACCGCCGCCGTGGTGCCGCCGACGACGCGCAGCCCCGCGAAGAACAGCCCGTACGCGAGGGCCGTCGGCACGGCCGCCAGATAGCCGAGCAGCAGCACGCTGGTCACCATGCTGGTCACGGTGTGCCCGGCGGGCAGCAGCCCCCCTGACGCGGCGAGCGGCAGCAGGCAGGCCGCGCCCCCGGCGAACCCCCACACTGCCACGCCGTCGGCGGGCATCCGGCGGGTCGTGAGGGTGACGCAGGAGTAGGCCGCCGCAGACAGCAGCGAGTAGCCGGCTCCGGCCGGGGTGACGGTCTGCGCGCCGCCCGTGAGCATGGCGAGACCCGCGACGGCGAGCGCGGCGCACCCGAGGCCGGTGCGGCCCAGCCGTTCGCCCAGGAAGATCCGGCCGCCGGCCGCCACCAGGAGCGGAGCCGCGCCCATCGTGATCATGGTGGCGACCGCGACACCGGCCTCGGCGATGGCCGCGAAGTAGGCCGCCTGGCACACCGCCATCGCCGGGCCGACGAGCAGCACCACCCGCCAGGAGGGCCGGCTGCGGGCGACGGCGAGCAGGAGCACCGCGCCGCAGGCGAAGCGCCAGAACGACACGGCGACGGGACTCAGCTGTCCCGCACCGTGCAGCAGCGCCCCCGCCGCTCCCCCGGTTCCCCAGGCGACCGCGGCGGTGGACACGTAGACAAGGCCCTGCCGTACGGACAGGGCTGCAGCATGGTTCATCGACGTCTCTCCAGTGAGGTGGGCCCGATTCCCGCAGGCGGGCAGGGGCCACCGGCCGGGCCGCCCAGGCCCGGCTCACCGGATGGTGCCGCCCGCTAGCGGGCGGGGGGGGGAGAGACGATCAATGTCACGCGGGCACCGTAACGTGTCCGCACGGCCGTCCGCATCACCATTTGGGCACTTTCGGGGGTGCCGGTGCGCGTGACGGGATGCGGAAGGCTTAGTCTTACATCGTGGCAGCCCGAGGCGAGGTCAGGTCGCCTCGGGCTGTCCGCTTCACGAAGCCGAGGATGCGCGACCAGGCGTCGGCGCAGGTCTCCGCGAGCTCCGGGCGGCCCAGCTCGAAGAAGCTGTGCGGCGCTCCCGGATAGGTGACGAACTCGTGCGCCACCCCGGCGCCCTCCAGCGCCTCATCGAACGCGCTCACCACCTCGGCGGAGATGCCCTCGTCCGCGCCGCCGAACAGGCCCAGGATCGGCCCGCGCAGCTCGCCCGCCGTCTGGGTGGGGCCGGGGTTGCCGAAGAGCACGTCCGGATATCCGTAGAGACCGATCACCCCGGCGAATCCGAAGGCGGGCCTGGCCGTCATGAACGCGAGCCTCCCGCCGAAGCAGAAGCCGAGGGACACCACGTCCTCACCTCCTTCGGCCCGCAGGTGCGCGGCGCCGGCGGCGATGTCGGCGAACAGCCCGTCCCGGTGCGCCTTGCCCAGGTGCTCCATGAAGGGGAAGTCATCGGGCCTCGGATCGGTCCCGGCCGTACGCCCGAAATAGTCGATGGCGAGCGCGGTGTGGCCCTGCTCGGCGAGCCGTTCGGTGAGGCGCTCGTAGAACCCCGACAAACCGCGATTGTCCGGCAGGACGAGCACCGCGGAGCCGGACACCCGGCCGGGACGGGACAGGAAGGCCGCGAAGTTCGCGCCGTCGGCCGAGGTCAGCACGATGCGTTCGGACGTGACGGTCGTGATCGGAGAACCGCAGACGGGCGGCACGGCGTCGGGCTCGTAACACACGGGCGATATGCCTTTCGTTGAGATTGCCGGATACGCCCGTGAGGCTACAATACATCCCGTCCATCATATCAGGACAAAATAAATTTCCGATTTCTCGGAAATAACAGGCCCGTCTCCTTTCGGGAGACGGGCCTGACTGCATCGGATCAGATCACCGGACCGGGCGTGTCCCGCGGCGGCACCGGACCGGTGCCGGGAGCGGGGCCCGTGCCGGGAGCGGGCGGGACCGGGCCGGTGCCGGGCGGCGGCAGCGGCGTCTCGCGCGGATACTCGGGGTTCACGGTGCGGGGCGGCATCGGCTCGCCGATGTCATAACCCGTGCCGCCGGCGCCGGGAGCGCGGCCCGTGTCGTCCTGCTGGTGCGGGCCGGGGACCTCGCCGCGCCAGCCGCCGGTCTCGCCGCCGCGCGTCTCGATGAACGTCTTGAAACGCTCCAGGTCGCCCTTGACCCGCATGCGGACGATCTGCAGGGCGTCGGCCGCCTTCTCCAGGAAGCCCTCGGGGTCGTACTCCATCTGCAGCGTGACGCGCGTCGTGTCGCCGCCGATCCGGTGGAAGGTCACGACGCCGGCCTGCCGCGGCGTGTCCACCGAGCGCCAGGCCACCCTCTCGTCGGGGTGCTGCTCGGTGATCTCCGCCTCGAACTCGCGGCGGACGCCCGCGATCTCGACGACCCAGTCGGTGCGCGTGTCGCCGATCTGCTTGACCGACTCCACGCCCTCCATGAACTCCGGGAAGCTCTCGAACTGCGTCCACTGGTTGTACGCCGTGCGGATCGGGACATTCACGTCGACTGACTGCTCGATCGAGCTCATGCCTTCTCCTTCTCTCGTGGGTTGCCGCACTACGCCTGCCCTGAGAGATGGAGGTAAACCCGGCGGCCTCAGGGGCAGGGCGACCTGCGGCGCCCCTCGTGCCGCCCGGCCGGGCGGGCCAGGCGCGGCCGGGCCGCCTTGCCCCCGTCACCCGTCTGCGCGTGCCGCGCCTTGCCGGCCGGCCGGCGCGCCTGTCCCGTGACCAGGTCGCGCACGCCCCGCGAGACGTGGTCGTCCCGGCCCCCGGCGGGCACGGGCGGGGTCTCGTCTTCGAGGGTGCGGTCGGCCGCCGCGTACCAGCCGGTCACCACCTGTACGGCGAGCGCCGCGAACAGCAGCACGAACGGCAGCGCCCACCCGCCGCTCACCTGGTGGAGCAGGCCGAACGTGATCGGTCCCGCGCCGGCGATGAGATATCCGGCGCTCTGCCCGAAGGCCGACAGCGCGGCGGTGCCCGCCGGCGTGCGGGTCCGCATGGCCAGCATCGCCAGCGCGAGCGGGAAGGTGCCCCCGCCGACGGCCACGAGGATCGACCACGCCCACAGCGCGTGCCCGGTGAGCAGGCCCGCGAAGCCGGCCGCGTACAGGACCGAGAAGGCGATCACCAGCGGGCGCTGGCCGGACAACCGGGTCGCCAGGGCGGGCACCGCCATGGAGACGGGGATCCCGAGCCCGGTGAACACGGCGAGGACCAGGCCGGCCTCCCCGGCGGTGTAGCCGTTGTCCCGCAGCAGCAGGGGCAGCCAGCCGAACATCACGTACGCGATGAGCGACTGCGAGCCGAAATATCCGGCCACGGCCCAGGCGAGCCTGCTGCGCAGGAGGCCGTCGGCTCCGGCCCTCACGGATGTGTCGCGCCGCTCCGGCTCACCGCGCCTGAGCGCGAGCCACGGAATCGCGGCCACGGCGGCCAGAGCCGCCCACACCCCGAGTGCCACGTGCCAGTTGCCTCCCGCGGCCTGCTGCACGGGAACGGTCGCGGCGGCGGCGACCATCGTCCCGGCCGCGAGGGCCGTCGAGTAGACGGTGGTCATCGCCCCCGCCCGCCGGGGGAAGTGCCTCTTGATCAGCGCGGGGATGACGACGTTGCCGACCGCGCCGCCCGCCAGCGCGACGGCGCTGGCCGCCATGAACGGCACGGCGGAGTCGGCGAGGGCGCGCGCGGCCTGGCCCGCCGCGAGCAGGACGATCGCCCCGAGCAGCAGCCGCTGCTCCCCCATCCTGCGCGACATGGCCGGCGTCAGCGCGCCGAACAGGGCGAAGCTCATCACCGGCAGGGTGGTGAGCAGCCCGGTCATCGCCGCCGACAGGCCCAGCCCCGCGCTCACCTGGTCGAGCACGGTCCCCACGCTGGTCACCGCGGTACGCAGGTTCAACGCGGCGAGGGCGATGCCCCCGGCGATCAGCCACGCCATCGATCCGCCGTGTGCTCGCAACGGTGCTACGAGCACGCCCCTCCGCGTCACGACGGCACTCATCGCCGCAACATCTCCCCTCATCCGGTCATCCTACGATTGACACCATACCAAAGCCCTCATCGCTCTCATTTGTTCCAGCCTGGGAGAAGTTCTACGAACGCCGCACGCCGCGCAGCAGCCACAGCAGGCCGATCACGGGCAGCGCGAGCGGCACGAAGCCGTAGCCACTGCCGTACCCGGACCACACGGTGGCCTGCGGAAACGCGGCGGAGTCGGCCAGGCTCAGCGTGCCGACGACCAGCACCCCGGCCAGCTCGACCACGCAGGCGGCGACCGCGACGCGCCGTGCGCCGCGGGCCAGCGCCACCGTGAGCACGATGTAGACCACCCCGGCGAACGCCGACAGCACGTACGCCAGCGGCGCCTCGGCGAATCTCGTGGCGATCTGCACGGCGGCGCGTGAGGTCGCGGCCAGCGCGAAGATGCCGTAAACGGCGACGAGCACGCGTCCCGGCCCGGAGCGCACGGCCTCGCCGCCCCGGTCCTGCCCGGAATGAGCACTCATGCGCCCGCGTTCCAGATCTGCAGCAGCCGCCCGGTCATGACGGCGACGGTGAAGGCGGCCACGGTGATGACCCCGGGGCCCCAGCGGGTGCGCTCCGCCCGGCCCCACCACATGGCGGCGGGCGGGATCACCACGGTGCCCAGCAGGTAGCCGATGAAGGTCGCCTTCTCCGTCACGTGGCCGAGATCGGCGAGCGCGAAGGCCGCCTGCGCGAGCACGGCGAGTTCGAGCAGCCCGAGCCCGGCCAGCAGCACCGGCCCCATCGGCCGGTTCCGTACGGCGGTGATCACGCTGACCAGTGCGAGCACCAGGGCGGCGCCGATCAGCCAGCCCGAGTAGGCGCCGTTCATGCCGCGCTCGGGGCGGGGATCACAGACATGGCCAGTAGGGTATCGGCCCCCGCGCCCGCCCCGCCGCACGGCCTCCCGGCGCCGCCTAGCGCCGTCGGGTCTCGGCGAGGAGCAGGTCGACCGCGTCCTCGGGCTTCCCCTTGACCGCGTACGCCCCCCGCTGGCGCGAGGCGGAGCTGCCCCGGCGCAGTGCTGCGTCGGCGAGCTCCGAGACGATCTCCCAGTCGCCCAGCTCCTCCAGGGTCGGCCGCAGCTCCTCCAGCATCCACGTGATGAGCCGCGGGGCCGGTTCGGGCCTGCTCGTCACCGGCGACAGCAGGTCGCCCTCCAGCCCGTCGCGGGCCGCCCGCCAGTTGGCCGCCCGCAGCAGCGCAAGGCGCTGCTCGCCGGCCGGCGGCTCACCCCGCTCCACGGCCTCGGTCTCCCTCGTCATGAGGGCGCGGAAGAGACCCGCGAGCAGCACCACGTCGTCCGCGAGCGGGCAGGAGTCGCAGATGCGCATCTCCACCGTCGGCACGTGGGCGCTGAGCCGCAGGTCGAAATAGACCATGCCGCGGTCCTCGATGACGCCGGAGGCCACCAGGTCATCGGCCGTCCTGTCATAGTCGGCGGCGTCGGCGAACGGCCCGAGCGGGCCCGCGGTCGGCCAGCGCTGCCAGGTCAGCGCGCGGCTGCTGGCATATCCGCTGTCCTCGTCCATCCAGTAGGGCGAGCTGGCGCTGAGCGCGAGCAGCGGAGGGAGCCACGCCTCCACGCGCTGGGCGGCGAGCACCGCCACGTCCCTGTCGTCGATCTCCACGTGCACCTGCGCCCCGCAGATGAGCTGCTCCTGGGCGAGGAACCGGTAGGACTCCTGCAGGTACTCGTAGCGCTCCCCGGGCGTGAACGTGTAGCCCTCGATGCCGGTGATCGGAGTGCTGCCGGAGGCGATCACGCCCACCCCCAGCGGCTCACCGGCGGACACGAGCCCCTGGCGCAGCCGCACGATCTCGGCCCGCACGTCGCTCAGGTCCTCCATCGGGGTGCTGTTGGTCTCCACCACCGAGCGCTGCAGCTCGGCCGCGAACCCCGCGTCCGGCAGCCGCTCCAGCATCGACTCCGCCACCGGCGTCAGCCGCCGGGTCTCGAGATCGACGACAAGGAACTCTTCTTCAACGCCGACAGGCCGTCTCTTCGTCATGACCGCTCGACTACCCCGATGGTGCGAAATAGGCCTGCCCGGCCGAGCACGCGCGAGACAGGAGCCGTGTACGTATCCGGCGTCGCCTGGCGAATTTCCCTTTACGTAGAACATTTTCCGTGAATGATGGCTCTTATCGGGTGGGGGCCCGACATTTCCACTACGGGGAAGGATTCGACATGCCTGTCGACCTGTCCAACGCCAAACCGCTCGCCTGGGATTCGGCGAAACTCGACGCCGACACCAAGGTCATGCTCGACAACCTGCAGCCGAACATCCTCCAGGCGCACGTGCGGGAGAGCATGTCCCTGCTCCTCGTGCACTTCGGCGACGGCCCGGACGGCAGGCGCTTCCTGCGCTCCCTGGCGCCGCTCATGAAATCGGCCAGGAAGCACCTGGAGGAGGTCCGCGCGTTCAACCGCACGAAGAAACCCGGCACGCCGTACGTGGGCGTCGGCATCAGCAAAATCGGCTATCTGAAACTGGGCCACTCGACCACCCGATTCACCGACAACGCGTTCAAATCGGGGATGAAGCGGCGCAAGGACACGTTGAACGACCCGGCGGTGAGCGCCTGGGAGCAGCACTACCAGGAGGAGATCCACGCGATCGTGCTGATCGGCGACGCCGCGCCCGAGCCGGTCGCCGCCACCCGCAAGCGTGTCCTCGCGCTGCTGCCGAAGACCGCGAAGATCGTCGGCGAGGAGAAGGGCGAGGGCCTGCGCGACGCGCAGGGGCGGGGCATCGAGCACTTCGGCTACGTGGACGGCCGCAGCCAGCCGCTGTTCCTCGCCGACCAGGTGGCCGCCGAGTCCGGCGCCAACTGGAATCCCTTCTTCCCGCTGAGCCACGTGCTCGTCCCCGATCCCCTCGCTCCCCGCCCGGCCCGCCACTTCGGCAGCTACCTCGTGCTGCGCAAGCTGGAGCAGAACGTCCGCGCGTTCCGCGAGGCCGAGGAGGCCCTCGCCGACGCGCTCGGCCTGAAGGGAGACGACCGGCCGCTCGCGGGCGCGATGCTGGTCGGCCGGTTCCGCAACGGCACGCCGCTGCGGCTGCACGGCAGGCCCAGCTCCGAGGGCCACCCTGTGCAGAACGACTTCAGCTACCGCGACGACCCCGGCGCCAAGTGCCCGGTCGGCGCGCACATCCGCAAGGCAAACCCCCGTGACTCCCGGGACGGCGGCCTGGAGCGCACGCTCGGCGTGATGATGGCCCGGCGCGGCCAGACGTACGGCAGGCGCACCGACACGCCGTGGGACGACGCGCCCCCGGCGGCCCGGCCGACCGGCGGGGTGGGCCTGCTGTTCATGGCGTTCAACGCCAGCCTGCAGGGCCAGTTCGAGTTCACCCAGCAGACCTGGGCCGACAACCCCGGCTTCCCTGACGAGGGCACCGGCCACGATCCCGTGATCGGCCAGGGCAAGCGGGACGTCAAGGTGCGCTACCCGAAGGCGTGGAACAGCACCAAGCTCAGCGCCCCGCAGCGCCAGGTCCCCCAGACCGTGACCATGAAGGGCGGCGAATACTTCTTCATGCCGTCGCTCGCCTATCTCAAGAGCCTCTGATCCTCAGACGCTGCATGCGACGCCGGCGGTGACGGGTGCGGGCGCGCCGCTCGGCACGTCGATCGCCGCCGCCTCGCCGGCGGCGCTGGGCGAGGCAGTCGTGGGCGAGCTGTGGTTCGCGTTCTCCGTGCCGCGGTATCCGGCGCTGGTCCCGATCTGCGCCGTAAGCGGCCTGGTCCACGCCACGCGTCGCTCACCGCAGCCCGCTGCCCGCCGGATAACTCACCGGATGAAGGGTGGAGCTATGGGGATTCGAACCCCAGACCCCTTCCATGCCATGGAAGTGCGCTACCAGCTGCGCTATAGCCCCTTGCCACCGCTCCGGGTGTTCCCGGCGCGGCGCTCGGAGAGCATATAGGTATGCCCATCCGTTTACCTAATCGTCACCGGTCACACGCGTCTCAGCCGTCCGCGGTGGCGGCCGGGCTGTCGTCGCTGCTGACCGGCTCGGGCAGCGTGCCCGCGTTGTGCTCCAGCAGCCGCCAGCCCCGGCGGCCCTCTTCAAGCACCGACCACGAGCAGTTGCCGAGGCCGCCCAGCGCCGACCACAGTTCCTGCGGCAGCCCGAGCAGCCGGCAGATGCCGAGCCGCAGCGCGGCGCCGTGCGAGGCGACGACCAGCAGGCCGTCGTCGTCGAGGCGGGCCGCCCAGCGCCCGATCGCGTCGGCGACCCGGTCGGCGACGTGCCCCACGTCCTCGCCGCCCGGGGCCTCCCACGCCTCGTATTCGACCGGCCAGCCCGCCCTGATCTCGTCGCGGGTCAGGCCCTCCCACTCGCCGCCGCCGCGCTCGCGCAGGTCCTTGTCGACCGACACGTCGAGGCCGGTGAGCCGGCCGAGGGCCGAGGCGGTGTCGTACGCGCGCCGCAGGTCCGAGGAGACGAGCATGGTCGGCCGCAGGGCCGCGAGCAGGGAGGCCGCCCGGGCCGCCTGCGCGATGCCGGTCTCGTCCAGTGCGATGTCGGTGTGCCCCTGGAAGCGCTTCTCCACGTTCCACAGCGTCTGCCCGTGCCGCAGGCAGACGACGCGACGGCTCATCGCGCCGCTCCGATGATGGCGTTCGTCACCGGGCCGCCCCGTGCCCGCGCTGGGCGGCGACCCGCTTGACGCTCTCCGGCAGCTCGATGGACGGGCAGTCCTTCCACAGGCGCTCCAGCGCGTAGAAGTTGCGGTCCTCCTCGTGCTGCACGTGCACCACGATGTCGAGGTAGTCGAGCAGGACCCAGCGGCCCTCCCGCTCCCCCTCGCGGCGTACGGGTTTGGCGTCGGCCTCCACGCGCAGGCGCTCCTCGATCTCGTCGACGACCGCGCGCACCTGCCGGTCGTTGGACGCGGAGCAGAGGAGGAAGGCGTCGGTGATGACGAGCTGGTCGCTCACGTCATAGGCGATGATGTCGTCGGCCAGCTTCTCCGCGGCTGCCTCGGCCGCCACGCGCACGAGCTGGATCGATCTCTCGGATGCTGTCACGATTCGGTTCTGTCCTCCGTTGACGGGTTCTTCCAGGGTGCACAGTGTCATTCCAGGGTGCACAGTCCGCGTGCCCCGTACAACCGGCTTTCCCGGGGAGACCCTACCGGCACACCCTGTCATTCCGGTGTTATGCCCGGGATCAGGGGTTCAACGTCCTTCGGTGCCCGTGGATTCCGTCATGGGAAAGGCGGCGACCGTCGCGCCGACCCGGATCGTCCCCGGTGTGCGCGGGGCCGCCGCGCCCTCGTGCAGGTCCACGATCGCGGCGAGGATCCTGCCGCGGACGTCGTGCCACAGCTCCGGCTCGACCCACAGCTCGGCGTCGGCCGTGACCCCCTCCTCGTCCGCGCGGCGCCGCCCGGCCCGCTCGCGCAGCGACTGCGCCAGCGCCTCGGCGAGCAGCAGGAAGCCGTCCCTCTGCTCGGTCAGCGGCGTGCCTCCCGCCGCCCGATAGCGGCGCTCCCTGCCTCCGCGCCGGACCCGTACGTCGGCCAGCTCGGTCAGCCCGGCGGCGTCCAGGAAGCGTGGCCGGGCCCGCGCTCGGCGCGGTCAACGGGGCGCTCGTCTTCGCCGTCGTCGATCACGGCCTGCACCAGGAGCCCGGCTTCACCGGCGTGCTGTCCGCGATCCAGGGCGGCGGCACGGTGCTCGGCGGCATGATCGCGGGGCCGCTGCTGCGCCGGGCCGGCGAGGCGCGGCTGGCCGCCGCCGGAGGGCTCCTGTACGCCGCCTCGGTGGCGCTGCGGGCCCTCCCCTCGACGCCCGTCGTGGCGGCGGCGAGCCTGCTGTCCGGGCTGGGGCTGCCCTGGGTGCTGGTCGCCGCCCTCACCGCCGTGCAGCGGATCGCACCCCGCGACCTGCTGGCCACCGTCTCGGCGACCGCCAACACCGTGCTGTTCGTCCCGACCGCCGTGGGGATGGCGCTCGGCGCCGGGCTCCTCGCCCTGACCTCCTACCGCCCGGTGTTGTGGGCCGCGGCGTTCGCCGGCGCGCTCGCCGCGGCGTACGCCCGGCGGAGACCGCGCCGGGCCGTCACGACTCCGGATCGCGATACAAGCGCCGCTTGTTGATGTACTGCACGATGCCGTCGGGGACGAGATACCAGATGGGCTCCCCGGCGGCCACCCGGTCGCGGCACTCGGAGGAGGAGATCGCCAGCGCCGGGATCTCGATCAGGCTGACCTTGCCCGCCGGCAGGCCGGGGTCCTGGAGCGTGTGGCCGGGCCGGGTGCAGCCGACGAAGTGCGCGATCGTGAACAGCTCGTCGGCGTCGCGCCAGCTAAGGATCTGCGCGAGCGCGTCGGCGCCGGTGATGAAGTAGAGCTCCACGTCCGGGCCGTACGCGGCGGAGATGTCACGCAGCGTGTCGATCGTGTACGTGGGGCCCGGCCGGTCGATGTCCACCCGGCTGACCGAGAAGCGCGGGTTCGACGCGGTGGCGATCACCGTCATGAGATAGCGGTCCTCGGACGAGGACACGGTCTGCTCGGCCTTCTGCCAGGGCTGACCTGTCGGGACGAACACCACCTCGTCCAGGTTGAAGTGGTGGGCCACCTCGCTGGCCGCCACCAGGTGACCGTGGTGGATCGGGTCGAAGGTCCCGCCCATCACGCCCAGTCGCCGGATCGCCGTCCCGTTACGCATGGAACGGACGATAACGCCCCTACCGGACCAACCGGGAAACCGGCCCTCCCGTGACGGCCCGGGCGCCCCGCTGTGCCCGCGCGCGTCCGGCCCGTGAGACATAGCATGCGGAACATGACCACTCCCGATCGCAATCGCGTGCAGCTGCCCGGCATCAGCTCGCGAGCCTACGAACACCCCGCCGATCGTTCCGCCCTCGTCGCGATGCGGTCGCTGTCCGGATTCGACGCGGTGCTCAAGCGGACGTCCGGCCTGTTCAGCGAGCGCCGGCTCCGCCTCATGTTCCTGGCCTCCGCGGTGCGCACGACCGACACCCAGTTTCGCGCCCTGCACGACATGGGCCGCGACAGCGCCTACATCCTCGACCTGCACCGGATCCCCGAGATCTACGTGCAGCAGGACCCGAAGGCGTACGCGATGGCGATCGGTTTCGACGAGCCGTTCATCATCGTCTCGACCGGGCTGCTCGACCTCATGGACGACGAGGAGCTGCGCTTCGTCATCGGCCACGAGACCTCGCACATCCTGTCGGGCCACGCCGTCTACGGCACGATGCTCGCGATCCTGACCCGCCTGGCCACCCGGGTGGCCTGGATCCCGCTCGGCTACATCGGCCTGCGGGTCATCGTCGCCGCCCTGGAGGAGTGGCAGCGCAAGGCGGAGATGTCCGCCGACCGCGGCGGCCTGCTCGCCGGGCAGGACCCCGACGCCGCGCTGCGGGCGCTCATGAAGCTCGCCGGCGGCTCCCGCCTGCACGAGATGAACATCGAGGCGTTCCTCGACCAGGCCAGGGAGTACGACACCGCGGGCGACGTGCGCGACGGCCTGCTCAAGGTCCTCAACATGCTCGGCACGACCCACCCGTTCGCGGTGAGCCGCGTCGCCGAGCTCGACCGCTGGCGGCGCAGCGGAGAGTACGACCGGATCATCGCCGGCACCTACCCCCGCCGCGAGGACGACGCCAACGCCCGCCTCACCGACGAGATCAAGGCGGCGGCCAACTCCTACCGCGAGTCGTGGGCGCAGTCGCAGGACCCGTTCATCGGCGTGTTGCGCGACGTCGCCGAGGGCGCGGTCCACGCCGGCGAGCGCATCTTCACCCGCTCCGCCCGCCGCGAGAACTGACCACCGTGACCGGGCCCGGAGCCCGGGCTCCAGGGACAGGCACCGGGGCGGGCGCCGGGTAGGCCCGCCCGGACGAGCCGTGTGTGCACCGCGGCGGGCCTTCCACAGTCGTCGGAAGGCCGTCAGAAGCTGTCAGAAGCTGTCAGAAGAAGAACGCCACGGCGCGGACGGCGGCGGCGCAGAGCGCGACGAACCCGCCCAGGACGGCGAGCGCGCGCAGGCCCTCCCTCCGCAGGCCGGGAATCGCCGCACCCGCGCGCTCGATCTCCCGGCCGATGATCGCGCCGCTGACGACGCCGAACGCGATCCCGGCGATCGTCACGGGCACCGGCCGAGACCACCACTCGGGCTCCAGACGTCCCCCGGAGATCGCCCACAGCCCCGCGAACGCCACCGCGGCCGCGGGCAGCCCCGGCCACGCGACGGCCGACAACACCGAACCGGCCAGCGTGAGCGGGAACGCCAGCGCGCGCAGGCAGGCCCGGGCCCGGCCGGGTTTGCGGCGCCGTACGAGCCAGTGACTGGTCCACACCGCCCTGATCACCACCGCGAGGGCCGCCGTGATCGCGAAGGTCGCGAGCGGATAGACCACCGACACCACCACGCACGGCACGGCGAGCAGCGCGACCAGCACCAGGGCCGCGTTCCCTGTCGGGATGCCGAGCGCCCCTTCCGGCGCCCCCTCCGGCGCGGTGGCGAGTGCCGTGGCCGCCTTCACCCGCCGGGGCCGGGCGGCGGGGCCGCCGCGCCGGGCGGCCCGCTCGGCCGCCGTCGCCGGCTCCCGCGCCGTGGTCTCGGCGCCCTTCCTGACCGGCTTGTCCTCCGGTTTGGCCGCCTTCCTGACCCCCGCCTTCGCGTCCGGTTTCGTGCCCGTCTTCGCGCCCGGCTTGGCGTCGGACGCGGCGCGGGCCCGTGCCGCCTCCATCGCCGTACGCGTGGTGGTCTCGGCGGCGGACGGCTCGCCCGGCGCGCGGGACGACTCCCCGGCGACCCGTGCGAGCCGCGACAGCCGGTCGGCCAGCAGCGCGGCCGTCGGGCGGCGGGCGGGGTCGCGGTGCAGGGCGGCGCGCACGAGCGGCAGCAGCGCGGCAGGCACCCCCACCAGGTCGGCCTTGCCGTTCAGCACCGCGTACATCTGCGACTCGGCGGTGCCCCGGCCGAAGGTCGGCCGTCCGGTGGCGGCGAACGCCACCGTGGCGGCCCAGCCGTGCACGTCGGCGGGCGCCCCCACGGTCTCCTCGGCGAAGACCTCGGGGGCGCAGTAGCCGGGCGTGCCGAGGAACGTGCCGGTCATCGTGACCCGCGTCGCGTCGAGCACCTGGGCGATGCCGAAGTCGATCAGCACCGGCCCGTCCTCGCCCAGCAGGACGTTGGCCGGCTTGACGTCGCGATGCACGATCCCGCCCGCGTGGATGATCGCCAGAGCCGACGCGAGGCCCTGCGCCAGCGTGATGAGCCGAGACTCGGGCAGCGGCCCGTGCCGCCGTACGGCGTCGAGGAGGTTCTCCCCCTCGATGTAGTCCATGACGAGGTACGGCCGGTCACCCGACAGGTCGGCGTCGAGCACCTGGGCGACGTACGGGCTCTCGACCCGGCGCAGCGCCCGCACCTCGCGTTCGAGCCGTAATCGGGCGTCGGGATCGTTCTCGATGGGGTCGCGCAGCATCTTCAGCGCGACGCGGTCGCCCCGGCGGCCGACGGCGAGGTACACCTCACCCATGCCACCCCGGCCCAGCCGCTCCAGCAGCGCGTAGGGGCCGACCCGCCCGAGACGTCCAGCCATAGGAGCGCCAACCATAGCGGTCCGGCCGTCCGAACAGGCGGAGGCGCGCCGTCCGATCGCGATAAAACCGATGGCGCGGACAGACCGGAAGCTGATAGGGCCGCCGGCCCGAAAACCTGCCGCGCCCGCCGCCACGGACGCGGCCACGGACGCCGCCACGGACGCGGCCACGGACGCCGCCACGGACGCCGCCACGGACGCGGCCCGGACGCGGCCCAGACGCGGCACTGTGGAGGCGGCACTGCGGTCCCACGGGGCCGGGGACGCGGGCCTCGGCTCGCGTCCCCGGCTCACCCGCGGCCGGCGGTCACACGCGTACGTGGCCCTCGCCGGTGTAGATCCACTTGGTGGAGGTGAGCTCCGGCAGTCCCATCGGGCCCCGGGCGTGCAGCTTCTGGGTGGAGATGCCGATCTCCGCCCCGAAGCCGAACTCCCCGCCGTCGGTGAACCGGGTCGAGGCGTTCACGGCGACCGCCGCCGAGTCCACGGTCGCCACGAACCTGCGGGCGGCCTGCTGGGAGCGGGTCACGATGGCGTCGGTGTGGGCCGAGCCATACCTGCGGATGTGCGCGACCGCGTCGTCCAGCGAGTCGACGACGGCGGCGGCGATGTCGAGCGAAAGGTACTCGCTGGTGAAGTCCTCCTCGGTGGCGGCCACGACGTCGGCGCCGTAGGCCCGCACCCGCTCGTCCCCGTGGACGGTCACGCCCGCGTCCTTCAGCGCCGTCAGGGCCCTGGGCACGAACGCGTCGGCGATGGCGGCGTGCACGAGCACGGTCTCGGCCGCGTTGCACACCGATGGCCGCTGCGCCTTGGCGTTCACCAGGATCTTCAGTGCGGTGTCGATGTCGGCGTCGGCGTCCACGTACACGTGGCAGTTGCCCACGCCCGTCTCGATCACCGGCACGGTCGACTCCTCGACCACGCTGTTGATCAGCGAGGCGCCGCCGCGCGGGATCAGCACGTCGACCAGCCCGCGGGCGCGCATCAGGTGCTTGACCGACTCGCGGGTCTGCCCCGGCACGAGCTGCACGGCGTCCGCCGGCACCTCGGTCGCGGCCAGCGCCTCCTGCATGACCCGCACCAGCGCCGTGTTGGAGGAGTACGCGCTGGACGACCCGCGCAGCAGCACGCCGTTGCCGCTCTTGAGGCACAGCGCGGCCGCGTCCACGGTCACGTTGGGCCGGCCCTCGTAGATGATGCCGATGACGCCGAGCGGCACCCGCACCTGACGCAGCTCCAGGCCGTTGGGCAGTGTGCTGCCGCGCACGACCTCACCGACCGGGTCGGGCAGGTCGGCGACCTGGCGGACGGCCGCCGCGATCGCGGCGATCCGGCCGGCGTCGAGCCGCAGCCGATCGATCATCGCCTCGGAGGTGCCGTTCTCCCTGGCCCGGTCCACGTCCACGGCGTTGGCCGCGACGATCTCGTCCGTGGCGGCCTCCAGGGCGTCGGCCACGGCACGCAGCGCCGCGTCCTTCGGCGCGCGCGGCATCGGCGCGAGCACCGTCGCGGCGTCTCTCGCCGCCCGTGCGACCTTCAGGAATTCCTCTGCCTCAGACATTGCCTCGCGCTCCGTCACGAATTGTGGGCTCCAATATGACCATGTCGTCCCGGTGGATCAGCTCGCGCCGATATTCCGGGCCGAGTGTGTTCGCCAGCTCCCGGGTGGATCGGCCGAGTAACTCCGGGATCTCCCCCGCGTCGTAGTTCACCAGGCCGCGGGCGACCCGATCGCCGGACGGCCCGCACACGTCCACCGGGTCGCCCGCCGCGAAGTCGCCCTCGACCTTCACCACACCGGCCGGCAGCAGCGACTTGCGCCGCCGTACGACGGCCTCGACGGCGCCGGCGTCCAGGTAGAGGCGGCCCCGGCCGGTCGTCGCGTGGGCGAGCCACAGCAGCCGGGTGCCGGGGTGGCGGCCGCCCGGGTGGAAGCACGTGCCGATGTCGGCCCCGGCGAGTGCCTGGGCCGCGTGCGCCGCCGCCGTGAGCACGACCGGGACACCCGCCCCGGTGGCGATGCGGGCGGCCTCCACCTTGGTGATCATGCCGCCGGTGCCGACCCGGCCGGAGGTGCCCAGCTCGACGCCTTCGAGGTCTTCCGGCCCGCGGACCTCGGCGATGCGTGTCGCGCCGTCCTTGCGGGGGTCGCCGTCATACAGCGCGTCGACGTCCGACAGCAGCACCAGCCCGTCGGCGTGGATCAGGTGGGCGACCAGCGCGGCCAGCCGGTCGTTGTCGCCGAACCGGATCTCGTCGGTGGCCACCGTGTCGTTCTCGTTGACGACGGGCATGATGCCCAGCTCGAGCAGCCGGGCCAGCGCCCGCTGCGCGTTGCGGTGGTGCGACCGGCGCATCATGTCGTCGGCGGTCAGCAGCACCTGCCCCACGCGCAGGCCATACCTGGCGAACGACGAGGTGTAGCGGGCGACCAGCACCCCCTGCCCCACCGAGGCCGCCGCCTGCTGCGTGGCCAGGTCCCTGGGCCGGTCGCGCAGTCCCAACGGCCCCAGCCCGGCGGCGATCGCGCCGGACGACACGAGCACGATCTGCGTGCCGGCCGTACGCCGGGCCGCCAGCACGTCGACCAGCGCGTCCACCCGGTCGACGTCGATCGTGCCCCGGGGCGTCGTCAGCGACGACGACCCCACCTTGACCACCAGCCGCGCGGCCTCGCGGATCCGTTCCCTGCCTGTCACGCCCTCTCCCACTCCGGCCCCCGATCAGCCGAGTCTGGCGTCGGTGCCACGCGGTCCCATGGTCGCCCCGGTGCCATGCGACGGCTGCCAGTCGAAGACGTAGCCGCCCTCCATCGGGCCGATGATCACCTCGGCGCCGGCCGTCGCACCGGCCTTGATCAGCTCCTCCTCGACGCCGAGCCGTTCGAGCCGGTCGGCCAGATAGCCGACGGCCTCGTCGTTGGAGAAGTCGGTCTGGCGGATCCACCGCTCGGGCTTCTCACCGGTCACCTGGAAACGGTTCTCGTCGATCCTGCGTACGGCGAAGCCGGTCTCGCCGAGCTGCCTGGGCCGGATGACCAGCCGGGTGGGCTCCTCCACCGGGGCCTGCGCCCGGGCGGCGGCCACCATCTCCGCCATCGCGTACGCCAGGGGCCGCAGGCCCTCGTGGCTGGCCGCGGAGATCTCGAAGACGCGCAGTCCGCGCTCCTCCAGCATGGGCGTGACGATGTCGGCCAGGTCACGTCCGTCGGGGACGTCCACCTTGTTGAGCGCGACCAGCCGCGGCCGGTCCTGCAACGAGCCGTACGCCGCGAGCTCGGCCTCGATCACCTCGAAGTCGGTGACCGGGTCGCGCCCCGGCTCGATCGTCGCGCAGTCGAGCACGTGCACGATCGTCGAGCAGCGCTCGACGTGCCGCAGGAACTCGTGACCGAGGCCCCGGCCCTCGGACGCCCCCGGGATGAGCCCCGGCACGTCGGCGACCGTGAAGACCGTCTCGCCCGCCGTCACCACGCCCAGGTTGGGGATGAGCGTGGTGAACGGATAGTCGGCGATCTTGGGGCGGGCCGCGGAGAGCGCCGCGATCAGCGACGACTTGCCCGCGTTGGGGAACCCGACCAGCGCCACGTCGGCGACGGTCTTGAGTTCGAGCACGATCTCGGCCTCGTCACCCGGCTCGCCCAGCAGCGCGAAGCCGGGGGCCTTGCGCTTGGCGTTGGCGAGCGCGGCGTTGCCGAGGCCGCCGAAGCCGCCCTGCGCGGCCACATAACGGGTGCCGGAGCCGACGAGGTCGACCAGCACCTCGCCGGTCCTGGCGTCCTTCACGACCGTGCCGTTGGGCACGGGCAGGACGATGTCCTCGCCGTTGGCGCCGTCCCGGTTGGAGCCCATGCCCTGCTTGCCGTTGCCCGCGCGGCGGTGCGGACGGTGGTGATACTCCAGCAGGGTGGAAGTGTTGGGATCCACCTCCAGGATGACGTCGCCGCCGCGCCCGCCGTTGCCGCCGTCGGGCCCGCCGAGCGGCTTGAACTTCTCCCGGTGGATGGAGGCGCAGCCGTTGCCCCCGTCACCCGCCTTGATGTGCAGGACGACGTGGTCCACGAAGTCGGCCATCAGCCGCTCCCCCTTACTGCCGTATGAAAAAACGAATGAGGCGGACCGAATGCTCGATCCGCCTCATCGCGCTGCTTGTGGGTGTCCTGGGCGGATCTACTCCGCGGCCGGGACGATGCTCACCGCGCGGCGACCGCGCTTGGTGCCGAACTGCACCCGGCCCGTGGCCAGGGCGAACAGCGTGTCGTCGCCACCACGGCCGACGTTGTCGCCGGGGTGGAAGTGCGTGCCGCGCTGACGGACGATGATCTCGCCGGCGTTCACCAGCTGGCCACCGAAACGCTTCACGCCGAGACGCTGAGCGTTCGAGTCACGACCGTTCCGGGTGGACGAGGCGCCCTTCTTGTGTGCCATGATTCACTCCCTTTCGGGGGTAAGCGGGGGTCGTCCCCCGGGAAACTACTGTCCGGGGTTGATGCCGGTGACCTTGACCTGGGTGTACCGCTGGCGGTGACCCTGGCGCTTCTTGTATCCGGTCTTGTTCTTGTACTTCAGAATCCGGATCTTCGGCCCCTTCGTCTCGCCGAGGATCTCGGCGGTCACCTGGAACCGGGAAAGCGTGGCGGCGTCGGTGGTGACATCGCCGTCGTTGACGACGAGCACCGCCGGCAGCGACACCGAGGACCCAACCTCGCCGGCGACCTTGTCCACCTCGAGGACGTCCCCGACGGAGACCTTCTGCTGCCTGCCGCCGCAACGAACGATCGCGTACACCGCGGAACCCTTCTACTGGCTAAATGCTGAGATGCCGCGCCCCGCATCCAGCTGCTGTCGATAAAACGACCGGCGATCCGGGCAGGCGCGCGAAGCCAGGCACGCCGACACCAGGCGCACCGGTTGACTAGGGTACCGGATATCCGGTACCCAGGTCGAACCGAGCGGACCGCCGGTTGACGAAGTCGCTACTCCGCCGTCTTCCTGCGGGAACGTCGCCGTCCCCGGGAAGACGACGCGGAGCCGTCGCCCCCGTCGGAGTCGGAGGAATCGGCGTCGATGGCGTCGGTGACGCTCTCGCGCACCGAGCCCGCCGCCGCGGCGACGGAGCCCTCGCTCGCCGCCACCTTCTCGGCCACCGCCTTTTCGATGGCCATCTTGCCCTGCGTGCCACGTGGCTCGGGCTTCGCCTCGACCGGTTCGGTCGACACGATGATCCCGCGCCCGTGGCAGCAGTCACACGGCGTGGAGAACGCCTCCAGCAGGCCCTGGCCGACCCGCTTACGCGTCATCTGCACCAGGCCGAGCGAGGTGACCTCCGCCACCTGGTGCTTGGTCCGGTCGCGCGCCAGGCACTCCAGCAGCCGCCGGAGCACCAGGTCGCGGTTGCTCTCCAGGACCATGTCGATGAAGTCGATCACGATGATGCCGCCGATGTCCCGCAGCCTGAGCTGGCGGACGATCTCCTCGGCCGCCTCCAGGTTGTTGCGGGTGACGGTCTCCTCGAGGTTGCCGCCCTGCCCGGTGAACTTGCCGGTGTTGACGTCGACGACGGTCATCGCCTCGGTCCTGTCGATCACCAGCGAGCCGCCGGACGGCAGCCACACCTTGCGCTCCATCGCCTTGGCGATCTGCTCGTCGATGCGGTAGGCGGCGAACGCGCCGGTCTCGCCCTCCCACTTCGACAGCCGATCGGCCAGGTGCGGGGCGACGTAGCGGACGTACTCGTCCACCGTCGTCCACGCGTCGTCGCCCTCGACGACCAGGGAGCTGAAGTCCTCGTTGAAGACGTCGCGGACCACCCGGATGGTCAGGTCGGGCTCGCCGGACAGCAGCTCCGGCGGGCTGGCCGACTTGGCCTTGCGCTGGATGTTCTCCCACTGGGCCGACAGCCGGGCGACGTCGCGGCTGAGCTCCTCCTCCGAGGCGCCCTCCGCGGCGGTACGCACGATCACGCCCGCGTTCTCCGGCATGACCTTGCGCAGGATCTGCTTGAGCCGGGCCCGTTCCTTGTCGGGCAGCTTGCGGCTGATCCCGGTCATCGAGCCGTCCGGCACATAGACCAGATAGCGGCCGGGGAGGCTGATCTGCGAGGTCAGCCGGGCGCCCTTGTGACCGATCGGGTCCTTGGTGACCTGCACGAGCACCGACTGCCCGGACTTCAGTGCCGCCTCGATCCGCTTGGGCTGGCCCTCCAGCCCCGCGGTGTCGAAGTTCACCTCGCCGGCGTACAGCACGGCGTTGCGGCCCTTGCCGATGTCCACGAACGCCGCCTCCATCGAGGGCAGCACGTTCTGGACCTTGCCGAGGTAGACGTTGCCGACGTACGACTGGCTGGACTCCCGGTCGACGTAGTGCTCGACGAGGACGCCGTCCTCCAGCACCGCGATCTGGGTGCGGCCGCCCTGGCGGCGCACGACCATGATCCGCTCGACCGACTCGCGCCGGGCCAGGAACTCCGACTCGGTGATGATCGGGGGACGGCGGCGGCCCAGCTCGCGGCCCTCACGGCGGCGCTGCTTCTTGGCCTCCAGCCGGGTCGATCCGCGCACGCCCTGGACCTCGTCCACGGAGGTGGACCTGGTCGCGCGGGGCGCCCGGATGCGGACGACGGTGTTCGGCGGGTCGTCGGGGGTCAGATCGGCGTCCTCGGTGCCCCGGCGGCGGCGACGGCGACGGCGGCGGGTGCCGGTCTGGCCCTCGGAGTCGTCCTCCGCCTGCTCGCGGTCGTCCTCCTCGGCCGACGCGGCCTGGGGCTCCTCGCCCTCGCTCTCCTGCTCCTCGCCGTCCTCGGCGTCCCTGGCGCGGGCACCGCGGCCGCGGCCGCCCCTGCGGCGGCGACGACGGCGGGTGCCGCCCTCGCCCTCGGAGTCGTCATCGCCGGAATCGACGGTCTCCTCCGGCTCCTCCGCCTCGGCTTCCTCGTCCTCCGCCGGCACCGGCTCGGCCGGGGGCGTCGCCGCCCTCTGCACGGGCACCGCGTACGGATCAGGGGCCTGGAAGATCGGCTGGAACAGCGCCGACGGCGCCTGGAAGGTCACCGAGGGCACGGCCGGCTGCTGCGCGGACAGCCCGAAGGGGTCGGCCACCACGTCCAGGCGATCGCCGTCCTCGTCGTCGGCCTCTTCCAGGTCGACGTCCTCGATGTCGAGCGGCTCGTCGTCCAGCGGCTCCTCGTCGGGGAGGTTGAGCCGCAGCGCGGCGTCGACCTCCGCCTCGGCGGCGCTCATCGCCCTGGATCGTTCCGGCTCCGGCTCTTCCGCGCGGACGCGGCGGCGCCGCCTCGACGTGGCAGGCTGCTCGGCCGGCACGTCCTGCACCGCTTCGGTCTGCGCCGTTTCCGTCTGTGCCGTTTCCGTCTGTGCCGTTTCCGTCTGTGCCGCTTCGGCCTGTGCCGTTTCGGCCTGCTGGGGCGTCTCGGTCTCGTCGGTCCGCTTGCGGCTCCGGCGACGCCGGGTGGGCGCGGGCGGCTCGTCCTGCGCGGCAGGCGCCGTCTCCGCGGTGGCCGGCACGGTCTCCGCGGCGGTCTCCGCGGCCGCCGGTGGCGTCTCCGCCGGGGCCGTCTCCATTGGGGCCGTCACGGCCTCCGCGGTCACCGGCGGCTGCTCGGCGACCGGCTCCTCCGCGGCCTTGGTGCGGCGGCGGGTCACCCGCTTGGGCTTCTCCTTCGCGGCAGGCTCCTCCTGCGCGGGAGCCGCCACGGGCTCGGCCACGGAGGCCACGGTGGTTTCCGCGCTCTTCGGCACGGTGCCGCGGGCGCTCTTCGGCTCGGTGCCGCGGGCGCTCTTCGGCTCGGTGCCGCGGGCGCTCTTCGGCGCGGTGGTCTCCACGGCCTTGGGCATGGTGGCCGCGGCCACGGTGGTCACCGGCGGCGGCAGGTCGTCGGGCTCGGGCGGTGGCCCGGCCGGACGGCTCGCCGACCGGCGGCGCCGGGTCGTGGATACGACCGAAGGACCGGAAGAAACGACCTCTCCCCCGGTCTGCCGGCGTTCTTCTGTTGTCGTGTCACTGTCAAGGCTCACAGCCCCGTCAGTGGGCTCGTTGTCGAGCATGCGGGCGCTCTCCCGTCAGCCTCCGGGCACGTTGCCGCGCCGCGCGAAGGCTCTCGTCTCTCGCGGTCCGCCGGGCTTCCTGTCGGCGCCTCGGCGGCAAGTCTTATCGGTCTCCGCCTGCCCGGTCGAAGGCGAACGGGTCGGCGGGCTCACCGGTCGCGTCGAGCGGCCCCTGCGCCAGCCTGGTCACCGCAGCGGGTGACGGCGGCGCGAAGCCTGCCACGAGACGCAGACCCATGAGCACGTCATCGGGCCGGACGGCAGGTGTTTCGTGCCGAACAACCATACGAAGTATGACACACGGTTGAACGGTCTCCTGACCTGCCGTAATTCCCGGCTCCCCCACGACGGCCAGCGAACGCACCGCCTGGCGGGCGTCGAACCGCCGCATTCCCTTCTTGGTCAGGCGCTCGACCTCCACCAGATCGGCCGAGAGGAACTCCTTCACCGCCCGCTCCGCCTCGCCCGGATCGGCTCCGGGGAGCCGCAGCTCCCACATCGAGCCCTCCAGCCGGTCGGCCAGGTTCCCGTCCCGCGCCTCCACCACGTCGAGCACGTCGAGCCCCGGCGGCAGCGAGGCGTCGAGGTCGTCGCGAACCCGCCGCGGGTCGCACGGCCGGTTCACCCCGATCTCCAGGTATTCGGCCTCGCTCGCCACTCCGGTGGGGGCGGCGCCGGCGTAGGAGATCTTCGGGTGAGGGCTGAAGCCGGCGCTGTAGGCCACCGGAATGCCCGCTCGCCGCACCGCCCTTTCGACGGCGCGGGAGATGTCGCGGTGGCTGGTGAAACGCAGGCGGCCCCGCTTGGCGTAGCGCACACGAAGGCGCTGCACGGTGGGTTCGGGTGCGGGCCCGTCGGGAACGGGTTTCAGAGTTCCGTCGTCCTTCCGCTGTCGGTCGATCGTCTTTCAGGATAGGCCGTGACCGTCAGATCACGGTGAGTGGCAGCAGTTTTCTGCCCGTGGGGCCGATCTGGATCTCCGTCCCCATCGTGGGGCAGACGCCGCAGTCGTAGCAGGGCGTCCAGCGGCAGTCCTCGACCTCGACCGTGTTCAGCGCGTCCTGCCAGTCCTGCCACAGCCACTCGCGGTCGAGACCGGCGTCGAGGTGGTCCCAGGGGAGCACCTCGTGCTCGTCCCGCTCGCGCGTCGTGTACCAGTCCACGTCGACCGGCTCGTCGGCGAAGGCGCGCTCGGCCGCGGCCATCCACCGCTCGAACGAGAAGTGCTCGCTCCATCCGTCGAACCTGCCGCCGTCCTCCCAGACGGCCCGGATGACCCGGCCCACCCGGCGGTCGCCCCGCGACAGCAGCCCCTCCACGATCGACGGCTTGCCGTCGTGGTAGCGGTAGCCGATGGCCCTGCCGTACTCCTTGTCGGAGCGCAGGGCGTCGCGCAGCGCGCGCAGCCGGCGGTCCACCGTCTCGTGGTCGCACTGGGCGGCCCACTGGAACGGCGTGTGCGGCTTGGGCACGAACCCGCCGATGGAGACCGTGCAGCGGATGTCGCGCGAGCCCGTCGCCTCGCGGCCCGCCTTGATGACCTTCTTGGCCAGGTCGGCGATGCCGAGGACGTCCTCGTCCTCCTCGGTCGGGAGCCCGCACATGAAGTAGAGCTTCACCTGCCGCCAGCCGTTGGAGTAGGCGGTCGTGACCGTGCGGATCAGGTCCTCCTCGGTGACCATCTTGTTGATCACCTTGCGCATCCGCTCGGACCCGCCCTCCGGCGCGAACGTGAGACCGGAACGGCGGCCGTTGCGGGACAGCTCGTTCGCCAGGTCGATGTTGAACGCGTCGACCCGGGTGGAGGGCAGGGACAGGCCGACCTGGCTGCCCTCGTAACGGTCGGCGAGGCCCTTGGTGACGTCGGCGATCTCGGAGTGGTCCGCGCTGGACAGCGACAGCAGCCCGACCTCGCTGAAGCCGGACTCCCTGATCCCCGCCTCGACCATGTCGCCGATCGTGGTGATCGACCGCTCCCGCACCGGACGGGTGATCATCCCCGCCTGGCAGAAGCGGCAGCCCCGGGTGCAGCCCCGGAAGATCTCGACGCTGAACCGCTCGTGCACGGTCTCGGCGAGCGGGACCAGCGGTTTCTTCGGGTAGGGCCACTCGTCGAGGTCCATGACCGTGTGCTTGAACACGCGCGTCGGCACGCCGTCGCGGTTGGGGACGACGCGCATGATGCGGCCGTCCGGGTGGTACTCGACGTCATAGAACTTCGGGACGTACACCCCGCCGGTGGAGGCGAGGCGCAGCAGCAGCTCGTCGCGGCCGCCGGGCGAGCCCTCGGCCTTCCACTCGCGCAGCACCTCGGAGATCGCGATGGCGATCTGCTCGCCGTCGCCGAGCACGGCGGCGTCGAGGAAGTCGGCGATCGGCTCCGGGTTGAACGCGGCGTGGCCGCCCGCCAGAACGATCGGGTCCTCGTCGGTGCGGTCCGCCGCCTCCAGCGGGATCCCCGCCAGGTCGAGCGCGGTGAGGAGGTTGGTGTAGCCCAGCTCGGTGGCGAACGACACCCCGAGGATGTCGAACGCGCGAACCGGCCGGTGACCGTCCACGGTGAACTGCGGGACACCCTCGGACCGCATGAGCGCCTCGAGGTCGGGCCACACCGCGTAGGTGCGCTCCGCCAGCGTCTCGGGCAGCTCGTTGAGGATCTCGTAGAGGATCTGCACCCCCTGGTTGGGCAGGCCGACCTCGTAGGCGTCCGGGTACATCAGGGCCCACCGGACGGTCGCCTCGTCCCAGTCCTTGACCGTCGAGTTCAGCTCGCCCCCGACGTACTGGATCGGCTTCTGCACCTTGGGCAGCAGCGGCTCCAGGCGGGGAAACAACGACTCGACAGACATGTATCCAGGGTATCGGCTCCGGAGAGTGGCCCCTGCGGATCTTCCGTCCTCAGCAGGGGTGCCAGATCGGGCCGCCCGCGCGGCGAGACCGGGCGGTGACCCGGCTCGCCGTAGGCCGCGGCGTCCCGGCGCCCGGCGCGAGGCACCGGGCGGCGCGGATCACCCGGGCCGCGACCTGAGATGGATCGCCTGCAGGATGGCCACCGCCGTCATGTTCGCGAACGTCGCCGTGCCGCCGTAGGAGACGAACGGCAGCGGCACGCCGGTGATCGGCATGATTCCGATCGTCATGCCGACGTTGACGAGGGTCTGGAAGCCCAGCCACGCGACGATGCCGCCGGAGACGAGCGCACTGAACCGGTCGTTGCACATCCGGGCGATCCGCACGCCGCGCAGCAGCACCACGCCGAGCAGGGCCACCACGGTGACCGACCCGACGAAGCCGAGCTCCTCGCCCGCGACGGTGAAGATGAAGTCGGTGTGCTGCTCGGGCACGAAGCGACCCGTGGTCTGGCCGCCGTGGAACAGGCCCTTGCCGAACACCTCGCCCGACCCGATCGCCACGAGCGCCTGCGTGCTGTTGTAGCCCACGCCGCGCGGGTCGCTCGACGGGTCGATGAGCGCGGTGAACCGCGCCACCTGGTAGGGCTTGAGCAGCCCCAGCGCCCACACCGCCACCCCCGCGAGGCCCGCGAGCAGCACCCCGGCCAGCACCCAGCGCTTGCGTATCCCGGCGAAGACGATGATCGCGCCGGTCGTCGCCATCAGCACCATCGTGGTGCCGAGGTCGGGCTGCAGCATGACCAGCGCCGCCGCCCCGCCCGCCGCCGCCAGCGACAGCGCGAGACCGGAGCCCCTCGGCCGGTCCTTGGTCTTCCCCTTCTCGGACACCGGGGCCAGCAGCCGCGCCAGCATCACCACCAGCGCCGGCTTCATCAGCTCGGCGGGCTGCAGGGCGAAACCCCCGCCGAGCAGGATCCACGAGTGGTGGCCGTTGACCGTCGAACCCATCGGGCTGATCACCAGGATCAGCCCGAGGACGGCGATGCCGTACAGGACCGGCGCGTACGTGCGCAGCCAGCGGTAGTCGGTCACCGCGATCGCGCTGTAGAGGGCCAGGCCGATGAGCAGGTTGAGCACGTGCTTCTTGGCCATGCCCGTCGGCTCGATCGACGACCACGTGCGGGTGGCCGACCACACCAGCAGCGTGCCGATCGCGCTGAGCGCGACCACCGCGCCGAACAGCAGCCAGTCCATCCGCCAGACGACCGATCCCCTGCCGACGACGCGGCTCGCGAACGACCTCCGCCTTACCCCGAGGGCTTCAGTCATGGCAGATCCGCCTCACTGCGTTTCGCGGCTGATGGCCGGCAGCCGCGTCGCCGGTTTGCCGTCCGGAAGCGCCGGCTTGAGCGGCTTGCCGTCGTTCCCCTTGCCGAGGCCGTAGATCCCCTCCCAGATGCGCCGCACGGCGGGCGCGGCGGTCGAGGCGCCGAAGCCGCCCTGCGCCACCATGACCACGGTGACCAGCCGCGGATTGTCCGCAGGCGCGAAGGACGCGAACCACGACGTGTCCTCCTTGCCGTAGACCTCTGCCGTACCGGTCTTGCCGCCGATCTTGACGACGTTCATCGGGAACCCGCGGAACGCGCCGGCGGCCGTGCCGTCCGAGGGCACCTCGCTGAGCGCCTTGCGGATGTAGGTGCGGGTCTCGTCGTTGACCGGGAGGCGCCCCACGACCGGGACCGGGATCTCCTTCTTAAGGGTGCCGTCCGGCCGCATCAGCGCCCAGCCGACACGCGGGCTGCGCACCTGGCCGTCGCCCAGCAGCGCCGCGTACGCCCGCGCGAGCTGGAGCGGGGTGACCAGCACGTCGCCCTGGCCGATCGAGAGGTTGACCGCCTCGTAGGCGTGGAAGATCATGCCCTCCAGGCAGTTCTCGTTGGCCAGCCGCTTGGCGAACGCCGCCCGGCTCTGGTCCTTCATCTCCGGGTAGCCGATCTTGGCCCGCTTGCACATCTCCGACTTCGTCGTGTTGTACAGGTCGAGCTTCCAGGCGCGGGTCGGGATGCGGCCCGCGGACTCGCCGGGCAGGTCGATGCCGGTGCGCTTGCCGAAGCCGTAGGCCTTGGCCATGTTCGGCATCGGCTCCTTGACCTTGGCCTTGGGCGTCTTGCCGCCGTCGCGCAGCCACTCCTCATATCCGGCGCGGTAGAACACGGTGTCACACGACTTGACCAGCGCCTCGTGCAGCGAGATCGCGCCCAGGCTCATGCCGCCCGCGTTCGGGTACGACCTGCCCTCGACGTTGTAGGAGCTCGGGCACTGGTAGGTGCCGTGCAGGGGCTGCCCATCGGCGATCATCGCCGACACCGAGCTGATCTTGAAGGTCGAACCCGGCGCGTACTCGCCGGCGATCGCCCGCGACACCAGCGGCTTGCCCGACTTGTCCGACAGCAGCCACCGGTAGTCCTTCTCCGAGATGCCGCCCGTCCAGACCTTGGGGTCGTACGTCGGCCGGCTGGCCATCGCGATCACGCGACCGGTCTTGATGTCGAGCACCACGCCTGCGGCGCCGTCGGAGCGGGGCACCTCCTGCATGGCCTGGTCCAGCGACTTCTCCACGATGCGCTGCACCTTGGCGTCGATGCTGGTCACCAGGACGTCGCCGGGGACCGGGTCGGACGCCTGGTTGACCGTGATGACCTTGCCCATCCGGTCGACCTGGACGTTGCGCAGGCCGGGCGTGCCGCGCAGTGCGGAATCGTAGGTGCGCTCGAGCCCGTCGCGGCCGGTGAGGTCGACGCCCGAATAGTTGGCCTTGAGACCCTCGCGCTTTTCCAGCTCGCTCTCCGTCACCGGCTGCAGGTAGCCGAGGAGCTGGGCGGCGTCCTTTCCGTTGGGATAGTCGCGCAGCGCCTGGATGTCGGCCGTGACGCCGGGGAAGTCCTCCTGGCGCTCCAGGATCTGCAGCGCCGCCCGGGGATTGACGTTGTTGGCGACCGGGATCGGCGTGTACGGCGAGCCGGGCCAGCACGGGCGGCTGATGCCCGGGCCGCACGCCCGGATCTCCTGCTTCAGCTTCGCGAGCGGCACCTTCAGCACGGCGGACAACCGGCGCAGAACCGCGTCGCCGCCGTCCGGCATCCGCTCAAGCCGGCCGCGGTCCACGGAGACCACCAGCGTCGTACGGTTGCGCACGAGCGGGCGGCCGGAGGAGTCGAGGATCGCCCCACGCAGAGCGGGCACCCGCACCTCACGGGTGCGCGTCTCCGTCGCGACCGTGACGAACCGCGGCCCCTGCCCCACCTGGCCCTGCCACAGCCGGACGACGAGCACCACGATCATGGCGATGACCAGCACCTGCAGGACGATCAGGCGTCCGCGCAAACGTGTCATGCCGTCCCCCGTCTCCAGCTCGGCACGAGCTCGCCACCGCCTGCGCGCCTGCGATGGCCGCCGTGCGTGACCTTGACCGCCCAGAGCGCCAGTGGAGCGGCCACGAGATTGCAGATCGCGGCCCGGGGCCATGCCGTGGCCAGCACCGACCAGGTGACCCCCGGCGCGCCGATCAACGCGCCCAGGCCCGCCAGCATGCCGGGCGCGAGCACGGCGCACGCCGCCACCGCGAACAGCGGCACCCGATCTCCCAACCGCCCGGCCGCGTAGCCGAGGGCGCACAGCACCAGCGCGTACTGGCCCAGCGTGTGGTTCGAGGGAGGCAGCAGGTCATAGGCGAGCCCGCCGCAGAAGCCGATCACCGCGCCCGGGACGGCCCCGCGCCTGGTCGCGAGCGCGGCCACCGTCACCAGCACCAGGTCGGGCGCCCAGGAAAGCAGCAGCCGGTTGACCACACTGACCTGGAGCACCAGAGCCACGAAGAGCAGCAGCGCGGCGAGGAGGTTGCGGCCCATCGGTCAGTTCCTTTCACCGTGGCCGTCGTGCTGCCGAGGCGCGTCGCGCGGCTCCACGGCCGGCGGCCGGTGCGCGGCGGGCGATCGGTGCGCGGCGGGCTGCTCGTGGGCCTGCCGCCCCTGCGCCTGCCGTTCCTGCGCCGGCTGCTCGCGCCTCTGCTCCTGCGCCTGCCGTTCTTGGGCGTACTGCTCCTGTGCGCGCTGCTCTTGGGCGCGCTGCTCGCTGTCCACGGCCTGCGTGCCGTGCCGGCCGCGCCGCTCCTGCGCGGCCTCGGGCCGGCCCTCGCGCACCTGCGGTCCGGTCGCGGCCCGCGCCTCGTCGCCCGCGCCGCGACTGCGGCCGTCGAGCCCCCACTCGGCCTCCAGCGAGGCGCGTCCCTGCCCCCGGGCGTCGCCGCGCCGCTGGTCCTCGCGCGGCGGCTTCGGCGGCAGCACCGCGTCGCGCGGATCACGCTTCGGCGCCGCGACCACCACGCCGACGACGTCCAGCGCGGAGAAGTCGGTGAAGGGCCGCGCGTAGGCCGTCCTCGTCACCTCACCCGGCGTGTTGTCCACCCGCTCGACCACGCCGATCGGCACCCCCGGCACGTACGGCTTGCTCTGCTGGGAGCCGAACGAAACGATCCGGCGGCCCACGCCGATCGGCACGGTGGAGTCGAGCAGGCGGAACCTGACGAGGTTGCCGCCGCCGCCCGCCTCGCCGAGGCCGCTCACGACGCCGAGCTCGTTGCCGCCCTCCAACCTGGCCCCGGCCGACAGGGCCGGGTCGGTCAGGAGCGCCACCGTCGAGCCGTCCGGGCCCGCCTGGACGACGCGGCCGACCAGCCCGGCGTCGCTGAGCACCGTCATGTCGGGCCGGATCCCATCGCCGGTGCCGGCGTCGATCTCGACCGTGTCCTCGAAACCGGCCACCGTACGCCGCGCGACGACCTGGGCCGGCACGATGCGGTAGCGGCCGAGACCCGCCAGCCCGAGCATGCTGTCGAGCTTGTCGGCCCGTGCCCTGTCGAGCTTCTGCGCCGACACCTCGTCGCGCAGCCGCGCGTTCTCCTTGCGCAGGTCGGCGATGGTGCGCCGCGCGGAGGGCGCGTCGCGCAGCATGCCGACGAATCCGGTGATCGGGCTGGTGACGGCGGCACCGACGCGCTCGGCCTTCCCGAACACGGCACTCGCGAAGTCGCGCACCGGGCCGAGGACGCGGTTGTTCCCGGCCCGGTGATCCACGGTGATGAGGATCAGCGCCACGGCGAGGAGGATTCCGAGCGTGAGACGGGCGCGACGGGTGTCTCTCATGACGCTCCTTAGTTGCGGGGCTCCGGCACGAGCACCTGCTGGAGGGCTTCAAAGTCCTCCACGCACCGCCCGGAGCCGAGCGCGACCGAGTCGAGCGCGTTCTCGGCCAGGTGGACCGGCATGCCGGTCTCCTCACGCAACCGGTCGACCATGCCACGCAGCAGGGCGCCGCCACCGGTCACGGCGATCCCCCGGTCCATGAGGTCGCCGGAGAGCTCCGGCGGGCACTTGTCCAGCGTCGACTTCACCGCGTCGACGATCGCGTTGACCGGCTCTGCGATGGACCGGCGGATCTCCTCGGCGCTGATGACGACCGTCTTCGGCAGGCCGCTGACCAGGTCGCGGCCGCGCACCTCGGCGTGGAAGTCCTCGCACGTGACGCAGGCCGACCCGACGGCGATCTTGACTTCCTCCGCCGTGCGCTCGCCCAGCATCAGCGAGTACTCCTTCTTGGCGAAGGCGATGACCGCGTGGTCGAGCTCGTCGCCGCCGACGCGGATCGACTGGCTGGTCACGATGCCGCCCATCGAGATGATGGCCACCTCGGTGGTGCCGCCGCCGATGTCGACGACCATGTTCCCGGTCGGCTCGTGGACCGGCAGGCCGGCTCCGATCGCGGCCGCCATCGGTTCCTCGATGATGTACACACGGCGGGCCCCGGCCTGGTAGCCCGCTTCTTTCACGGCGCGCTGCTCCACCGCGGTGATGCCACTCGGCACGGCCACGATGATGCGCGGGCGCACGAAATGGCGCCGTTTGTGGATCTTCTGGATGAAGTAACGCAGCATCCGCTCGGTCACATCGAAGTCCGCGATGACACCGTCCCTCAGGGGACGGATCGCGACGATGTTTCCGGGCGTCCGACCGATCATCCGCTTCGCTTCTATCCCAACAGCCACGATGTTTCCTGTCGTGACGTTGATGGCGACGACGGACGGCTCGTTCAGGACGATGCCGCGCCCTCGGACGTAGACGAGAGTGTTCGCCGTGCCAAGGTCGACAGCCATGTCACGGCCCAGGAATGTCAGCTTGCTGCCCATGCGGAAGGAAGCCTTCCTTCAGGTGGTTAGCGGTTACCGGGTTCAGCGGGAGTGCGGGATGACGCATCGCATTCGAATCGTAACGGCATGTGCTCATCACTGGGCACATCGAGCTCCCAAGGCCCCGGAAAAACCGGTGTCGCCCTGCCTAAGCTCGGTCACCACCTGGAAAAACACGAGAGGCCCCGGTTTAAACCGGGGCCTCTCGTGTGGCAAGGACTAGAAACGGTCGGGAAAGAAAATCTTGATTTCCCGGGCCGCGGACTCCGGCGAATCGGAGCCGTGCACGACGTTCTCGCCGATCTCAAGAGCGTGGTCGCCGCGGATGGTGCCGGGCGCGGACTTCACCGGGTCGGTCAGGCCGGCCAGCGCGCGGAACGCCTCTACGGCCCGGGGGCCCTCAAGCACCATCGCGACCAGCGGGCCGCCGGTAATGAACTCCACCAGCTCGCCGAAGAACGGACGCTCCGAGTGCTCGGCGTAATGGGCCTTGGCCGTCTCGGCGTCGAGCGTGCGCAGGTCCATCGCCACGATCTTGAGGCCCTTGCGCTCGATGCGGCCGATGACGTCCCCGATGAGGCCGCGACGGACCCCGTCGGGCTTGATCAGGACAAGCGTACGCTCGGACACGGTCTTTTCTCCTAAGGTCGTTGACTCGCCGTACACGGTGACCCGGCGGATCGCGGGCCCGCCCGTCACGCGTCTGGGAAGCTCCGGCTGGGAAGCTCCGACGCAACGGCAGCTTACCGGTCCGGGAACGCCGCTCCGATCGGACGAGTCCGATGCCGGCGGGTCTGCGGCAGAGCATCTCGACGGGCGTCTCGGACGGGCGCTCCGGGCGGGCGTTTCTGCGCGAGCCGTGTCGGTGCGCGGGCGGCGGTGTTCCTGTGCGTACCGTGTCAGTGTGCGGCGGCGAGTCCTGCCGCATGCCGGGTCGGTACGTGAGCGGCGAGTCCTGCCGCATGCCGGGTCGGTACGTGAGCGGCGAGTCCTGCCGCGTGCCGGGTCAGTGCTTGGAGCCGGAGTCCTCGGGGGTGTCGTCGGCCTTCTCGGGCGACGGCGTCGGCAGCGGGATCACCACGTCACTGTCCGCCGCCGCGGTGGCGGCCCTCCGGGCCAGGACGGAGGAGAGCACGATCACGCCGACCACCACGAATCCGCCGACGAGCGCCCACATGTGCAGCGCGTCGATGAACCCGTTGACCAGGGCGTTCCCGTCACCCCGTGCGCTCTCCGCGGCCTCGCGCAGCCGGTTCACCTGGATGCCCGTGCCGAGCAGGAAGCCCGCGAGCACGGCCGGGAAGCACAGCGACAGGCCCAGCATCGCCGTCCCCAGGCCCGCCGTACGGAACGCGCCGACCAGCGCCACGGCCGACCCCGCGGCCAGCAGGACGAACGGCACCACCAACGGCGTGCCCGACGGCGCCGGGACCAGCAGCCTGATCGCGGCCAGCCCCACGACGACGGCCGCGAGACCGAGGACCGTCATCCGGGCCGCGAGCGCCTCGGGCGCCCGACCCGCCAGGACGGCGCCCACGAGGGCGGTCACCGCGGCCACCAGGAACGGCACCCACAGGCCCTTGAGGCCGGGACCGCCCAGCGGGCCGCCGAGCTCGATGTAGGTCATCTGCGCGGCGGTCGGCAGCACCACCAGCCCCACCGCGACGTTGACGAAGGCGAGCGTACGGCCGCCCGGCCCCTCGAACGTGCCGAGAGCCGCGAGGGCCAGCATGGCCACCACCACGACCGCCGCCGCGACGACGACCAGAGGCGGGGGCCAGTCGAAGGTGATCCCGACGCCCAGCACGGCGATGGCCGCGGCGGGCACGATGGCCAGCGCGAGCCGCCCGCGCTCCGCCGACGTCGGCCGGCCCCCGGGCAGGATCTCCCCCTCGGCCGGCGAGCCGCCGTCGCTGGAGATCATCCACAGCACCAGGTAGGCCGCGGCGAGAGCCAGCGCCACCCCGGTGAGCAGCGGGTACGGCTGAAGGGTGACCTGCCAGGAGGACACGTCCCGGATCGCCCACAGGGCGAGGGCCTGGGCCGTCAGCAGCGAGGCGGCGAGCGTGCCCGCCCAGATCGGCAGCAGCACCCGGTGACGGGGACGCTCGGCGACCGCGACCAGCGTCGCCGGCACGAGCATGCCCGCGCCGATCCCGTGGAGCACGCGCAGCACGCCGACGAGCGCGACCGTGTCGGTGTAACCCCCGGCCACGTCGGCGAGCGCGAGCAGCGTGAGCCCCGCCACGAGGATCGGCGCCGCGCGGAACCTGCGTACTGCGACCGCGGCGAGCGGCACGGTCACCAGCATGGCGGGCAGCGCCAGGCCGTGCGCGCGGATCATGTCGACCTGCGACACACCCGGCGGCAGCAGCGCCGCCACGACGGAGATCGTGTTCGGGATGGCGACGAGCGCCAGAGGAAGGGCCACCAGCGTGAGCAGCCCGATGACGACGTCGACCAGCAGAGGGACGCGCACGGCACGGACCGGCACGGCGGTCCGAGCCTGCGGTACGGGAGGGACGGCCATGGTTGCCGACTTTAGCGCTTCGTCGTCCCTTCGACACGGCGAGCGACGAAGATAGCCGTTATCCACAGGGCAGCGAAGATCACCCCGAGGAAGAACATCATCGGAACCAGGAATCCCGTGGCGATTGTCAGGAGTTCCAGCATGCTGCCCGCGATGTAGGCGTACGGGCGTTTCAGCAGGCCGGCGACCACCACGCACAGGACGGCCAGCCCGAGCCCGACCGTCAGCGCGAGCGGGGCGGACACGTGGTTGATGGTGATCGCCACGGGGCTGACGAGCGCGACGACGATCGCCTGCATCCCGAGGACGGTCGCGCAGAGCCGGCGCATGCCGGGGGTCACCTCGAACACGGCGCTGCTCACTTGGCGGCCTTCAGCAGGATGCGCGCCTCGCCCGCGGTCACGACAGAACCGGTGATGAGAACGCCCGAACCGAACTCGTCGCCCTGGTCGGCCAGCGCGACGCCCCTGTCGATGGCGTCGTCGAGCCGGTCCTCGATGTGGACGCGGTCCTGGCCGAACACGGCCTCCGCCCGGGACGCGAGATCGTCAGGGCTGAGCGCGCGAGGTGAGGAGTTGCGGGTGACCACGATCTCCTCGGCCACCGGCTCCAGCAGGTCCAAAATCGTGTCCACGTCCTTGTCCGCCATCACGGCCACCACGGCGATGAGCCGGGTGAACCCGAACGCCTCGGTCAGTGCCTCGACCGTGGCCTCCATGCCCGCGGGGTTGTGCGCCGCGTCGACCAGGACGGTCGGGCCCCTTCGCACGATCTCCAGCCGCCCCGGGCTGCTCACCTGGGCGAAGGCCTGCCGTACGACCTCCTCGCCCAGCGGGTCGTCACCTGCCGTCAACGCCTCCACCGCCGCCAGGGCGCCCGCGGCGTTGCCCGCCTGGTGCGCGCCGTACAAAGGCAGGAACACGTCCTCGTACGTCGCGCTCGGTGGAGAAGTGGAAAGGAAGGGAAATCAGACCCCCGGGAATCACCCCGGAGGGAATCGGTGTGGCGGGAGGTCAGACGACGCCGTACAGACGGTCGCCGGCGTCGCC
>NZ_VJVX01000057.1:0-59364 GCF_008033685.1 Microbispora sp. CSR-4
GCCGGAGGTGTACGTCCACCGCTGGTTGGTCTGTCCGTTGCAGTCCCACAGCTGGACCTGGGTGCCGTTGGTGGTGCCGGCGTTCGGCACGTCGACGCAGCGGCCGGACTGGCCGCCGACGAGCGAGCCGCTCTGCTGGCCGGTCCCGCCGCCGTTGCCCTGCCTGACGAGCGACTTCGACTCGGCCGATCGGTTGCCCTGGGCGTCCACGACGAAGAGCCGATACTCACCGTTCGACGACGGAACGGCGATGGAGGTGGCGGTTCCGCTCGCCCTGGTCATGGTGCTGCCCTCGGTGAAGGAGGTCGTGCCCGAGGGGGCCAGCCAGACCGTCTTGCTCGCGTCGCCCGCGCTCCGGATGGGAATCGACGTCACACCGGCGCCGACGAACGTGCTGGCGGGCAGGACGTAGTCCGGCAGGGAGAGATTGCTCTGCGGGATGATGTTCCGGTACGCGTCCTCGAGCCCGGAGTTCACGGCGATGCCGTAGGCCTGCGACGGCCAGACGTAGTCGGAGGACACGAGGATGTCCTGGACCGTGCTGTTCGGCAGGTTCTTGTTGGAGACCTTGTTGATGGGGCCGTATGTCTGCGTGATGCTCAGATCGTGCTTACGCCCCCAGTCGTCGGAGTTGATGAGCCACGTGACGTTCTTGTCCACGCTCAGGACGTTGTCGCGGAAGGTCATGTACGCCGAGCCCTCGTCCGGGTGGAGCCCGTACTTGTGACCGGCCGGGACGCCCTCCAGATAGTTGTTGGTGATCGTGGTTCCCGGCTGGCTGCCCAGCGTGTAGATGGGAGCCGTGTCGCCGAGCCGCTGCACCGTGTCGATGATGTGGTTGTAGCTGATGGTGTTGTTCTTCGCCGTGGTGGTCGGCCGGTTCGGCGCGATCGAGCCTGACGATCCGTCGAAGTTCCACCAGCCCCAGCCGAGCGTGATGCCGGACCACGGGGCTTTCTCGATGCGGTTGTGCTGGATGGTCAGGGTGTCGGCGAAGTACGCCGAGATGGGGCTGTGCCCGTTGAACAACACGGCGCTGTCGTAGATGTAGTTGTTCTTGATATCGATGTTCTTGGGCGCTCCCTCCACCCCCACGGGATACTTCTCGTGGTTCGTGGAGGTGTAGTCCCCGATGTAGACATGCTGGGGATGGCCCACGACGACGGCGGAGCCGGCGATGTCGTTCGTGTAGTTCCCGATCAACTGGGTGTTCACCACGTCGTTGACCATGCTGATTCCGTCGACGCCGGTGTGCTGGATCCGGTTGTTCTGCAGGACGAGCCCGTCGGCGTTGTCGATCTGAATGGCGCCCGGCGCCACGTCGACGTTGCGGTAGTAGTAGTCGTGGAAGTTCTTCTTGGCGTAGACGAGTGCGCCGAGGTTGCCCTGCTGGGCCTGCTTGAACACCGAGCCGGCCACGTTGAAGAGGTTCCAGTCGGAATGCTCGACCGTGAGACCGGAGAAGGTGATGTTCCGGACGCGGTTGCTCGTGGAGGTTCCGGCGACCTTGATGAGGGTGGACACGTTGTTCGGCGCGAAGACCGTCGCGGTCGACATGTTTTCCGAAGCGGCCTTGTAGTAGTACAAGGTCTTGCTCGACTTGTCGAAGTAGAACTCGCCCGGGGAGTCGAGGAACTCGTAGGCGTTCATGACCTTGTGGGTGCCGCCGACCTGGGCGTTTCCGTTGAAGGCGCCCTGGGCGATGGCCGCTCCCGGCTGCTGGAACAGGGCGACGCGGCTGGAGCCGTCAGTGGTGACCTGCCGGACTCCCACGATGGCCGTGGTCCAGGTCGTCGCCGTCTCTATTTCGATGTCGTCCTGGTTGGCGGCGACAGCGGGGAAATCATTGAGGCTGTATTTCGCCCCCGCGCACTGCGAACCGGATTCCCACGCCCACGGCGCCTGCCCCGCCGTGATGGTGTAGGTGCCGTAGCACCCCTGTGAGCTTATGGTCTTGGAAGCCATGTACGCCCGCTTGTCGTTGACGTAGAGCGCACGGAGCTTGTTGCTGCGGTTCAGCGGGGCTTTCCAGATGTTGCCGCTGTGCTGCGTCCATCCGGTCACCTGGACGCCTCCGTTGAGGATCGGCGTCTCGTTCTGGTAGGCGGTGTAGATGACCCGGTGACCGTTCGTGCCGGAGTCGGCCGGTGTGAAGTCGATCGTGCTGCTGACCGGGTAGTCGCCTCCGCGGAGGTACACGTAGATGTCGCCTGTCATGTTGGCGTTCACCGTGCGGACGACGTCCCTCGCGCGCTGCAGGGTTCTGAACGGTGACGTGATCGTTCCGGGGTTGGCGTCATTGCCGTCAGGGGCGACGTAGTAGGTCGCCTGGGTCGCGGCCGAGGCCGGGGTGCTCCCTGCGAAGGTCGGCAGCAGCACCGCGGCGACGAACACCGCGAGCGCTGCCAACGCCCTCTCAGTGGTGGACAGGGCTGACTTCACGCTCTGTTCCTTTCGCTGGTTCCGAGCGGATTTCCGCCGCCGCGAAATCACCCCGCCGTGGCGGGACTCGTGGGGGGTGTGCCGTTGCGCGGGCGGGCGTCTTCGTCATGCGGGTGCGGGTGTCGATCGGAGGGCCGTGCGGCTGTACGGGCCGAGGGGCGGGTCGGCGCCGCCGCGGCCGGTCCGCGGCCGAGATGCGGCCCGTGCGGCCGGTGCGGTCGCCGTCCGACGGGACACCCGGATGCGGGGCATGCGGTCAAAGGGGTGCCTCCGAACGCAAGAGCTCAGTTGGGCTGTCCGAGGGTCATCCCATGAATAGGCTCGGTTTCGTAAAACGTATGACGTGTGATGTCTACGGTCAAGAAACAATCTTCAGCGTGGGGTGGCGTGTGGCCGGTCGGCAGGGGACGGCCGACGACACGAGCGAGTTCTGCCTGAAACTTTCACCGGCAGGAAGGGCGAGGCAGGGTGTCCTCGTGCTCCCTGGACGCGACGTGGCCTGCAGGGAGCCATCCCATCTTTAATCGATGTGGAGGGGGTATTGCCCGTTCACTCAGGGCGGGGGCGGCGGTCGCGTCCCTCCGCCAGGGGACGTCCGAGCAGTCTGTCGATGCTGCGGCGCTCGCGTTTGGTGGGGCGTCCCGCGCCACGAGCCCGTACGGCCACCATCACGGCCTCCTCACGCGGAGGAGGCGGCGGGCTCTTGTCGACGTAGCATTCGGCGGCCACGGGGGCGCCGACGCGCTTGGTGATGATGCGGGAGACGACCACGATGCGTTCGCGTCCCTCGTGCCGCAGCCGGATCTCGTCTCCGGCCCGCACGACGTGCGCGGGCTTGACCCGCACCCCGTTGACCCGGACGTGGCCGCCCCGGCACGCGTCGGACGCGATCGAACGAGTTCTGGTCAGCCGGACCGACCAGATCCAGATGTCCACGCGCGTGCTCGCCTGCTCACCCGACACTCCGCCACTTTACTGAGAGCGGCGTCCTGCCGGCAGGTCGGCCCGTCCGGTTGTGAACGGCCAAGGGCGACCGGCGAGCCTGCCGCGAGCAGGTTCGGAGATACACCGGCGCCCGGCCATGCGCGGCTCGTAGTGTCGGAGTCGTCATGAGCGACTCCGCGTCATACCTGGCCTTCGTCGCCTCCGTACCGCGCCTTCGTGCCGCGGCGGGCGCACTGCTCCGAGACCGCGAGGGGCGGGGGCTCGTCGTGCACCCCGTCTATAAGGACGAATGGGACATCCCCGGCGGAATGATCGAGGCGGGGGAGTCCCCCACCGACGCTCTGCTCCGTGAACTGCAGGAGGAGCTGGGCATCGCACCGCCGGTGGGCCGGCTCGCCTGTGTCGACTGGGTGCCACCCGCACCGCCCTGGGACGCCGGGCTGATGTTCGTCTTCGACGCAGGGGTGCTCACCGAGTCCCAGATCGCGGCGATCCGCCTGCAGCCCCAGGAACTCGACGCATACGTGTTCGCCGCTCCCGCGGACCTGGACTCGCTCCTGCCGCCAGGCCAGGCGCGGAGGATGAACGCGGCGATCTCGGCGGCCGACACCGGCCAGACCGCTTATCTGGAGGACGGCCGCCACCGGCCGAGTGGTGCTTGACCTGGGGCGGCGCGGGCTCGCCTCGGTGACCGCCGGTCGGCCGCTGCTGGGCGTACCGCGCCGCGCCCCTCGTCGTTAGGGTTCGGTGCATGGTCACCCCCCTGGAGCCGGACGACCCTCGTGTGCTGGGCGAGTTCACGCTGAGCGGGCGGCTCGGCGAGGGCGGGCAGGGGGTGGTGTTCCTCGGCCGGTCGCCCCGCGGGGAACCGGTCGCGGTGAAGGTGCTCAAGTCGGGCCTCGACGCGCCGGTGAAGGAGCGGCTGGTCCGCGAGCTCGACGCGATGCGCGGGGTCGCGCCCTTCTGCACCGCCCGGGTGCTGACCGCGGTGGTCGACGGCCGGATGCCGTACGTCGTGAGCGAGTTCATCGACGGGCCGTCGCTGCAGCAGCGGGTCGATTCCGGTGGTCCGCTGCGGGGCGGCGAGCTGGAACGCCTCGCGGTCGGTACGGCCACGGCGCTGACGGCCATTCACGGCGCCGGGATCGTGCACCGGGACTTCAAACCGGCCAACGTGCTGCTGGGGCCGGACGGCCCCCGGGTGGTGGACTTCGGCATCGCCAGGCACGGCGCGAGTGACACGATCACGGCGGGCCCGGTCGGCACCCCGGCCTACCTGGCTCCCGAGCAGATCGCCGGAGCCCCGGCGACGCCCGCCTCCGACGTGTTCGCCTGGGGAGCCACGATCGTCTTCGCCGCCACGGGCCGTGCGGCCTTCGGAGCCGACAGCGTCCCCGCCGTCATGCACCGGATCCTGACCGCCGAGCCCGACGCCTCGGCGCTGCCCCCGCCGCTGCGCTCGGTGGTCGAACGCTGCCTGGCGAAGGATCCCGCGCGCCGGCCGTCGTCTCGCGACCTGCTGCTGGAACTCGTCGGGTCCGCCGGCGACCCGCTCCAGGCGGGCGCGGCGGCGGCCACCACCAGGCCGGAGGCCGTACGGCAGGGCGGGACGACCGCGATCCTCCCGGTGCCCGGTCCGGGCGGGACGTCCCCGTCGGGCAATGAGACCACCGGGGCGGGCGGTCACCGGCGGGCGTCCCGTGCGGGGATCGTCGCCGGGGGGGGGGCCGTCGTGGCCGCGGGGTCGGTCACCGCCGCTCTGCTGGCGCCGCGCCTGCTGTCCGGGGCAGGCACCTCGACGCCCGCCGCCACGGCGCCCGCCCTCACGACGCCCGCCGCCACGACGACCGTCTCGCGCGCGGCCGGCTCGTCGGCGCCACCCACACCTGGGGAGGACGCCACGGCCTACGGCACGGAGCAGGACGACACCGTGACGACGGAGGAGACCGTGGAGGACGCTGCCGACGACACCGCAGAGGACGCCGGGCCGACACCGACAGCGGCTGCCGTGCCGTCGACCACGCCGGGCGGTACGGTTCCGGCCGCGTTCGCCGGCACCTGGGGCGGCCATCTCGAACCCGACCAGCTCGTGGGCACCAGCGAGACCGACGTACAGGTCGTGCTGGAGCAGGGCGGGCGCGCCGGAAGCTGGAAGGACACCAACAGTTCATGCCGGGGGAGCCTCACGCTGACGCGCAGCTCCAGCACGGCGCTCGTCTTCCGGCTGGACACGTGCGCCCCGGGCACGATCACCCTGATCCGGACCGGCGAAGGGCTCGCCTACCGATGGGCCGGCGACGAGGACGAAGCCATCTACCACGGCCTCCTGATCAAGGACTGACCGTAGGGTGGGCGGCATGCCGCTGCGACTTGGCCTGCTGAACTTCAAGGCTCGGGACAACTCGGCGCTCGGCCGGTTCTGGGCGGACGCGCTCGGCTGGGATGTCTTCAGTGACGGACCCGCTGTGACGGGCGTCGGGCCCGTGGGCTTCGTCTGGCCGGACCCCATGGGCTTCTGCGTCTGTGTCGTCGCCGTGCCGGACCCCGAGGCGGTGAGATATCGCGTGCACCTGGATCTGGCCACCACCTCCGCGGCCCATCAGGCGGAGCTGGTCGCGCGGTTGCAGGATCTCGGGGCGACGCCCGCCGACGTGGGGCAGGGCGACGTGCCGTGGACGGTGCTGGCCGATCCCGAGGGCAACGTGTTCTGCGTGCTGGAGCCCCGGGAGATCTACCAGGACACCGGGCCGATCGCCGCGGTGGTGGTCCACTGCGATGACCCCCGGGCCATGGCCCGCTTCTGGGACGCGGCCGTCGACTGGACCCTCCACGAGGTGAGCGACGACCACGCGCGGCTGCGCTCGGCCACGGGCGTCGGGCCCTACCTGGAGTTCATCCGGACCACACCCGATGCCGCGCCCGTGTGGACCCGCGTCCACCTCGACCTGCTGCCCTACCCCGGTGACGACCAGGCGGCGGAGGTCGCCCGCCTGAAGACCCTCGGCGCCACCCCCGCCGACGTGGGGCAGGGCGATGTCTCCTGGGTCGTCCTCGCCGACCCGCAGGGCCACGAGTTCTGCGTCCTCGCCCCGGCCTGACGCGGAGCCCGCGCCTTCATGACTCCGCTGACAGTAGGTGTCAGTGGAGGAGCCGTACGGTCCCGGCATGGCGTTCAGCGAGAAGGCCATTCATAAGTTGGCCGAAAGGGCGGGACTGTGTACGACTTCGATTTCTTCATAGGCACGTGGGACGTGACCAATCGGAGGCTGCTGAAGCGAGGTGTCGGCAGCGACGAGTGGGAGGAGTTCCCCGGCCACTGCGTCGCGTACGGCCTCTTCGGCGGCGCGGGCAGCTTCGACACGCTCATATTGCCCACCAAGGACTTCGACGGCGCGACGATCCGGACGTACGACGCCGAGCGGGACGAGTGGTCCATCCACTGGGTCAACAGCAGGCGCGGCCTGGATCCGGTCCCGGTCGTGGGCCGTTTCGTCGACGGAGTCGGCACCTTCTACGCCGACGACACCGACGACGGCCGTCCGATCCGCATCCGGTTCATCTGGTCGGGGATCACACCCGGCTCGTGCCGCTGGGAGCAGGCGTTCTCCTACGACGGCGGCCAGACCTGGGAGACCAACTGGACGATGGACTTCACCCGCGTCGGGTGACGCACGGCCGCGCGCGGTTCAGCTCAGTTCAGGTCCAGGGAGACGAGCGCCCTACGATCACTGAATCGCCGGCCGCGGCCGGCGGGCCTGAGACGGAATCCGTCCGCGACGGGCGGGCGAACCCGGCCCGGCGAGCGTCTCGGCCGGGCCGGGTCCCGAGGGGGTCAGCCCGGTTGGTCGCCCGTGGCGACGGGGCGGGCCGGGTCGGAGCTCCAGGCCGACCAAGAGCCGGGGTACAGCGCCGCGGTGACACCGAGCTTGGCGAGGGCGAGGATGTCGAGCGTGGCGCCCACGCCGCCGCCGCAGTAGACGCCGACGGCGCCCTCGCCGCCCACACCGAGGGCGGCGTAATCGGCGCGTAGGTCTTCGTCGCTCTTCAGGAGGCCGTCGGCGCCCAGGTTGCCGGCGCTCGGTCTGCTCAGCGCGCCGGGGATGTGGCCGCCACCGTTCAGGCCGGTGTAGGCGGCCTCGGGACGTGCGTCGAGAAGCACGCCGGAGCGGGCGAGTGCGGCGGCCTGGCCGGCGTCGAGCGTCGGCAGGGAGCCGGTTTTGACGGTGAGGTCGCCTTCGCGTTCCGGAGGGGCTTGTGTGACGAGTTCGCCGCCCGCCGCCTGCCACGCGTCGACGCCGCCGTCCAGGTAGCGCACGTCGGGGACCCCGGCCCACGTCAGCGTCCACCAGGCGCGTGCGGCGATGGCCGGGTTCTCCCGTGTGTACACGACGACGATCGAGTTCTCGTTGACGCCCCAGCGGCGTACCGACTCCTGGATCTGCCGCTCGCCCGGCAGCGGGTTGTTGCCGGAACCAGGGTGGCGCGGGCCCGCGAGCTGTGAGATCAGTTCGACGACGTGTGCGCCTGGCAGCCGTCCCTGCTCGCCCTGCGCCGGGTCCAGCTTGCGCCGGATCTCCAGCAGGACGACGTCCCTGCCCTTGGCCAGTTTGCGCCGCAGCTTTTCTGCGGAGATCACCGGGGACTTGACCTCGACGGGTGTCGCAGTCATACGGGGTGCCTCGTACTTTCTCTGGAAAGGTGGGGGACGGTGAGCTCAGACGGCGGCGACGCTCTTCGCAGCGCGCAGTTCGAAGAGCCGGCGGGCATTGCCGGCCCGGATCCGCTCCTGTGCGGCCGCGTCGAGTCCGGCGGCGTCGAGGGCGTCGCCGACCAGTTCGGCGGAGATCGGGCGGCCCGGCCAGTCGCTGCCGACGATGATCCGATCGACGCCGATGACTTCGGCGTAGTAGCGGATGAGCCACGGGTTCAACCGTGTGGTGTCGAAATAGATGTTCGCGGGGGCGCCGTCCGCGGACTTCCGCCGGTACGCCGCCAGCTCATCGGTGGCGAAGTACAGCGCGCCGCTGCCGAGAGCGGTGAACACCAGGTGCAGGTCTGGCAGCCGGGCCGGCAGGTCGGCGTGGAGCGCCGACAGGAAACTGGCGCCGTTCTGCAGTCCGCGCCCGATCGAGTTGCCGGGGCGCCCGGCGGCCTTCACCAGTGCCTCCGCCTGCGGCGCGGCCACAGGGTGAACGAAGACCGGGACGCCGAGAGCGGCGGCCAGCTCCAGGGTTGGGAACGCCTCGGAGGAGCTGAGGAACCGGTCGTCGCGTGAGGAGTCGAGCACGATGCCGTGCAGGCCGAGCTCTTCGATCGCGTAGCGGGTCTGTTCCGCCCCGGCCTCGCCGGAGAACGCGTCGACCGTGGCGAGACCGAGGAACACGTCGGGCCGTTCCCGGACGGCCTCGGCCAGGTACTCGTTCACCGTGTTGACCGCGGCCGTCTCGACCGGGCCGTTCAGGCCGAACAGCTGCTCGACGGGTGCGCTGAGGGCGCGCAGGTCGACGCCGCCGTCTATGCTCTCCCGGGCCAGCCCCGGGAGGTCCTCCAGGAGCTTTTTGGGGAACCCGGCGACCGGGCGCGGACGCTCGCCGCCGGGCACCCGCCAGCCCGGCGGGCGGTAGTGGGTGTGAATGTCGATGAGCCCGGCATCGGCAAGGGTGGTCATGTCATCGCTCCGATCTCGCCGGTCAGCGCGGCGTGGGCAGACCGTAATGGCCGCGCAGAGTCGTCTCGGTGTATTCCTTGCGGTAGATCCCCTTCGCCTGCAGCAGGGGGACGACGTGGTCGACGAAGATCTCCAGGCCGTCGGGGAACGTGGGCGCCTTGTAGTTGAACCCGTCGGCGGCGCCGGTCGTGAACCACAGTTCGATGTCGTCGGCGACCTGCTCCGGCGTCCCGACGAACACGTAGTGGCCGTGCGCCGCGATGTCCCACTCGATCACCTGCCTGGCGGTGAGGCGCGCCTCGACCGCCTTGGTTCGCAGTGCCTCGACCCGGCTCCTGAACGTGCTGGTCGCGATCGAGTGCTCCCACAACGAGTCCGGGATCGGCTTGTCGAGATCGATGCCCGACACGTCCAGCCCGTCGCCGCGCGCGACCTCCTCGATCGCTCCCTCGATGTCGATCAGCTGGTTCAGTTCGTCGAACGTGGCCTGCGCCTCCGCCTCGGTGCTGCCGACGACGGCGAGATAACCGGGCAGGACGTGCGCGTGCCCGGGGTCGCGTCCCGCTTCGGAGACCCGGCGCTTGAAGTCGCGGTAGAACTCGCGTGCCGCCTCGATTGTCGGCTGGGCGGTGAAGATGGCGTCCGCGTGGCGGGCGCCCTGCGAGCGGCCGAAGTCGGAGTCGCCGGCATGGAAGATGAGCGGACGCCCCTGCGGTGAGCGGGGCACGTTGAACACCGCGTCGATCTGGAAGTGCTTGCCCTGGAAGGGCACGCGGTGGACCTTGCCCGGGTCCAGGAACACCCCGGTCTCCTGATCGGCGATCACCGCGTCCGGCTCCCAGCTCTCCCAGAGCGCCTTGACGATCTGGATGAACTCCTCCGACCGCTCGTAGCGCAGGGCGTGCTCGGGGTGGGCGGACGGGCCGAAGTTGGCAGCGGTCGCGGCGTTGGACCCGGTCACGGCGTTCCATCCGGCGCGGCCACGGGTGAGCAGGTCGAGCGAGGCGATCTGCCGTGCCGTGTTGTACGGCTCGGAGTACGTCGTCGAGACCGTCGAGGCGAGCCCGAGGTGGGTGGTGACGGCGGCGAGCACTCCCAGCAGCGTTATCGGCTCGGGCTTCGTCTGGCCCCCGGACGGCTGCACGGGGCCGAGGTTCGGTCCGTCGGCGAAGAACACCGCGTCGAACAGGCCGCGCTCGGCGGTCTTTGCCGTACGGATGTTGAAGTCGATGTCCCAGAGCTGGTGGGGATCGACGCCGGGGTGCCGCCATGCGGCCCGGTGGTTGCCGTACCAGTTGCCGAACAGGTTCAGATGAAGTTCGCGGGTGTGGTCGGTCATGGTCGTGTCGCAGTCTCCTCGATGGGTCGTTGTCCGTTCGCCGGCCGGCCGCTCAGCCGATCGCCGCCTTCGCGTCGACGTCGGGACGCCAGACGGCGTGGGCGTAGTGCGCGGTGAAGGACTCCTCCGGGGCTGCGGCGGCGGGCGGCTTCGGCCGCTGCCAGTCGGCGAGGAAGAGGTCACGGCTGATCGCCTCGACCAGGCGCGGCACGCCGGTGCGCAGGCTGGGGATGTCGCCGACGGGACGGCCGAAGCTCTGCGCCGCGGCGACGTTGAACACGTGGACGTCACGCAGCCACGGAGCCGAGCCGGGCACGCGCTCGGTGAGCTCGTAGCCGTCACCGAGATAGGGGTACGCGCCGAGGCTCTCGGAGCGGAGTGCGGCCGGGGGCTCGTACACGTCCCGCCACAGTGCGATGTCCTCGGCCAGACGCCGCAGCTCCGGCCGGGTGCGCGGGTCGTACTGGTAGCCGGTCCCGGCGATGACGAAGTCGTAGGCGTGTGTGCCGTCGGCCGCCTCGACGACGACCCTGCCGTCCTCTTCACGCAGCGCCGTCCACGGCGCGTTGAAGTGCAGGCGCAGGTTCGGGAAGGCGACCGCGCGCAGCACGGTGTCCAGCGGGCTGGTCGACCCCTTGTTCGCCTGGTTCCACCGGTTCTGCCAGCGCGCCGCGTCGGGCAGCCGGTGGAAGTTCTCCTGCGCGCCGGGGTTCGGCACGTTGCCTCCGGTGGGCTGGATGACCAGTTCGGCGCGGTAGGAGAACACGTGCACCTCGCGGGCGCCGGACTCCAGCGCGACCGCGGCGGCGTCGAGCGCGGAGGTGGCGGCACCGAGGATGCCGACATCCTTGCCGTCCAGCCCGGCGAAGTCGATCTCGTGGCCGGTATGGGCGCGGAGATGTTCCGGCAGCCCTTCGAAGATCGCGGGGATGTACGGGCCGCCGGTCCCCTCGACGCCTGTCGCGAGGACGATCTTGCGCACCACCTCGGTCTGCCGCTGCCCGTCGACGTCCAGGTGCAGCCGCAGCAGTCCGTCGACCGGCTCGATGTCCGCGACCCTGGTCCGGTAGCGGACCTCCACGCCGACCTGCCGCTGGAACCATTCGATGTAGTCGGCCCAGTCGGTGCGGGCGATACGTCCGATGGCCCGGAACGCCTCCTCGCCGTGCAGTCCCTCGTACCAGGCCTGGAATCCGATCGCCGGGTTGCCGAGCTCAGGGCCGGAACGGGTCTTCGGCGTACGCAGGGTGTTCATCCGCGCCCGGGTCCGCCACACGCCGGTTTTCGCCTGGTCGGCCGCCTCTATGACGGTGACTCTGGAGATGCCGGCGCGGCGCAGGGCGTACGCGATGGTCACGCCGCTCTGCCCTCCGCCGATGATCGCGACGTCGTGGTCCACGCCGGGAACCGGGGCGACCCAGTTGCCGGGGTCGGCGCCGAGCAGCCGCAGCGACTCCTGCGCCGCGCGGTCGACATCGTGGTGCTTGCTCATCGTGTCCTGCCTTCTACACGGGGGTGGGGGTCAGGCGTGCGCGTAGGCCGCACGCAGCGCGGGGAGGATGTGCTCCCTGAGAAGGTCGATCTGTTCGAGCATCTGGTCGAAGGCGCCGCCGGGCTGGTCGATGGAGAACATCTGCCGCTGGTAGCCGCCGTACTGCTCCTGGAAGTGGGCGATCTTGTCGAGGACCTGGGCCGGGCTGCCCACGGTCAGCGCGCTATGCCGGATCGCCTCCTCAAGGGTGTCGTAGGGCCACTTGGACAGGTCGGGACGCTGCGCCTCGAACTCGCGCAGCGCGTCCTGGGAGCGGAGACCGACGTGCACCTTCGCGCCCGATCCGACCGGCGCGGACTCCGCGGTGCCGTGTCCGTGGGCGGCGTAGCGCTCGCGGAAGTACCGGACGTGCGGCGCCGCCTGCTCCGCGCGCTGCGCGAGCTTCACCAGACCCCGCAGACGCTCGGTGGCGGTCGCGCCCACGGACGGGTCGCCGGCGAGGTTGCCGGTGCTGAAGATCCCGATTTCCATGGCCGTCAGGCGGTCCTCGCGATGGCCGGCCGGTCGAAGTGCTCCCGGAACGTCGTGCTGGTGTAGGCCTTGCGGAACAGGCCGCGACGCTGGAGCTCCGGCACCACCAGGTCGACGAACGCGTCCAGCGAGCCCGGCTGGTATGGCGGGAAGACGACGACGCCGTCGAGCTTGCGGTCCTCGAAGTTCTCCTCGATCCAGTCGGCCACCTCCTGCCCGGAACCGACGACCGGCACCTGGTTGGCGGGGCCGTTGGCGATGAAGTGGTCGAGGTCGGCGAGAGTGATGTCCTCGTCGCCGAAGCCGAGGAAGGCGTCCTTCACGATCCATGCCGAAGCGGGGTTCGCGGTGACGTCCACGACGTCCTTGACCTTGTCCTTCGGCCCGGCGTTGCCGAGGTCCACGCCAAGTACGCGCCCGAGTTCGCGCGCGTCGAACGGCACGACCGAGAGGTCCTGGATCTCGCGGAACCTGGCGTGAGCGGCCGACGAGGTCTCGTCGACGTAGAACGTGATGCCGGGCAGCAGATAGTAGGCGTCCGGGTCGCGTCCGTAGCTCGCGGCCAGCGCCTTCTGCGTCTGGTAATACTCGGCCTGCTTGTCGGCGAAGGGGATGAAGCGGACGTCCGCGTACTTGGCGCCGAACTCGAACGACCGCTGGGAAGTGCCCGCCACGATCAGCGGCGGGCGGCGCTGCGGGGACGGCGGGATGTTCAGCGGCCCCTCGACACTGAAATGCCTGCCGCGGAAGGAAGTCGGCTGGATCTTGCTGAGATCGAGGAACCGTCCGCCCTCCCGGTCGCCGACGTACCAGCCGTCCTGCCAGCCGTCCCACAGCGACCAGAGGATCTGGATGAACTCCTCCGCGCGATCCCATCGGGCGTCGCCGTCGGGCTGCTCGTCGAATCCGTAGTTGCGCGCCGCGTCGTCGCTGCGCCCGGTGACGATGTTGATCGCGGCGCGGCCCCGGCTGAGGTGGTCGAGGGTCGCGGTCTGGCGGGCGACGTTGAACGGGTGCTGGTAGGTCGTGTTGAACGTCGATACGAGCCCGATGCGCGTGGTCAGCGCGGCGACGTAGGCGTTCGCGGTGAAGCTGTCGAGCTTGAACAGCCCGTTGGGAGTCCAGTAGTGCTCGCCGTCGACCAGGTTCACGACGCCGTTGGCGGCGGTGTCGGCCGACCAGTTCTGCTTGCGGCCCCCCGGCTTGCCGGGAAGCCGGGAGGACTCGCCGTTGCCGAGGAACAAGTAGTCGAACAGCCCTCGTTCGGCGGTCTGCGCGGTCGCCCGGTAGAAGTCCGGGTCGCCCTCAAGGACCTTGTAGTGGCGCCGGCGCCGCCAGCCCGTGCCGTGGCGCCCCTCGGGCCAGATGGAGTGCCCCAGCTTCACATGCCGTCTCTCACTCATGTCCGTGCTCCTGCTTTCGTAGTCCTGTCGATCGGTTCACTTGGTGTCCGGTAGAGCCGCGTCCGGACGAGGTCTGTCACCGTCGCCCACACGGCGAGCGCGAAGAAGAGCCCGGCCGCGACCACGCCGGCGACGAGCGCGCTGTCGTAGGTGGACCGCCCGGCGTTCGTCAGCTCCCCCGCGTGCCCGTAGACCACGGCATAGAAAGCCGCCGAGGTGGCCGCGATGCCGAGCGAGTTGCCGATGCGCTGAGTAAGGTGGCCGATCGAGGCGGCGAGGCTGCCCTTCTCGGCCGGTACGTCGCTCAGCAGCAGCACATGGTTGGGGGAGATCACCATGCCGCTGCCGAGCCCGTTGAGGATCTGCGCCACGGTGACCACCGCGATCGCGGGGCGTTGCGCGAGGAGGTTCACGGCCAGGACGGAGACGAGGATCCCCGCGGCCGACGTGAACAGGCCGGTCAGAGTGATGACGCGGCCCCATCGCAGCACCCGCCGCGCCGCCCAGCGCGCTCCGAAGGCGGAGGCCGCCGAAGACGGCAGCAGCACGAGAGCGGCGAGGAACGGCGAGAGCCCGAGCGCGAGCTGCAGGTACAGCATCATCACGAGCCCCACGCCGGGTCCGGCGGCCAGCCACGACGCGGCGACGAGCAGCGCGTTCCGGTACGAGCGGGTGCGCAGCAGCTCCCCGTCCAGCAGCGGGAGCAGGCCACGTCCGAGGTAGCGGCGTTCCCATCGCAGGAACAGCACGGCGAAGACGGCGGCGGGGACGAGCGCCGACCACCGGGCCGCGCTGTCGCCCGGCAGGCCGGTGGTCAGCACGAGCGGGAACAGCACCAGCAGCACGGTGACACCGAGAAGCACGGCGCCGATGGGGTCGAAGCTGCGGGTGATCGTCGTCATGACCGGCTGCGTCCGGGGCAGGTGGCGAGCACCGGCGGCGAACAGTGCGACCCCGACGGGGACGTTCATCAGGAAGATCCACCGCCAGCCCTGGTCCGCACCGCCCACGGTCATGAGCAGGCCACCGATGCCGGGCCCGGACGCGGTCGCGACGGCGGTCATCACGCCGTAGGCGCCGAACGCCCGGCCCCGGTCGGCCCCGCCGAACAGCTGCTGGATCACCCCGATCGTCTGCGGCATCAGGATCCCGGCCGCGACACCGAGCAGGACGCGTCCCGCGATCAGCGTCCGCAGGTCCGCCGCGAGGCCGCAGGCGAGGCTGGAGGCGATGTACAGCAGCAGCCCGACGCGGATCAGCTGGTGTCTGCGGCCCTGGTCGCCGAGGCGTCCGAAGGGCACGAGCGTGAGGCCGAACGCCACGACGTATCCCGCGGAAATGAGCTGCAGGCTCGTCGGGCCGACGTGCAGCGAGCGGGCGATCGCGGGTAGCGCCACGTTCGCGTCGCTGATGCCGACCAGCAGGACCCCCGACAGGATCGACGCGACGTACAGGGCGCGCCACCGCGATCTGTCGTCCATGTGCGTGGTGCCGGCCGGCACTGTCCCCGGACTCATCGCTCCGGCGTCCATCCGAGCCTCGGTGCCACCTCGGCCGCGATCCGCTCCAGGCCCTCCAGCGCGACGTCCACCGTGCGTTTGCGGCCGAGCCCGGCAGCCGCGTCCTCGATGATGTTGGTGACGGCGATGAGATGGTCCACCTCGGGCAGCAGCGCGGCGTCGTCCCGGAGGGCCTGCGCCGTCTGGGACGGCGAGCCGGTCGCGACGTTCATCGACGCGAGCACCTGGTCGTCGGTCAGGTCACGGGAGTCGATCCCGTTGACCTTCGCGAGACGGGCCCGGCCGGCCTTCAGGAACGGGCCCAGCGCCGCCAGCGCCGACTCACGTGAGTCGGCGGGGTAGATCATCCGGATGCCGCCGAGCCGCGGCCGCAGGCTGCCCGCCACCTCGGCCGGGGCCTCGACGGGACCCGTCTCCGCCCACTGGGCCAGGTACGCGTCGATGATCGGCCGCTGCTGGGTCCGGGCGTCCAGGGTCGCGGTGCCGAACAGCAGGCCGAGGCCGGTGAGCGCGGCACGGCGGGCCGACGCGGCACTGCCCGCGGTGCGCCAGAGCCGGCGCGACAACGGCGTGCCGTCCACCGGCAGGGTCAGGTCGGTGCCCCGCAGTGGGTGGCCCGCGAGGGCGCCCTGCAACACGGCGAGGTTCTCGTCGAACAGCGCCGTCGCCCGTGCCTTGTCACGGCCGAAGGCGGCGTACTTGTCGATGTTGGCGTTGCCGGTCCCGAGGCCGAGCTGCAGACGCCCCCGGGAGATCCCGTCCAGCGTGAGCGCGTCTTCGGCGAGCTGGACGGGGTCGGTGATCGGCAACGTCACCACCGCGACGCCGAGCCCGATGCGCCCGGTCGCCACGGCGACCGGCGCAAGAGAGATCAGCGGTGACGGAGCCGATCCCTCCTCTCCGCCGGCCAGCAGGTGCTGCGCCACGAATCCGACGTCGTACCCGAGTGCCTCGGCTCCCACGAACAGGCGGACGAGCTCCTCATGCGCCTCCCCTCGTCCGGAGGCGGAGCGCACGTGGGTGAAGAAGCCCAGCTTGAATGGCTTGCGCGCGGGCGGACTCACGCCTCACCCGCCTGGGTGCCGCGCCGCCACCGGGTGACGCGCTTCTCGAGCAGCAGGAAGATCGCGTTGAACAGGTAGCCGATGACGGCGACCGTGAGCACGCCGGCCAGCAGTTGCCGCAGGTTGAAGTTCTGCTGGGCGAACATCAGGTAGTAGCCGATGCCGTCGTTTCCAGAGAGCATGCCGATGACGACCGCGAGCACCAGCGACATGCCCAGCGACTGCCGCATGCCGACGAGGATGTACGGCGTCGCGAACGGCAGGGCGATCTCTTTCTGGGTCTGCAGCCACGACAAGCGGTACGTCTGCGCGGTCTCGGCGAGGATCTTCGACACGCCGCGGGCGCCGGCGTAAGAGTTGATGATCATCGGGAAGATGCCTCCGGTGAGGAACACGGCGATCTTCATCTGGTCGCCGAGCCCGAGGAACAGGATGTAGATCGGCAGGATCGCGGTGGCCGGAGTGAGCCGCAGGATCTCGACGAGCGGCTCGGACAGCCCCCAGATCACCCGTGATCGGCCCATCAGGAAACCGATTCCGACGCCGAGCGGCACCGCGAGCGCCAGCGCCTCGGCCATCGTGCGCAGGGTGATCGACAGTTGCCGCAGCAGATCGCCCTCGGTCGCCTCTCGCCACCACGTCTCGACGATGCGGTCCGGCGAGGAGATGGTCGGGTCGTAGTGGACGCCCGAGTAGGCCTGCCAGAAAACGACGATCAAGGCGACGAGCGTCCAGCCGGACGCTCGGCTGCGGAGGTAGCGGCGCACCGTCCGGCGTACGGGGCCGACGGGCCTGAGCCCGTTCTCCACGGGGGCCGCGCCGTCCGGCCCGGTGACGGTCGCGGGGGTGGCCCCCGGAGTGGTCTCGGTGACGGCCATGGCGTCGGCCCGCGGGCTGGGCTTGAGTGGTGTTCCGGCGATGTCGGTCATGGCTGGTCCTTCACTCGGCACCGACGACGAGGCTGAGCACCTCGCGACGGAGGCGGAGATAGCGGGGGTCCTCGCGGAAGTCGACCTGCGTGCGCGGGTACGGGATGTCGACGGTGACGTCGCGTTCGATCCCACCGCCCTTCTCGCGAAGCACGATCACCCGCTGCGACAGGTAGAGGGCCTCTTCGATGTCATGCGTGACGAACAGGACGGTGAGGCCGTGCTCCTTCCAGATCCGGAGCACGAGGTCCTGAAGTGTGCCGCGGCTGAGCGCGTCGACCGCGCTGAACGGCTCGTCGAGCAGCAGCAGTTCGGGACGCGCGGCGAGGGCCCGCGCGATCGCGACCCGCTGCTGCATGCCGCCGGACAGTTCACTGGGGTAGCGGTTGAAGGTCCCCCCGAGCCCCACCTCTTCGAGGTGCTCCCGGATCAGCTCGTCCTCCTGTGCCTTGGACACACGGGAGGCGCCGTGCCCGTGCCGCAGCCCGAAGCGGACGTTGTCGCCGACCGTGCGCCACGGCAGCAGCGACTCGTTGTAGTTCTGGAAGACGTAGCGGGCGCTGTCGGGCGGCCCGTCCACCCGTTCGGCGCCGACGCGGATGGTGCCGGAGGTCGGCTTCTCCAGCCCCGCGACGAGGCGGAGGAGGGTGGACTTGCCGCAGCCGGAACGCCCGACGACGGAGACGAAGGCGCCCCGCTCGATCGTCAGGCTCACCGGAGAGAGCCCGCGTACGACGTTCCCGTCGAGCGCGAGGTAGTCCTTGCCGGCGCCGTCGATGGTGATGACGCCATGACGGACGCCATCGGTCAGGGCGGTTTCGGCCTCGAGTGCGTGTGTCATGTGAAGGCCTCACGAGAATGGGTTGCCGCTGGGCATCGCTTGTGGTGTCCGGTGGCGGCGGGTGCGTTTCCGGGCCCGCCACCACCGCGGTCATCCCGCGTTCACGGGCGGCTGGATCAGCTCCGGTTCCGGTTGCAGCGCCGAAGGGAAGACCAGGTCGTGCAGGTCGACGCCCTTCTGGATCTTGTCCGGCGCGTACTGCAGGCCGAGCTCATACCAGGACTGCGTGGCGTCGAAGTCGAACGGCCCAGGCTGCGTGTTCGTCAGCAGGTTGTCGACCTTCTGCGGGTCGCCGCCGGTGAGCTTCGACAGGTCGATCTGCTGGTACTTGAGCAGGATCGGCTGCAGTTTCTCCGGCGTCAGCGTCTTGAACCAGACATAGGACGCGTGCAGTGCTTTGTCGAAGGCGTGGGCCACAGCCTGGTGCTCGGGGTTTTCCAGCCACTCGCCTGTGGCCCAGAACGCGGCCGTTGTCGCCTTCAGGTTCGACCACTGCGACGAGTCGGGGTTGCCCAGGACCCGGAAGTTGTACGCGCCCGGCTGCCCCTCGTTGGTGTAGGCCTGGTTCCACTGGCCGAAGAAGGCGTCGACGGAGTTGCTCGCCAGCGCCTGCGGCGCGGCCGCCTGAGCCTGGACGATCGAATACTTGACCTGGTTCGGGTCGACCCCGTTGGCCTTGAGGAAACCCCGCAGGTTGACCGTGTGCTGCGGAACCGGCGGCAGGGCGATGGTCTTCCCGGCGAGGTCGGCGGGCGTCTTGATGGGCCCGTCCGCCTGGACGAGGATCGGGAACTGCTTGGCGTTGGTGTTGTTGTTGGCGACCAGCTTGAGGTTGAAGCCCTGCGCCTTGGCGTTTATGCCGGCGTAGAGATCCGCGTAGCCGATCTCGCCGCTGCCCCCCTGCAGCGCCGCGAGCACCTGGGTGCCGTTGGCGAGCTGGCTCTCCTCGACGGACAGGCCGTACTTGGCGAAGAAGCCGTAGTCCCTGGCGAGTGCGATGTTGAAGGCACCCGATGTGTTGATCACTTTGAGTTCGACCGGATGCGCGGGGTCCAGCGCGTGCACGGCGGAGGCGTTGCCGGCGGCGGCCGGTGCGGAGGAGCCGCTGCCGCCGCAGCTGGAGAGCACGGTGGAGGCGGCGAGCGCGGCGATGCCGGAGGCGAGCCATCTGTGGCGCCGGCGATTCGTCGACACGGGATTTCCTTTCAGGGGGGTGGTTGCGGGGAGAGATGTGGTGGGGCGGAGGACGTCGGTTCTCGAGAGCCGGCGGGATGGCCTTCGGGCATGCGCGGGGACCCCCGCACGCACGGCAGTGCGGCGGCGGGGGCACGCCGACGAGGGAAGTGGCAGGCCGGAGGCGAAGGCCGCCGACGCGCGTCAACCGGGGATCAGGACGTCCGGGCGGACCAGGCCGCCCGTGGGGATGCGCCCGAGGTTTCGTTCAGAGTCCGAGGAGATCGCGTACGGATCCGGGCGCACAGGATCGGTCGGCGTCGCCATGTTCACGACGTCGCCATGTTCACGACGCCGCCGTGTGACGGGGCCGCCATGTGATGGGGCCGCCGTGTGAAGGGCAGGCCGGGGTCGTCGCCGGTGGGGTGAGCGGCGACAGGGGGCGGCGCGGACACCGGACGCCGGATGGTTCTGGGGAGGGACGAGGAAGCCGGCGCCGGTCATGCCTTCGACAGGGCGGAGATCGGGTGGAAGGGGGTAGACAGGCTAGTCAGGGGTGGGGGATGAATCGGCCGAAACGGCCCTGATGGTATAGCAGCGGGCGGCTGGTGCCGTGCACCGAGGCCTCGCAGACCAGGCCCACGACGAGCACGTGGTCGCCCACTTCGCCCGTCGTGTGCGGCAGGCAGACCAGGTGCACCGACGCGTCGCTCAGCAGCGGAGCCCCGAAGGGACCGCGATGCCAGCGAGTCGGCTCGGCGAAACGGTCGATGCCCTTGCGTGCGAATCTGACCGCGAGCTCATCCTGGTCGCTGGTGAGCATGTTGACGGCGAAGTGGCCGGCTGAGCGCAACCGGGGCCAGGTGCTCGAGGATTGGTTCACATAGAAGGAGACCAGCGGCGGCTCCAGGCTCACCGAGGAGAACGACGTCGCGGTCAGGCCGATGGGGGTTTCGTCGTCCTGAGCGGTGATCACTACGACACCGGCGGCGTGCGCCGCCAGCGCTCTGCGGAACCGCTCGCCGTCCACGGCCCGCCCTGACAGGGTCTCGGTCACCTTCCCGCTCCTTCCCTGCGGGGAGCCGTGCGTTGTCTGCCCTCTGATGTCACGATGCACATCGGATTTCCCCTCTCGCGGCCATGCCGCGGACGCCGCCATGTCACGTCGCGCGGGCCCCTGGGGGAACCGCGTGGCGGTAGGCGGCACACGGGTGTTCACATTGGTGGTCGTGAAGGCGACCACGGCCTTGGATCTGTCGCTACGGGAGAGGTGGAAGGACTCGGGTACCAGCAGCGATCTCGCCGAGTCGGACGGGCGGGATCAGCGACACTGCGCGCTGGCGACGTGCCCGAAGTCAACGTGAGGGCGCCGGATCAAAGGTAAATCCTGGCTCATAACACTCAATGTAGATCTACGAGCCCTAGAAGTCAACATTTCCTACTTGCTTTATCGGGAAATCTGTCGGACGGGGTCGCCAGCGGCGTTCCCCCGCCTCACGTCGAGCATCGAGGGCATGGATCGGAGTCGTGCGGCCCAACCACTAGACGCACGTGGTGGCCGAGCAGCGGCGTCCTGGTCGGGCTCTACCCGGGCCCGGTGGAACCTCGAACTCAACCTGGGGTGTTCGTTGCGGGTCCGCGGCCTTACCCGGTGGCGGTGTAGCGGTTGGCGAGGTTCCTGCACATGACGTTCGATGAGCCGATCCACAGGATCGTGAAGCGATAGCCCTGGCTCGTCCTGGTGACGGCGTCGGCACAGAAGCCGGGACGGAAACCGTCATCTCTGAGGACGTCTCCCCTGGGGACGTCGAACGGCAGCCTTCTCAGCAGCCAGCAGACCCCGGTGTCGACCAGCGCGTCCAGGTCTCCGCGGACGACCGCGACCATGCCGATCGACCACGCGGCCCTGTCGTGGTGATACACCCCGAGCGCCAGGTGGTCGGTCTCATAGGCGCACTCCGCCGCGTCGTTGACGGCGTTCACCCTGCCGACGAAGCGCTCGAGCCCGCCGCGGAACTCCCTGAACTCCTCGGAGCGCCCTTCGGGGATGAAACCGAGGACGTCCTCGGCCAGGCCCGCGATGCTGATGCAGGGGTTCTGCATGACCACACTGACCCCCTCCGCCGGTGAAAAGCTCGGGAGCTGGGACCTCGTGATGGGTCCCGGGGCAGGGCAGACCGGGCCCTTGGGTTTCTCCGGCTCCTTCGGCTGCTTCGCCTTCTTCGGCTCCTGCACCTGCCCCTTCTCGGTCTCCGAGGCACTCGAGCCGCCCCCGGACTCCACGTCCAGACACGACGTGGTGGAAAGGGAGACCGACAGGAGGACGGCGAGCAACCTGTACGCCATCGAACGACGGGCGGCGAACGCTGAAGCAAGAGATCGGCGCATCCGGCTTGTCCCCCCATCTCGCCCCGGCCCATCTCGCCCCGGCCCATCTCGCCCCGGCCCATCTCGCCCCGGCCCATGTCACCCCGGCCAGTAACCGCCGTCACATCCTGATCCGGGGCGGCCGGCGAAGCGACGTCCCGGTCCGCTCAGCGGACCGTTGGGGGCGCAATCTTCCGATCAGACGTGTCGCCAGCGCAGGGGAGTGCCGGGTCCGGCGGCGACGACGAGCCCGGCGTGGGTGGTGAACATGGTGCCCGGCACCGCCTCCGCGTGGCACTCCCAGTCGCTCGCGGAAGGCGGGGGAAGCCGGGTCAGCAGACGGCCCTCGGAGTCGAGGGCGAAGAGCCTGCCGTTCATCCCGCCGAGGGCGACGGCGCCTCCCGACGAGCCCACGTGCTCCCAGCCGTCGCCGCCGAACGGCCGCCGCCACAACCCGCCGCAGGACGTGGCGACCCAGAAGGTGCAGTCGGCCACGGCCAGGCCCACGGCGGACCCGGGCGCGGGGCCGGCCTCCTGCCATCCCGGCTCGTCGTGGCGCAGCAGCCGCCCGTCGTGCGTGACGCCGTACAGGCCGACGGCGACGCCGCCCGCGGCCTCGCGCGGGACGGCGAGGGCGCGTACGTCGTCGGCGGGGCCGACGGGCCGCCAGGGCAGGTTCTGGCCGCACAACTCCCGGGCCAGCAGCGTGCCGTCCGCGCTCACCGCGTGCAGCGTGCGGCCGAGCACCGCGAGCGCCCGCAGGTCGGCCGGCGGGCCGATGACGTCCCAGCGCTCCTCGCCGGGAGCGGCCGACAGCCGGTCGACCACGTTGCGGGTGATCCGGTCGACGACGGGATCGTGCAGGCCGTTGCCCCAGTTCACCGTGGCCGCGGTGAAGACCGTGCCGAGACCGCTGGTGAACACGCCCATGGTCGCCATGCCGCCCTGGCCGTACGCGCTCCAGTGCCGCAGGTCGGCGGTGGCGAGGACGACGAACGACGAGGGCGTGCCGTCCCTGCCGGTCGCCCGGGGCACCCCGCTGACCTCCTCGAACTCCGCGGCGTCGGTCTCGTAGCCCAGGCAGCCCTCGCCGAACTTGTCGCCGTCGGTCAGCCCCGTCCCCTCGAACACCCAGTGCGCCGCGAAACGCGTGGTGTACGACTCTTCCAGCATGCGCGGCATGTGCGGCCCCCAGGCTCCGGCGCCCGCGCGGAAGCTCACCCCGGTCAGCGTGTTCTCCGGCCGGTTCACCGGCGCGGCCGACCACTCGACGGTCGTCTGCCGGGGATCGGTGGCGGCGATGGGGTCGGTCACCGGGTCGCGGTGGCACACCATGGTGCGGCCGCCGTCTTCGAGCCTGATCTGCCACCAGCACGTGTTGCCGGAAAAGAAGGCAACGTTGCCGCCGCGCCTCACGAACTCCTCGACGGCGTCGCGCATCCCGAGCGACCAATACTCGTCGTGCCCGTTGACGATCAGCAGCCGATGGCGGGACAGAAGATCGAGGCCGTCATGGAGGTCCAGGTTGGAGCAGTAGGCGACGTCGTAGCCGCCGCGGCGCAGCCACCGCATCAGCCCCTCCTCCCAGCGTTCGGGAGGAGGCCCGCCGCCGGGCCGGTCGAAGGTCACCCGCGCGGCCCGCGTGGGCGACTCGGTCCAGTAGATGCTCTGCCCCGGTTCCCCCGCCCTGTTGTACGCCTGCCAGGTGGTGAAGGGGACGCTCAGCAGCACCGGCGAGCCGGGCACGGCCTGCCGCACCACGAAGTAGACCTCGTTGTCCGGGCACGGCGTGGTCCCCGGCAGCCCGAACGGCCACGGCTGCTCGGGGCCGAAGCGGGCCCGATAGAGCGAGCTGCGCCAGCCGGAGGGGATGTCGAGCTCCCAGTGGGGCGCGGAGGCGGTTCCCTCGAAGACCACCCGGTCGTCGGTGGCGTCGGTCACCACCACGGGCGCCGGGTGGTCGAGGACGAAGCCGAGCGATGTCCCCTGCACGCAGGACGTCGACATGGCATAGGCGCGTACGGTCATCGGACTGGTCATCGCAGGGCCGCTTCGACGACGAGGGCTTCGAGTTCCAGGAGACAACGCTCCATATCGGGCCGGGACAGATAGCGGGTGTCGGCGGTGAGCGAGACGCCCTCGGTCGTGAGGTGGACGCAGAACCGGCAGTTGAGCTTGTCCTGGCTCATCGGCCAGGTCACCGACGTCCGGGCCAGCGCGGCCGTGATCTCGGCCGGGTCGCACCGGGCGGGTCCCGGGTCGGCGAAGCGCATGTCGTTGAAGCAGCAGTAGGGGTGGATCGGCTCACCACGCTCGGCGCTCACGGAGGCGGTGATCCGGTTGCGGTCGGCCGGGTCGTGGTAGGCGCTGCGGTAGGCGCGCAGCGCGGCCGGCCCGGCGGCCCGCAGCAGGCCGGTGAAGGACGCCTCCCGGCGGTCGAGCGTGAACAGCCCCTCCTGCGACATCGTGGCGACGATGTCCGTGGTGTCGCGGCGGAACCGGTTGGCCGAGATCGGCAGCACCGCGCACGTCTCGTGGCCGGTGAACCTGCCGACCAGCTCGGTCACGGCCGTCAGCAGCACGGTCGAGGTCGAGGCGGCGTGCTCGGCGGCGACCGAGCGGACGGCGAGCTCAAGGGCGGGGGAGCGCAGCAGCGCACGCCAGATGGGCGGCTCGGCCGGAGATCCGCTCGGGGAGGAAAACATCGTCGGTGGAATACGCCGATATTCGCGCTCCCAGTGCGCCGCCGCCGTCTCCGCCGCCCGCCGTCCCTCGGGACCGGCCTGCCAGTGCGCGAGGTCGAGCGGCTGCGAAGCCGCGGGCCGTCGTACGCCGGGGCCTCGGAGCAGGAACATGCGCAGGTCGCGCAGTGCGACCTCCGCGCCGAGCCCGTCGGCGGCCAGATGGCAGAAGACCAGCACCACGTGGGCGACCCGATCGCCGTCGAGCACCAGCGCCACCCGCACCGGCCATTCGCCGAAATAGTCGAACGGCCGCGCCGCCAGCTCGTCCAGCACCCGGTCGGGATCTTCGGTGGTGACCACGACCGGCAGCCGGCCCTTCTCCGCCAGCCGCTGGTAGGGCTCCGCGGGTGTTGCCCGGAACGCGTCGCTCATCGTCGTGCGAAGTGCGCCGCTCATCCGGGTACGCAGAGCACCGTGCCGCGCCATCAGGGCGGCCAGCGCCGCGCACACCTCGGCCACGGTGCGGGAGCCCGGCACCTTCAGCACGCGGCCGAAGTTGAAGTAGCGGTCGTCGGGGGCCGTCCGCACGATCGCCTCCCAGATGGCCCGCTGGCCCCAGGTCAACGGCGCCGTCGGCGGTCCGGTCAAAGGTCCCGGTCCGGCGAACTCGACGTACGGCGTCGGGCCGGTGACGTTCATCGGGATGCCGTGGACGCCAGGTGCGCGGACAGCCGGTCGAAATCGTCCAGCAGGCCCATGCCGTCGTCGCTCAGGTCGAACTCCACGCCGAACTCCGACTCGATCGCGTCGATCAGCCGCAGCATCGAGATCGACGTGACGCCCAGGGCCGACAGCGGCACGGTCGCGGCCAGCACCTCATCGGCGGTGACGGCGCCGTCGGACGACTCCGCGACGAGTTCCGCGAGCCTTTCCTTGATCATTCCAGCTCCTTGGTGAGGCGTTCCGCCTCCTCGTCCGACATCTCGTCGAGCTCGGCGATCAGGAGGTCCTCGACCGCCCGGGCCAGCCCACCGACCGTGGGATGGGTGAACAGCGTGCGGATCGGCAGCTCAAGGCCGGTCGTGCCGCGCAGCCGCGAGACGATCCGTACGGCGAGCAGCGAGTGGCCGCCGAGCGCGAAGAAGTCGTCGTGCACCCCGGCCTTCTCGACCCCGAGCACGTCGCCGAAGACCTCGGCCACCAGTTCCTCGGCGTCGGTGCAGGGCGCGACGTACGCCTCCCGGTGGGCCTGCGGGGCGGGCAGCGCGGCCCGGTCCACCTTGCCGCCCGGCGTCAGCGGCAGCCGGTCGAGCCGCACCCAGGAGGTCGGCACCATGTGCGGCGGCAGCGCCGCGCCGGTGAACTCCGCCAGCTCGGTGAAGCCGGCGGATCCGGTGACGTAGCCGACCAGCGTGTCGCCGATCGCGACGACCGCGGCCTCGCCCACCTCGGGATGGGCCAGCAGGCGCGCCTCGATCTCGGCCGGCTCGATGCGGAACCCGCGCACCTTCACCTGGTCGTCCAACCGGCCCAGGAACTCGAGCTGCCCGTCGGGCCGCCACCGCACCCGATCTCCGGTGCGGTAGACGCGCTCGCCGTGCAGGTCGGTGAACCGCTCGGTGGTCGGCTCGGGACGGCCCAGGTAGCCCCGGGCCACGCCCGCCCCGCCGATGCACAGCTCACCGGCGGCGCCGGGGGGAGCGAGCCGCCCGTCGGGGTCGATCACGTACACATGAGTGTCCCCGATGGGCCTGCCGATCGGCGGACGCCCGGGGGAGCCGTCCAGCTCGGCGAGCGTGGCGATGATCGTCGCCTCTGTCGGGCCGTAGGTGTTGACCAGCCGCACCCGGTCGCCGAACCGCTCACGCCAGCGGGTCACCGCGGCCTCGTGCACCTGCTCCCCGCCCAGGATGACCAGCCGCAGCCCCGGCGGCCAGGCGATCGACTCGATCTGGTCGACCAGGTGGTGCCAGTAGGCGGTCGGCAGGTCCAGCACGGTGACGCCGTCGAGATGGTCGGGGAGCGTCACCGCGCCGTCCGGCAGGAGCGCCAGGCGGGCGCCCGAGGCCAGCGCCGGATAGATCTCCTCGGCGTGCGTGTCGAAGGCGAGCGAGGCGAACTGCACGACCGTGTCATCCGGCCCCAGGCCATACTCCCCGGCCATCCAGGCGACCCTGGCCGCGAGGTTGCGGTGCTCCACGACCACGCCCTTCGGCGTCCCGGTCGATCCGGACGTGTAGATCACGTACGCCGCGGCGTCGCCCGTGACCGGCACGGGCAGCGGCGTGCTCCCGGCGACCGCGTCCGACGCGTACGCCACCGGGACGCCCGGCGGCAGCCCCCCAGCCACGTCGGCGGCCAGGTCGGCGGAGGTCAGGACGAGTGCGGCGGCGCTGTCGCCGAGCATGAACGCCAGCCGCTCGCCCGGAAGGGCGGGGTCGAGCGGAAGGTAGGCCGCCCCGGCCCGCCAGACCGCGAGCAGCGCGGCGACGGAGTCGGGCGTACGGCCGAGGAGGACGCCCACGACGTCACCCGGGCCGACGCCGCGCGCCTGCAGCAGCGCGGCCAGCTCTGCGGCGCGCGCGTCCAGCTCGCCATAGGTCAGGTCGCCCACCGCGCACGAGTCCCGGTGGGCGCGTACGGCCGCGGCCACCAGCTCGGGGACGTACGGCTCAGGGATGACCTCGGGCCCGCGGCCGATCTCCAGCAGGCGGGACTCCTCGGCCGGGGTGACCAGCTCCGGGGGCGCGGCGAAGTCCTGCCGCAGCACCCGCTCAAGCCGGGCCGCCATCGTCTCGATGGTGCCGGGGTCGAACAGCGCGGCGTCGTAGGAGAGCACGACGAGCAGCTCGCGCTCGTCCTGCCACGCCTCCAGCATCAGGTCGAACTTGACCTGTTCGAAGCCGTGCGCGAACGGCTCGGTCACCAGCCCGGAGAAGGCGGCCGGTGCGGCGCCGGTGTCCTGGTTGTGCAGGATCGCCATCGTCTGGAAGGCGGGCACGCGCAGCCGTTCGAACGGGACGCCCTGATGCTCGAACGCCGACAGGGCCGCGTCGCGGGTGCGCTCCAGCGACTCCCCGAAACTCGAAGGCCGGTCCGTGTGATCTGGCGAGGTGCGGATCAGCAGGACGTCGGCGAAGTAGCCGACCACGCGCTCGAACTCGACCCGGTCTCTGCCGGAGGCGACGGTGGCGATCGTGACGTCGCGCTGCCCGCTCTGCGCGGCGAGCACCGCCCGGTAGGCGGTCAGCAGGGTCATGAACAGCGTCGCGCCGTGTTCCCTGCCCTGCTCGGCCAGCCGCGCCACGTCCTCGGCCGGCAGCCGGAACGTGTGGAAGCCGCCCTTCCTCATCGGCGGTGAGCTGCGCGGCCGGTCGGCCGGCAGGTCGAGCGGGGCCGCGCCGGCCAGCCGCTCGCCCCAGTAGGCGGCGAGTTCCTCCTGGTCGCGCTCGCGCTGCCATCGGGCGACGTCGCCGAACTGAAGGGGCAGCGGATCGAGCCGTTCGCCCGAGTAGAGCCGGGCCAGTTCGTCCAGCATGACGTTCAGCGACCAGCCGTCGCCCAGCATGTGGTGGAGCACCACGCACAAGACGTGGTCGTCGGGCGAGAGGCGGATCAGCGTCGCGCGCAGCGGCGGCCGGGAGGCGAGGTCGAACGGCGCGTTCGTGCGCTCGGCGACCAGCGCCTCCGCGTGCGCGACGTCGGTGGCCGAGATCGCCTCGACGGGCACCGGCCCCGGCGGCTCGACCACCGCGACCGGGGCGCCGTCGACCTCGGGAAACCGCGTACGCAGGCTCTCGTGCCTGGCGACCAGCGCGGCCAGGGCCCGTTCGAGTGCCGCCACGTCGAGCGGGCCGCGCAGCCGCCGCACGATCCACATGGCGTACGACGCGTCGTCCGGGTCGAGCCGGTGCAGGAACCAGAGCCGTTCCTGGCCGGGGGAGAGCGGCGCGGGCTCTCCGGCCGGGCGGGGGCGCGGGCCGTCGCCGCAATCCTGGTCGCGTGAGAGGGCCTCGTCGAGCAGCTCGGCCAGCGCCGCGACGGTCGGGCGGGTGAACAGCTCGCGCACCGGGATGCGCACCGGCAGCCTGGCGGTGACCATGGTGGCCAGCAGCGAGTGACCGCCGAGCGCGAAGAAGTCGTCGTCCGCGCCGACGTTCTCGACGCCGAGCACCTCGGCGAAGACCCCGGCCACGAGCCGCTCGGCGTCCGTGCGCGGCGGCATCCCGGCCGGCTTGGCGGCCTGTGGGTGTGGCAGGGCCTTCCTGTCGACCTTGCCGTTCGGGGTGAGCGGCAGCGCGTCGAGCGTCACGAATGTCGCTGGGACCATGTAGCCGGGGAGCTGCCCCGCGACGTGCCGCCGAAGGTCATCAAGTGGCCCAGCACCGCCGGGGACGATGAAGGCCACGAGCAGGTCGTCGCGTACGGCGGCCACCGCCTGGCGGACGGCCGGATGCGCTTCGAGCACGGCCTCGATCTCGCCCAGCTCGACGCGGTGCCCGCGCAGCTTGACCTGGTTGTCCGTGCGGCCGAGGAACTCCAGCGTGCCGTCCGCCAGCCACTTGACGACATCGCCGGTGCGGTAGACGCGCTCCGAGCCGTGCCGTACGAACCGCTCCGCCGTGAGCTCCGGACGGCCGAGATAGCCGGTCGCGACGCCTGCGCCGCCGATCAGCAGCTCACCGGGCACGCCGATGGGCACCTGAGCACCTTCGGCGTCGACCACATGGACGGTGGTGTTCGCGATCGGCCGGCCGATGGTCACCCGTCCGGGCCGCTCGGGCACCTCCCAGGCGGTCGACCAGATGGTGGTCTCGGTCGGGCCGTACATGTTGACGAGCCTGCTCACGCGTGCCCGCAGCTCGGCGGCGAGCGCGAGCGGGAGCGGCTCGCCCCCGGCGAGGGCGACCACCGGCGGGAGGCCGCCCGCGAGCAGCACCCGCCAGCCCGATGGCGTGGCCTGCACGTGGGTCACGCCCGCGTCCGCGATCAGCCGGGCGAGCGCCGCGCCGTCGCGTGCGGTCTCCGCACCGGCGACGACCACCCGGCCGCCGGTGACCAGCGGCAGGTAGAGCTCCAGCGCGGAGATGTCGAACGACAGCGAGGTGAGCGCGAGCCAGACGTCCGAGGGCGTCGATCCGACCAGGTCGCGCATGGCGAGCAGGAAGTTGGTGAGCGCGCGGTGGGGCACCACCACGCCCTTCGGCCGTCCCGTCGAGCCGGAGGTGTAGAGCACGTAGGCGGTGTCGTCCGGCGAGGGTCTGCCGGGAACGTCGGCAGGCGCTTCGTCTGAGAAGAGGTCGGCGTCGGTGAGGACGAGAGCCGCGCCCGAGTCCTCGATCATGTACGCCACGCGGGACGCCGGATAGTCGGGATCGACCGGCAGGTAGGCCGCACCCGACATGGCGACGCCGAGCAGCGCCACGATCATGTCCGGGCCGCGCGACATGCGCACCGCGACCACGCTGCCGCGCCCGACGCCCCGGCCGCGCAGTCGCGCCGCCAGCCCCGCCGCCCGTACGGCCAGCTCGCGATAGGTGAGCTCCCGGTCTTCGGCGACCACCGCGACCGCGTCGGGTGCGGCGGCCACCCGGTCGAGCACCAGGTCGACCAGCGTGAGCGCGGGCAGCTCGGCGGTGGTGTCGTTCCACGCGGCGAGCCTGGCCCGCTCCCGTCCGGTGAGCAGGCCGAGCCGTCCCACGGGCAGTGTGGGGTCCGCGACCGCGGCGGCGAGCAGCACGAGATAGCGCTCGGTCATCAGCTCGACCGTCTCGTGGTCGAAGAGCTCCTCGCTGTAGATGGCGACGCCGAGCACGCCGCCGTCGTCCTCCGCGAACAGGTCGAGCGACAGGTCGACCCTCGCGGGGTGCCAGCCGAGCGGGAACGGCTCGGCGGCCACGCCCGGCACCGGATCGGCCACGTCGCCGTGGGTGTGCAGCGCGAACATGGTCTGGAACAGCGGTGTCCTGCTCGGGTCGCGCTCCACGCCGAGCACGCCGATCAGCCGCTCGAACGACACGTCCCGATGGGCGAGCCCGTCGAGGACGGCCCGGCGGGTGCGGCGGAGCAGGTCGCCGAAGCTCGGCGCCCCGGACAGGTCGCAGCGGAGCACCATGGTGGTCGACAGATAGCCGATCATCTGCTCCAGCTCGGTGCTGTCGCGGCCTGCCGAGGGGGTGCCCACACAGAAGTCCGTCTGGCCGCTGTGCCGGGAGAGCAGCACCTGGTAGGCCGCGAGCAGCAGCATGTAGGGCGTGCAGCGCGCCTGCCTGGCCGCCTCCGCCACTCGTGCCGCCAGCTCGGGCGGGATGCGGAAACGGCCCCCCCCCCCCGCCGTGCTCCGCGTCGCCGGGCGCGGCCGGTCGGCGGGCAGCTCCAGGACGGGCGCCCCGGCCAGCCGCGACACCCACCAGTCCAGATCGGCAGAGTCGTCGAGGCCCGGCACGTGGTCGCCGTACTGGGGCGGGAGGGCCTCGGGAAGCGGCCGTCCCGCGTAGTGGTCGGCCACCTCGTTCCGCAGCACGTTGAGCGACCAGCCGTCGCCGTTGATGTGGTGCAACACGACGCAGAGCACGTGGTCGGCCGGGCCGAGGCGCACCAGCGTGACCCGGAACGGCGGCCGCGCGGCGAGGTCGAACGCGGCGTTGGTGCGGGCGCGGACGATCCGCGCGGCCTCGTCCTCCGATCCCGCCGCGACCTGCTCGATCGTCACCGGGCCGGGCGGCTCCACGACGGCCGTCGGCCGCCCGCCGGCCTGCACGAAGCGCGTGCGCAGCGCGTCGTGCCTGGCGGCGACCGCGGTGAAGGCGGCTTCGAGTGCCGGGATGTCGAGCTCCCCGCGCAGCCGGTAGGCGTAGGCGGTGTTGTACGAGGGATCGTCGGGATCGAGCTGGTTCAGAAACCAGAGTCGTTCCTGACCACGGGACAGCGGACCTGTCTTCACGTGCCTACCCCCGGGCAGGTGGCCTTCTGGAAAGCTTCTTAACAGTTTGCGGGTTGGCCGCAGTGTTCCACGAGTCTTCGGCCACCCGCAAGGCTTCTCCGGCGGCGCGAACTCGGGGGGTTGCCCCTTTCGGCGGGCTCATGTCAGACTGGCGCAAGAGTTTTAATTAGTAAACTTTCTTATTAGAAGTCGGATAGATCACGGCCTCTGATCCGGCGATTCTCGACCTGGCGACTCCGGGAGCCGATCGTGAGCAAGACTCTTCCCGGCCTGCTCCGGGAGCGGGCCGCCGCCGATCCCGGCCGGGTGGCGATGACCGTGCACGGCGCGGGCTCGCTGACCTTCGGCGAATGGGAGCACCGGGCCCGCGGCGTGGCCCGGGCGCTGCGCGGCCGGGGGATCGGGCGCGGCGACCGGGTCGGCCTCGTGTTCGGCAACGGCGACTGGCTGGACTACGCGGTCGCCTTCTTCGGCGTCCTCGACGCGGGGGCGGTCGCCGTGCCGCTCTCGGACCGCCTGGCCGCCGCCGACGTCGACGCGATGCTCGCGCACTGCGGCGCGACGGCGGTGCTGCGGCCGGGCGAGGTGCCGTACGCCGAAGGAGCCGAGAGCGGCGGAGACGGCGGATGCGGGGACCTCGAACCGGTGGGGCCCGGCGACCCGGCGCAGATCCTCTACACATCCGGCACCACGGGACGGCCCAAGGGGGTCGCCGCCACCCACGCGAACCTGGCCCACGGTTGCGGGGGCCGCCGCAGGCCGTTCACCCACTCACGGCATCTCGCGCACGCGTTCCCCATCGGCACCAACGCCGGCCAGTGGATGCTGGTCAACGCCGTGGACGCGCATCCCGAGGTGGTGACGCTGCCGCGGTTCACGCCCGGCAGGTTCGCCGCGCTGATCGAGCACTACCGGGCGGGCACGGTCTTCGTGGTGCCCGCCATGGCGATCGAGATGCTCGCCGCCGGGGTGCAGGCCAGGCACGACCTGTCGAGCGTGCTGCTGCTCGGCTCGGCGGCGGCGCCGCTGCCCGCGCGGGTCGCGGGCGATCTCTGCGCCGCCTTCCCCAACGCGACGATCACGAACTACTACACCTCGACCGAGGCCGCGCCCGCGCAGACCGTGATGATCTACGATCCCGAGCGGCCGTCGAGCGTGGGCCGCCCGGTCTCCGGCGGGGCCGTGCGGATCGCCGCGGCGGACGGCGGGGCGCTGCCGCCCGGCACGACCGGCGAGGTCTGGATGCGGTCGCCGGCCGCCACCCGCGCCTACTACGGCGACGAGGCCGCCACCGGCGAGGTCTGGATGCGGTCGCCGGCCGCCACCCGCGCCTACTACGGCGACGAGGCCGCCACCGGCGAGGTCTTCCGCGGCGGCTGGGTGCGCATGGGAGACCTCGGCTACCTCGACGACGACGGCTACCTCTACCTGGTCGACCGCGAGAGCGACGTGATCAAGTCGGGGGCCTACAAGGTGTCCACCATCCACGTAGAGGAGGCCGTGCACCGCCATCCCGGCGTGGTCGAGGCGGCCGCCTTCGGGGTGCCGCACCCCACCCTCGGCAAGGCCGTCGCGGTCGCCGTCGTCGGGACCGTAGCTCACGAGGAGCTGCGGATCTTCCTGAAGGACCTGCTGGCCCCGCACGAGCTTCCCGTACGGCTCATCACCCTCGACGCCCTGCCCCGCAACAACGGCGGCAAGGTCGACAAGCGCTCACTCCGAGAGGTCGCACCATGACGCAGGTCTCGTTCGCCCAGCATGGGATGTGGGTCACCGAGCGGATGGGGGCGGGGTCGGCCTACCACATGCCGATCGTGATCCGCTTCGACGGCTCGTCGGCTCCCGATCCCGCCGTGCTGGCCGCGGCGTGCGCGCGGGTGGTCGAGCGGCATCCGCTGCTGGGCCGGGCCGTGCGCGAGCACGACGGCGTGCCCCACCTGGTGCCCGCCGCCCGGCTTCCGTCGCTGGAGACGGGCGAGTCGGTGGAGGAGGCCGTCGTGCGGCCCTTCGACCTGGAGAACGGCCCGCTCGTCCGCTTCACGCTCGTCGGCGACACCCTCGTGGTCGTCGCCCACCACCTGGTCTTCGACGGCGGGTCCAAGGACGTCCTGGTGGCCGATCTCGCCGCCTTCGCGACCGGCGCCGTGCCGCCGCCGCTCGCTCCCTTGGATTATGCGGAGGGGCAGCGGGAGCGGGTGGCGGCCCTGCTCGGCGAGGCACGCGCGTTCTGGGCGGACAGATGGCGCGACCCGGGCGAGGTGGTCGTGCCGGGAGGGGCGCTGCGCTCCCGCCGGGGCGGTCCGGGACGCCTGCTGGAGTTCCCGCTCGACGTTCCCGCCCTGCCCGGTCTGACCAGGTTCGAGGTGCTGCTCGCGGCGCTGCACGCGCTCCTCATGTCGTACGGCAACGCCGACGTCGTCACCGCGGTCGACCTGTCGACCCGCACCGCCGAGGCGGAGGGACACATCGGCCCCTTCGTCAACGAGCTGCCGGTCTTCTCCAGCCCGCCGGCCGACGCGCCGTTCGTGACGTTCGCCGCCGCGCTGCGCGCCGAGCTCAGGAGCCTGTACGCCTATCGCGAGGTCCCGCTGGCCAGGGTGGTCGCCGGGCTCAAGCCGCACGCGGCGCTGGCTCCCGTGTCGGTCAGCTACCGCCGAGGCCCGTTGACCACAGGTGCGACCGCAGGGTTCGGCGAGGTCGACTGGCTGGCGTTCAACCACGCGGTGCGCGGGGCCCTGCAACTCCAGGTCCTCGACCCCGCAGTCCGTACGGGCGACGACCCGGCGACGGGAATGAGCGCGAGTCTGCGTTACGACCTCGGCGAGCTGACCGACCCGGCCGGATTCGCCGACGACCTGCGGGCGGTGCTGGCGGCGATCGCCCAGGACCCCGCCCGGCCCCTGGAGATGCTGCCGACCCGGGGGCCCGTGGTCGCCTGGCCCGTCCCCGGCTCCTCGACAGCGGAGGCGGCGCCGGAGGACGGCGGCGCCGACGTGGATCTCGACGACCCGCTGGCGGCCGAGATCCGCGCCATCTGGGAGGAGGTGCTCAAGCTCGCTCCGATCGAGCCGCACGACGACATCTTCGAGCTCGGCGGCCACTCGCTGACCATCACGCAGATCATCGCCCGCATGCGCAAGCGGCTGGGTGTGGAGGTCGACCTGGACGACTTCTTCGACAACCCGACGATCGCCGGTGTGCTCCAGGTGATCCGCGGATGACGCGGCCCGCCACGGCCGATCCGGACGCCTCGCCCGCGCGAGCGCCGGACGACGCCGATCTCTCGCTCATGCTGATGATCCGGGCGTTCGAGCTGAAGCTGCTCGACCTCTACGGCAGGGGCCTGCTCAACGGCACGACCCACACCTGCCTCGGGCAGGAGTACATCCCGGTCGCCATCGAGGCGCTGCTCGACCCGCGTGACCACGTGTTCAGCAACCACCGCGGGCACGGACACTACCTGACACGCTTCCGCGACCCCGCCGGGCTGCTCGCGGAGATCATGGGCAGGGAGGGGGCCGTCTGCGCCGGGGTCGGCGGCAGCCAGCACATCCGCAGAGACCGGTTCCTGTCCACAGGTGTGCAGGGCGAGAGCCTGCCCGTCGCCACGGGCGTCGCGCTGCACCTCAAGCGGGCCGAGCCCGGCCGTCTCGCCTGCGTGTACGTCGGCGACGGCACGTTCGGCGAGGGCGCGGTCTACGAGGCGCTGAACATCGCGTCCCTGTGGGCGCTGCCGCTGCTCGTCGTGGTCGAGAACAACGGCATCGCCCAGTCGACGCCCACGTCGCGGCACCTGGCGGGGAGCATCGCGGGCCGGGCGGCGGCGTTCGGCATCGACCACCACCTGGTCGGCACCTCAGACGTCGCCGAGATCCGCCGCACGCTCGAACCTCTCGTTGCGCGGGTCCGCTCCCGCTCGACACCGCTCGTGGTCGAGTTCGTCACCCGGCGCCTCGGGCCGCACAGCAAGGGCGACGACACCCGGCCCGCCCAGGCCGTACAGGCATTGCGCGAGCAGGACTGGTACGCGCGGTGCGCGGCGGCCTGCCCCGGCCGCTTCCGGAGGCTCGACGCGGAGGCCCGCGCGCACATCGACGCGGTCGCCGCCGAGGTCACGGCGCGGGGGCAGTCCCAGTGGGAGGCGGCGCGATGGGAGCGGTCGTGAGGGTCGCGGAGAACCTGAACGCGGCGCTGGCCGCCCTGCTCGCCCGGGAGCCGGACCTCTACGTGCTGGGAGAGGACGTCGCCGATCCGTACGGCGGCGCCTTCAAGATCACCCGAGGGCTGTCCACCGGCTTCCCCGACCGCGTCCTGTCGACCCCGATCAGTGAGAACGCCGTCACCGGCATCGCCGCCGGGCTCGCGCTGTCGGGAGACCTGGCGATCGTGGAGATCATGTTCGGCGACTTCGCCGCGCTCGCCTTCGACCAGTTGCTCAACTTCGCGTCGAAATCGGTCTCCATGTACGGCTCGCGCCTGCCGATGCGCATGGTCGTGCGCTGCCCGGTCGGCGGCGGGCGTGGTTATGGGCCCACCCACAGCCAGAGCCTGCAGAAACACTTCGTGGGCATCCCCAACCTGGCCGTCTATGAGCTGTCGCCGTTCCACGACAACCTGGCCGTGTTCGAGGAGATGTTCGCCCGGGCGGAGCCGTGCGTGTTCTTCGAGGACAAGGTGCTCTACACGCGCCCGATGGGTGTCGTGGAGCCGCCGTTCTCGGTGGCGGTCTCCGGCGGCGTGGCCAGGGTGTCCATCGACGGCCCGCCCGACTGCGTGGTCATCGCCCCCGGCGGGGTGGCGCACCGGACGCTGGCCGCGATGCGCTCGCTGCTGGTCGGGGACGAGATCGCCTGCACGCTGCTGGTGCCGTCCAGGCTCTATCCGTTCGACCTGCCGGATGACGCCGACGCGGACATCCGGGCGGCGCGCCGGGTGTTCGTCGTCGAGGAGAGCACCGCAGGGGGGACATGGGGCGCCGAGGTGGCCCACGTCGTCCACCGGAGGCACTGGGGGCGGCTGGCCCAGCCGGTCACGCTGATTCACTCCGCCGGCGGGGTCATCCCCACGGCCGCGCACCTCGAACGGGCGGCCCTCGTGAACGGGTCCACGATCCACAGCGCGATCAGGGAGGCCCTGCGTGGCTGAGCTCCGCGTGCCGAAGCTGAACAACAACGACACCGAATATCTCCTGGTCGAGTGGCTCGCCCCCGACGGCGCGCAGGTCGCGGAGGACGACGCGGTCGCGCTGGTGGAGACGTCCAAGGCCGCCGAGGAGCTCACCGCGGGCGCCGCCGGGGTGTTGCGGCATCGGCTGCGGCCGGGAGTCTGGTGCCGCCCGGACGACGTGATCGCCGCGATCGGCGACGCTCCGGGCCCGCCCGAGCGCGACGCTCCGGCCCCGGCCGCGCAGGCCGCGGAACAGCAGGCCGCGGCCGACGAGCCGGCGCCGCTCATCACGGCTCCCGCGCAGGCGCTCATCGACGAGCTCGGCATCGGCCTCGACCGGGTCAGGGCGCTCGGCGTCGCCGTCGTGCGGCGGGCCGACGTCGAACGCCTGGCCGCCGCCCCCTCCGGCGGCGAGACCCGTGGCGAGCACCGGCTTTCGCGGGTGCAGCGGGCCGTGGCCAGGTCCGTCGAGCTGTCCCGCCGGACCATCCCCGCCGCGTACGCCGTGGTGCGCATGGATCTCGGTCCGGCGCTGGAGTACGCGCGGGCCACGACGAGGGAGATCCGCCGCCCGGTGGGGCTCGCGGAGGTGTTCGTGCAGGCCGTCGCGGGCCTGCACGAGCGGTTCCCGTTGTTCTTCGCCACTGTGGACGAGGCCACTGGGAACGGCGCCGACCGGGCGCTGCTGTCCGAGGTCCCCAACATCGGCGTCACCGTCGACGTCGGCGAGGGGCTGTACGTCCCCGTCGTCCACGACGCGGCGAGCCGTACGACGAAGGACATCGCGACCATCCTCATGAAGCACCGGCTGGCCGCCACCACCGGCGAGTTCACGGAAGGCGACCTGTCCGGCGCCAACTTCGTCGTCACCCTGCACACCGAGCACGGGGTGGTGCTGGCGATCCCGTTCGTCTATCCCGGCACCGTCTGCGCGCTCGCCGTCCCCGGGCCGCGCGACGGAACCCTCGCCGACGTCGGCCTGGCCTACGATCACCGCCTGATCAACGGCAGGGACGCCGCCCTCTTCCTGAACGCGCTCAAGACCATGGTCGAAGCGCTCGCCTGATCTTAAAACGATCAAGACCGGAAGTTTGATCTTCAACGATTTCGATCGGAGGGATCGGCGTTATTCCGGCATTCCCGAGGCCTGATAGAGGGAGTGAACTGCGAAGTGACCGGTAATGGATCGTTCCAGTCGCCGTGGATTGGCGGCGAGAGCTCGGAGCATTCGTTCGAGAGATGCGAATCGCCTGGTCAGAGAGTATCTCGGCGGGGGTGTGGCGCGTTGAGGGAAGCGCCGATGCCCGCTTCTTGGCCACTGATACGCTTTATGCCTTTCGATAACTCTGAGCATTTACGGGGCAAGAGTGACGACGGGGCCTGGTTATCAGCAGTATCCGCCTCAGCCGCCGCCGCAGTGGCAGTCGCAATCTCCACCACCACCTCCACCACCTCCACCATCCGCGCCGCCGCAGTGGCAGGCTCCGCCACAGCAGTGGAGGCCTCCGCCTCCGCCGCCTCCCGGACCCCGGAGCAAGACCGGGCTGTGGGTGACGCTCGGCATCCTGGCCCTCGTCCTCGTCGTCGCGGTGGGCGCGGGGGTGGGCTTCGTCCTGCGAGGCGGCTCCGGCGGCGACGCCACGGGCGATGCCACCGGTGATCCCGCCGCCGACCCGAACACGGTCGTGGTGAAGGACGACGAGATCCGCGACCTGGTCCAGGCGCACACCAAGGCGCTGGCCTCGGGCGATGCCAAGGCGTTCACCTCGATCTTCGACCAGAAGAACGCCGCGCTCATCCGCGACCAGACGAGAGTCTTCGCCAACCTGAGCAAGATGCCGCTGGCAGAGAAGTCCTACGAGGTGCTGCGCCGCCAGGGCCGGGCTCAGGACAGTTTCGGGCGGGGCGTGAAGTTCACGCAGGACGTCGCGTTCGTCCACCGGTTCGCCGGGATCGATCTGCGTCCGGTGTCCGAGTGGTATCGCTGGACCATCGAGAAGGCGTCGCCGAAGGCGCCCCTGGTCGTGACGAAGGTGGAGGGCGCACCGCCGACGATCAGCGGCGAGGCGTCGAAGACCATGTACTTCCCCGGGCCATGGGACATCTGGCCCGACATCGTGGTGGAGAAGGCGGGCTCAAGCCTCGTCCTCGCCAGGCCGGAGGACGCCGCCATGGCCCGGCGCGTCGCGCCGACCGTCTCCGCCGCCACCACGAGCGACCTCGCCTTCTGGCAGAAGAACGGCGATCCGAACGCGGCCGTGCCGAGCGGCTTCGTGGTGGCGCTGGTCAAGGGGAAGATCCAGCTCGGCAAGCTGTTCCGTACGGCCAAGGCGAACGAGGACGGCGTCTCGATCCCGATGCCGCGCTGGGGGCTCGCGAACGACACCGTGAAGATCGGCGGCACCCGCGTCGTCATGGACACGACGTCCGCGTTCTTCGAGGACGAGCAGGGGATCACGGAGATCTCCGAGCACGAGCTCGCGCACTCGCTCGTCGCCGGGCTCGACAGCGCGCAGTTCGCCCTGTTCGGCCGGGCGAACTGGATCACCGAGGGCTTCGCCGAGTATGTGGCAGGCCGCGACCAGCCGATCACGCAGAACCGGCGGTACGCGGAGGGCCGTGCCTACCTGGCAGGACGGCTCGCCATGCCGTTCGACGGGAAGCTGCCGACCAATCCCCTCTGGGACTTCAAGCAGATGACCAGCGTCAACTACCTCATGGGGCATCTGGCCATGCGGTTCATCGCCCAGAAGTACGGCGAGCGGAAGCTGGTCGAGGGCGTGGTCGCGGCTTACCGGGCACCGGGCGACGACAGCGAAGCCGCACTCTTCCAGGTGCTCGGCGTCTCGAAGGCGGATTTCGAGCGGCAGTGGGCGGGCTACGTCCGCGCCCAGCTCGCGTGATCGGGGGACAGGCATGACGGACCAGCACGACGAGAACCCGTACGGCGGGCCCACTCCGCCTCCGCTCCCCACTCCGCCGCCCACTCCGCCGCAGTATCCCCACGGTCCCGGCCAGCCGGCGTACGGCCAGCCGGCATACGGGCAGCCGGCATACGGGCAGCCGGCATACGGGCAACCGGCTCATGGGCAACAGGGTGGCCAGGGGCAATGGGGTCAGCCCGCGCCGTCGGGGCAGACCGGGCCCGGCCCGCAGGCCCCGGCCCCTCCGGCGTACGGACCGCCCGGCCAGAGCACGTCCTGGGGTCCGGGCTACCCGGGCGCGCCGTACCCGCAGCAATCCTGGCCGCAGCAGCAGGGCTACCCCGGTCAGCAGGCGTATCCGGGCGGGCAGGGCTACCCCGGTCAGCAGGGTTACACGGGTCAGCAGGGTTACACAGGTCAGCAGGGGGGCTATCCCGGCCAGGGCTATGGCGCTCCGGGACAGCCGGCCCAGGGGTTTGCGCCCCAGCTCCCGTCGCAGCCACAAGCACAGCCGCAGGCACCCGGCGGCAAGGGCAAGACGACGCTGTTCGTCACGCTCGGGCTGGTGGTGCTGCTGGCGGTGGGCGCGGGGACCGCCTGGTTCGTCGCGCGCGGCGGCTCGGGCAGCGGTTCCGGCGGGGGCGTGGGGGAGTGGTCCGTCCCGCTCGCGAGCGCCGAGAGCATGGACTTCACCCAGGGGCTCGCGTTCGCGGGCTGGCTGACCGACAAGACGGTGATCCGGGTGCAGCGAGACGGGGTGCTCGCCTACGACCTGGCCTCGGGCAAGCGCGCCTGGGGCGCCCCGTCGCCCGGTGACCAGCTCTGCGGTGCCACCGCCGACCTGGCGAACGGCAAGGGCGCCGTGGCGTACGGCAGCGACCAGTTGTGCGACCACCTGGCCGGCGTCGACACCGCGACAGGAAAGATCACCTGGAAGACCAAGATCCCGGCCGAGAAGTCCCGGATCGCCAACTCGCTCATCGTGCCCCGGATCATGAGCGCGGGCGACGTCGCCGTGGTGTACGCGAACGACGTCCTGTCCGGCTACAACCTGTCGAACGGCGCGAAGCAGTGGACGGCGCGGCTGCCCGAGGGCTGCCACGTCAAGGACGTGAACGCGGCGGCGGCCAGGGTGGCCCTGCTCCTCGACTGCACCTTCGAGGGGTCGGGCAACTTCGTGCAGGCGCTCGACCCGAAGAGTGGCGCGCCCCTGTGGCGCTACAAGACGGCCGAGTTCAGGCTCATGGCCAGGGTGCTGTCGGCCGATCCGGTGATCGTCAGCCAGGAGGAGGGCGACAAGAACACCTTCACGGCCTTCGACGACCGAGGCGGCAAGCTCAGCGAGTTCACGACCGGCAAGGTGGACATGCTCGCCATGAACACGGTCGCGTTCGTGGACGGGCTGTTCGAGCAGCGCCGCTATGCCGTGCACGGCGACCGCCTCTATCTCATGACCTTCCCGGAGAACGTGCCGGACAAGGCGCGATCGGGTGACAAGGCGCTCGCCTTCGACCTCAAGACCGGCAAGCAGGTGTGGGAGTCGTCCGGCACCAAGCCCACTATGCTGAACCCCGTCCGGGCCGACGACCACGGCCTGCTCGCCCTGGAGGCCGGCGACTGGCGTGACCTGCCTCCCCGGCTCGTCCGCCTGGACGCGGCGACCGGCAAGGCGACGCAGGTGGCGGAGCTGCCGCAGAAGTACGGCACCGAGGGAGACGACGCACGGGTCTTCGAGCGCGACGGCGCCGTCATCATCGTGCCGTGGACTTCGGTCGGCGCCGTGAAGCACGCGGTCGTCTACCTCCAGACCAAGGAGAGCTGACCGGGGCCGGTGCCGGATGGCTGCGGCCGGGAACCCGCATAGCGGGGTGATCGCGCGGCAGGGCGGTATGTCCGGGTGAACTCCGTCCTGTGCGGTCTCGCCGGCAATCCGGCCCTGTCGCCTGCGGTGCTGCCGGTGCGCGACGGGGTCCCGTCCGGTGGACGGGACCCCGCCGGATGCCATCAGGTCATGGGCTGGTGCAGGTGGCCGTCGGTGCGACGGCCGAACCGTTGCCGAGGAAACCGAAGGTCGTGGTCGTGTTGGCCGCGAGCGAGCCGTTCCACGACTCGTTGCGCACCGTCACGGCCGAGCCGGAGCCGGAGTTCAGGCCTCCCCACAGCTGGGTGATGGTCTGTCCGCCGGGCCAGGTCCACTTCACGGTCCAGCCGTTGATCGCCGCGTTGCCCGCGCTCACCGTGACCTCACCCTGGAAGCCGCCGGGCCAGGAGCTCACCACCCGGACCGTCGCCGAGCAGGCGCCGGACGCCCCGCCGGACGGCGAGGGGCTGGGCGACGGGCTCGGCGAGACGCTGGGCGACGGGCTGGGAGAGGCGCTCGGTGAGACGCTGGGCGACGGGCTGGGAGAGGCGCTCGGCGAGACGCTGGGGGAGGGGCTCGGGCTCGGCGAGGCGACCGGACCGCCCCATGCCGCCGTCGAGTCCAGCCAGGCCGCGCGGCGCAGCGTCCAGTCGCGCAGGTACTGCACCTGCCCCTGCCAGGTGGACGCGGTCGGGGTGATGAAGAAGCCGATCGTGCGCGTCGTGAGGTTCGGCCAGCGCTGGAAGTTGCGCTGCGCGGCGTTGGTCAGCGGCTGGGCGAGAGCGTCGATCCTGCTCTGCAGCGCGGCGTCGGACAGCACGCCGCGGCGCAGCTCCTGCCAGCGCGCCTTGACCTGGTCGACGAAGGCCGGATCCCGCAGGAGCTGGGTGAACCAGTCGAAGGCGATCGGCTGCCGGGGCTGCTGATACTGCCAGCCCGAGGTCTGGTCGTTCTGGAAGAACCCGCCCACGCCGAACGTGAGGTCGTAGTCCCACAGCGGCCCGGCGAAGATCTTGGTGTTCCGGTCCTTGTAGAAGTAGGCGCTGCGGTAGTACGCGTCCATGTTCCGGCTCAGCTCATAGATGATCATCTGGTCGATGAAGGAGCCCACGTCGATGTACGCCCGATAGCCGGTGTCCGGGTCGGCGAAGTTCTGCGAGTGCAGCACGTTGTGGAATTCCTGGATGTAGCCCCGCAGCCAGTCCTTCTGCTGCGGCTGCAGCGGCGAGGGGTCGACGACTTCGAGGTAGCTCCAGCAGGTGGACGACGACCCGCTGCACGGCAGCGTCGGCTCCTCCGCGGCCATCCACTCGAACTTCCAGATGTACCCGCCCGTGATCTTGGGAAGGGTCGTGTCGTCCTCGTCGAGCTGCTTGAGGTCGAGGCGGTTCTTCGAGTCCTTGATCGTCTCCTCGAGCATGTAGACGCCCATGTAGTCGTCGGCGCCCACCGGATTGGAGTCGGTGTTGAGGTAGAGCTCCACGAACCGATACCGGGGGACCTGCAGCCCCATCTCCTTGCCGAGGTCGTAGACCAGGGCCTCGCGGATCAGCGACTTGTCGGGGAACGGCCCGCGCAGCACCCAGTCGGAGTCGGCGGGCATCCCCAGCACCGGATAGTCGGCGTCGTCGTTGTCGTTGTCCCAGAACTCCAGGCGATAGGGCGCCTTCTCGAACGAGGCCGACGACTGCCCTCGCAGGTGGAAGCCGGCGCGGGTGGCGACCGCCGGAGCCGCGTTCAGCGACGTCGTCGCGCCGCTGCCCGGGGCGAAGATCATGGTCGCGGCGTCGAGGTAGTCCCGGCCGGGCTTGCCCTTGCCGTACGAGTCGATCAGGACCAGCGGCAGGTCGTGGGCCGTGGTGACGGAGGTGGCGACGTACATGGCCGTTCCGGGCTTCCCGGACGCCGTGCCGCCGACGAACGCCTGTGCGCGCAGCTGGGTGGTGCGGGTGAACTGCAGCGGCTGGCCACCGTAGAGCGCCGACTGCGCGGTGGGCGGCTTTCCGTCGGTGGTGTAGCGGATCTGCGCGCCGCTGATCGCGGTGCTCAGCGACACCGAGATCTGTCCCTGGAAGGTGCGGCTCGGCACGGAGAATGCGATGTCGCCGGTCAGGTCGTCCGCCGCTGCGGCCGCTGCGGCCGCGGCGGCTGAGGTCGCAGCCGTGCTGGTGGCCGATCCGGCCGACGACGGGTACGCGTTGAGGGGGCCGGCGAGGAGCCCGGTGAGGAGCACGGCGGCGACCGCGGTCCTTGTGACGCGGCGAGCCGCCGTGACGCCGGTATTGCGGAGCGTCAGACGCACGATGCCTCCTGTTCGGGGCGGTGGGAGATGTCCGGCGCCGGGTCCGTCGGCGACACGGTGCCGTGGAAGTGGCGGCGCAGCGTCCGCCGCCATGGGGCGTCGGGCAGGTCGGGGCGGAGCGCGGCCAGACCGGTGGCGTACTTGGAGATGCGGGCGGGTCGCAACCCGGCCCGCCACAGCAGGCGGTCGACCGGCGTGGCGGCCGAGGCGCTCTTGGTCTCGACCACGGTGAGGCCGGGCAGTCGCAGCGCGTGGCCGTCGTGCCGCCAGGCGAGCCGGGTGTCGAGGGTGACGCGGCTCGCCGTGTCCGGCAGCAACAGGGTGGCGCGCTGATATTCGGTCACCAGGACCGGGTCGAGGGAGCTCTGGGCGGCGGCGCTCATCGACTCGCGGGCGAGCGCCTCGTTCACGAAGTCGCGTCCGGGGTCCACCGTGTCGCGGTCCCGGGGGTCGTAGGGCAACCGGTGCTTGGTGACGCTGCCCCGCGCGCCGTTGATCTTTACTTCCAGCCAGCATTGGGCGGAGTCGAGATAGGTGCGGGTGCGCACCTTGAAACGCCGTCGCCTGCGATAGGCCGTGCTGTGGTAGCTGGTCAGCTGCGGGGTGTCGAAATACACCGACTGATAGCGGAAGGTGCGCTCGCCGTCGATGTCCAGCGCCCGGGCGTACGGCACGAGCCGTTCCAGCAGGTGGGGCAGCGCCTCTGCCGGGACCAGATATTTGCGGTCCACCCTGGTCTGCAACGCGGCCCGGTCGACCAGCTCGTCGAGCCCGACGGGCGTCAGTCGTGCCAGGGACGGTCCGATGGACGTCGTGGTCATCGGTGCGCTCCGGCGGGCGCGGGCGCCTCGGGTTCTGTGGCCGGCGCCCGGTCGGCCAGCGCGTACCGGACGTCGACCACGGTGGTCTCGTTGACCAGGTCGAGCCGCTGGACGGTGACGGCGTGCACCCGGGCATTGAGGAGCCGCTCCAGGTGCGCGACGAGCGCGACATGATCGGTGAAGGCCGATTCGAGCACCAGGATCTGATGCCGGTAGTTCCGGAACAGCCGCCGATGGTCGCCGAGGAACATCACCGCGACGATGAGCGCCATCATGCCGCCGCCGAGCCACACCGAGGAGGTGCTCACCGCGCCGAGGATGCCCAGGGCGAGGGCCGAGAAATAGTAGGCGACCTCGTGCTGGTCGAGCTCGGTCGAGCGCAGCCGGATGATGGACAGCACGCCGAACAGCGCCATTCCCAGCCCGAGCCCGGCGCCGACGTCGCTGGAGCTGAGCGCGCTCGCGACGGCGAGGACACCGATGTTGACCCCAAGGTAGGAGACGACCAGATCCCGCCGGCGGTGCCGTGGGAAATAGAGCCCGAAGACGAGCAACACCACCGCGCAGATGTCGATCGCGAACAGGACGAGCTGCGCCACCATGTTCGTTCCTCCAGGCATGGCTGAAACTTTCGGACAAAGAGAGAAAGTTTCGGGATCCCGAGTGGAACAATAGGTGAATCCCGGGTGACCAGTCAATGAACATCTGATACGCCATCTTGTCAGAATCGCCGGAAGCTCCCGGGTTGACCTTGACAAAGGCATGTGCGCCGTCGTTTGTCGCGAGTGAAGGGCGCTTCGAAGCGGGACGTATGCCGCTGAAACTTTCACCCTGACGGGTCGGAAAATCGAGATCCTCAGACCGGCCGGCACCGATCATCGCCCCCGCCCGGCCGTCTGTGCCGCCGTGTCCGCGGCCCCGCCCGCGCGCGGAACGCGCACACAGCGCGTCACATATCGGTGCGGAAAATCACCGGCGCCCTTTCGGTGTGTGCGGAGAAGGCTTTCGAGCAGTGGTTGACATGATCCCATTCACCCCGCAGACTTACTGAAACTTTGCAGCCGGCGACGGTTCGGGGGGCGTCGCGAGCTGCCGAAAGACGGCCCGGAGAAAAGGACGCGTTTTCGTTTCCCGCTCGTCCGCGGCCGAGAAAGGTTCAGCATGTCTTCAGGAGGCACGTCCCCCTCCACTGCCTCTGTCCCCGGAAAGCGTTCCGCCCTCGGGAAACGCGTTCTCACGCTGGCGCTTGGCGTCGGTTTTCTGGGCGGTCTCGGAATTCCGGCCGCCGGTGCCGATGTCGCCGCCACCGCGGATTCCCAGGCGGTCGTCCAGCAGCAGGCGCCGAGCCTGCCGAGCGGACGGACGACCTACCGGACGATCGACGACTACAACAACGAGATGCTGGCGCTGAGCGCCCGGCACCCCGGCCTCGTCAAGCACATCACGCTGCCGCACAAGACCCGCCAGGGCCGGGAGGTGTACGGCATCGAGGTCACCCACGACGTCGAGGCCGCCGACGGCAAGCCGGTCCTGCTGATGATGGGCGTCCACCACGGCAACGAATGGCCGTCCGGCGAGCACACGCTGGAGTTCGCCTACGACCTCATCGGCAACGACGGCAAGGACCCCCGGATCACCCGCCTGCTCGACACGGCGCGGGTCATCTTCGTCCCGGTCGTCAACGTCGACGGGTTCGTCATCAACCGGCGTACGAGCTGCGGGGTGTCCCCGACGTGCGCGAGCAACGCCGGGGTCGACATCAACCGCAACTACCCGTTCGGCTGGGGCAGCAACGCCGGGTCCAACAACACCAACCGCGGCCCCGGGCCCGGCTCCGAGCCCGAAGTGCAGAACATCATGGACCTGACCACGAGCAACCAGGTCACGGTCCTGATCACGAACCACCCCTCCGGTCACACCGTCCTCCGTCCGCCGCTGGAGAAGCGCGCGGGCGACGCCCCGGACGAGGCCGTCTACGCCGCGCTCACCGACGCGATCACGGCCGAGAACGGCTACACGGGCATGAAGTCGGGCTTCGACTACGAGACGACCGGTGAGACCCCCGACTGGTCCTACTACGCGACCCGCGGCCTCGGGTTCACCTTCGAGATCATGAAGACCCAGTCGACCAACAACACCTACTCCGAGGTGATCGAGGACTACACGGGCACCGGCCGCTACGAGGGCAAGTCGAACCGCGAGGCGTTCATGGTGGCCCTGGAGTACGCGGCCGACCCGGCCGGGCACTCGGTCATCACCGGCAAGGCGCCGAAGGGTGCGGTCCTGAAGATCACCAAGGACTTCGACCTGTGGACCGCCCCGATCGTCCAGGCGAACAACGTCCTCGACGCGCCCCAGAGGGTGCCCACCCACCTGGAGTCGACGCTGGTCGCCCCCACCAACGGCAAGTTCGCCTGGCACGTCAACCCGTCCGTACGGCCGGCTCCGGCCTACACCGAGTCGGGCGTCGTCGCCACCGGGCCGGGCAGGTTCATCAAGGAGAGCTGGACGCTCACCTGCGCCCGTCCGTCGGGCGAGATCCTCGAGACGGTGCACGTGACCGTCGACCGGGGCGAGCAGGCCGACGTACGGCTGCAGGAGTGCAAGAAGAGGTTCAACGGCAACGGCCCGAAGAACTGACCGACAGCACGACGTGACCTAAGCCGGGCGGTCCCCAGCGGGGGCCGCCCGGCGGCGTTGCGTCCGGCGGGCGCTTCGCGATTCACGAGTGAGGCGACCGGCCGGCGGGAGCTGTGTCCGTCACTGGGTCCGTCACCGGGTCCGTCACCGGGTCCGTCACCGGGTCCGTCACCGGGTCCGTCACTTCACGAAGAAGGGGAGTGGTCCAGGATGAGGCACGCTCCGGAGCCCGGCCGGTCGCTCGCCGTGCTGGACGCCGCCCGGATCGTCGCGAACCTGCGCGCGCTCTTCGACGGCCACCGCCTCTCGCCGTCCCAACGCCGGATCGCCCGCTATCTGCTGGACAACGCGCAGGAGGCCGTCTTCTTCACCAGCGCGGACCTCGCCGAGCGCGCCGGCGTCAGCCAGCCGTCGGTCACCCGCTTCGCCGCCGCGCTCGGGTTCCGCGGGTTCCCGGAGTTCCGGGAGGCGCTGCGTACGTCCGTGTTCGGCGACCGGCAGCCGGCCGCGACGGACGACCGCCACAACGAGATCCAGGAGCTGGTCACCTCCGAGATCCGCGACCTCGAACGGCTGCGCGACGGCCTGGCCGACCCCGGGCAGCTCCGGCGGGTGGCGGGTCAACTGGCCGGGTCGAGCCCGCTTCTGGTCATGGGCCTGCGGATCTCCGCGCCGCTGGCGCACCTGTTCGGCTACCTCGCCGAGAAGGTGCTCCCGGACGTACGCGTGCTGGACGTGCCGGGCTCGATCATGGAAGACCGGCTGAGCAGGGCGGCGGAGTCGGGCGCCGCCTGGGTGCTCGCCATCGGCCTGCCCCGCTATCCGCGTGAGCTGGAGCAGGGACTCGTCTGGGCGCGGCGGGTGCGGCTGAAGATCGCCCTCGTCACCGACCAGCCGGTGGGCCGGCTCACCGACCTCGCGGACGAGGTCCTGCTCGCCCCGGTGAGCTCGGGCTTCGCGTTCGACTCCCACGCCGCCGCGACGGTCCTGTGCACCGCCCTGCTGCACACCATGCTGGACACCCTCGATGCCGAGGGGCAGGCCCGGCTGGAGGCGTTCGACGACCGGGCCGCCGAGCGTCAGGTCTTCCTGACCGGCTGACGCGTCAGGGCGTCGAGCAGGCCGGGGAACACCTCGTCCATCTCGGCGCGGCGCAGGGAGTTCATCCGCGACGTCCCGACGTAGTACTGCCGGATCAGGCCCGCCTCGCGCAGCACGTTGAAGTGGTGGGTGGCGGTGGACTTGCTGACCGGGATGTCGAAGCCCCCACACGGGATGTCCACGCCGGAGGCGTCGAGCTGCGCGACGATGCTCCGGCGCACCGGATCAACGAGGGCCTCCAGCACCTGCTGGAAGTCGAACTGTGACACCTCTGGATGCGGTGGCGTACGTCCCATGGCTGCCATAGTACGACGTCCATCAAAGTTTGACATCGATCGTACTTTCGCCGCAGAGTGAACCGACACAGCGGACCGCGATCACGACGAGCGGAGGACGACGACATGTCGAAGACGGTGCGGTTCCACGAGATCGGCGGGCCCGAGGTGCTGCGGCTGGACGACCTGGAGCCGGGGGAGCCGGGGCCGGGCGAGGTGCGGATCCGGGTGGAGGCGATCGGCGTCAACAGGGCCGAGATCCTGTTCCGCCGCGACCGGTACATCGAGCCGGTGAAGCATCTGCCCGCCACGCTCGGCACCGAGGCGGCCGGTGTGGTGGAGGCGCTCGGCCCGGAGGTGGCCGGGTTCGCGGAGGGCCACGCGGTCAGCGTCCTGCCGGGCTTCTTCTCCCAGAACGACTACGGCGTCTACGCCGAGCAGGCGATCGTGCCGGCGTCCGCGCTCCTGTCCCGTCCCGACGGGGTGGACGCGGTCACCGGTGCGGCCGTGTGGATGCCCTACCTCACGGCCTACGGCGCCATGGCGGAGGTGGCTGGGATGCGGGCGGGCGACGTGGCGGTGATCACCGCGGCGTCCAGCAGCATCGGCCTGGCCGCGATCCACACGGCCAACCGCGTCGGGGCCACGCCGATAGCCGTCACCCGCACCCGTGCCAAGAGCCGGCGGCTGATCGAGGAGGGCGCGGCCGAGGTCGTCATCTCCGAGGAGGAGGACGTCGCAGGGCGGGTGCTTGAGCTGACCGACGGCAGGGGCGCCGCGTACGTCTTCGACGCCGTCGCCGGACCGGGCGTGACGGAACTGGCGAGGGCCGTCGTCCCCGGCGGGACGTTGGTGCTGTGGGGTGCGCAGAGCGGGCAGCCGACGCCCTATCCGGGCTTCGACCTGGGCATGCCCGCGCTGAACATGCGTACGTACACGGTGCTGGAGATCACCAAGGATCCCGAGCGGATGCGCCGCGCCGTCGCCTTCGTGGCCTCGGGCCTGCGCACGGGCGCCTTCCGCCCGGTGGTGGACCGCCTGTTCCCGCTGGAGGAGGTCGCGCAGGCACACCGGCACATGGAGACCGGCACCCAGATCGGCAAGATCGTGCTCACCGTGCGTCAGTGAGCCTTGGTGGCGTGGTGCGACTGCCGGCTCTGTACGGCCGGAGCTGATCGCCGCCTCGCTGACCGGCCATCCCCCGAGCGGTGACGGGGGCCTCCGTCGATAGGGTCCCCCCTGGACAGGACGTCGACGAGAGGAATCGTGAGCGTGGTGGAGCGGGCCGGCGGGGCGGGGCTGCACGAGGTTGGGCTGCATGAGATGGCACCAGGGATCTTCGCCTGGGTGCAGCCGGACGGCACGTGGTGGGTGAACAACGCCGGGGCCGTGGCGGGCGACGACGGCGTCCTGATCGTCGACACCTGCGCGACCGAGGCGCGCACCCGGCGGTTCCTCGGCGCGGTCGCCGAGGCGACCGGCGGCGCCCCGGTCAGGATGGCGGTGAACACCCACCAGCACGGGGACCACTGCTACGGAAACAGCCTGCTCCCGGACGACACGGTCGTCTTCGGGCACGCGGCGATGAGAGAGGCGTTGCTCGTCGATCCGATCATCGACGGCTGCCCGCCGGTGTGGGCGCCGGTGCCCGACTGGGGACAGGTGACGCGCCGCCCGCCGACGGTGGTCTTCGGCTCCGAGCTGACCGTGCATGTGGGGACGCACCGCGTCGAGCTGCGGCACCCCGGCCACGCCGCCCACACCCCCGGCGACGTGGTGGCGTGGCTTCCCGGCGAACGCGTGCTGTTCGCGGGAGACCTGCTGTTCAACGGGCTGACCCCGATGGTGCTGATGGGGTCGGTCGAGGGGGCGCTGCGGTCGCTCGACTGGCTGGCGGCCTTCGAGCCGGAGCACATCGTGCCGGGCCACGGCCCGCTCGCCACCGCCGCCGAGCTGCCCGAGGTGCTGGCCGCGCACGAGCGCTACTACCGCTTCGTCCTCGACACCGCCCGGACGGGACGGGAAAGCGGGCTCACCCCGCTCGCCGCCGCGCAGGCCGCCGACCTGGGCGAGTTCGCCGGATGGGCGGACGCCGAGCGCCTGGTGCTCAACCTGCACCGCGCCTACGCCGATGCCGAAGGCGGCGAGGTGGATCTCCTCGCCGCCTTCGGTGACGCGATGGCCTGGCACGGCGGGCCGCTGCCGACCTCGGTCTGAGATCAGTCCGAGATCAGTCTGGGATCGGCGTCACGACCAGCCCTGCAGGCCGGCTCCGTACGGATAGAGGGGGTCGCCGTAGGTGGTGGGGACGGTCTGGCCCGCGTCGATGCGGGCCCGGATCTCCGCACGCTGGGCGGCGGTCGCGCCCAGGTCGTAGGGGAGGTTCCAGTCTTCGACCGCGTCTTCGAGCACGTCGCCGCCGCCCGGCTTGAGGATCTGGTCGAGGCTGCGCGGGAGCTGCCACGGCAGGCGCCCGCGCGGGGTGTAGTCGCCGAACAGGAGGCTCGCCGTGGCCGGGCCGACCTCCTCACCACCCCGGTACGTCACCACGATGGCGTCGGCCAGGCCGTTCCACTCGCTGATGACGATGGGCCGGGGAAGGGTCAGCACAACGACGACCGGAATGCCCTGGTTCTTGAAGTTCTGGATGACGGCAAGCTGGTCGGCGGGCAACTGGGGTCGCTCCTTCACCCAGGCGGTGGCGTGCGTGTAGGTCGGCTCGCCGACGGCCACGATCGCCAGCTTGGGTGAGGGCCCGGTGTCCTGATAGACGTTGACGCCCTCGGTGGCCGCCCGCGCCCTGACCGCGTCCAGCAGGGTCTTCGAGCCGTACTCCTCGTGGAAGTAGCTCGTCCAGATGCAGCAGGCCGTGCCGTCGGTGGCCCGCGGACCGGCGACCACGATGTTGTCGCCCGCCTTGAGCTTCAGCGGCAGCACGCCGTTGTTCTTGAGCAGCGTGTCGGACTCCCGGGCGGCCTGGTTGGCGAGCGCGACGTACGACGGCTGGTGGAACCGGTAGGGCCCGTTCACCGGGTCGCCGTACGGGCGCTCGAACACGCCGAGCGTGAACTTCAGGCGCAGGATCCGGGTCACCGCGTCGTTGATCCGCGCCATGGGCACGTTGGCGAGGAAGGTCGCCATCGTGAACCCCTCCGCGCCGGGGTCGGCCCCGCCCATCACGTCCGAGCCGGCGTTCGCGGCCTTGACCCAGACCGTGGACGGCAGCCAGTCGGTCGTGATGAGACCGGTGTAGCCGAGGTTGTCACGCAGGTAGTCGAGGATCGGCTTGCTGTCGCCCGCGCCCGACCCGCCCGGGTCGAGGTAGGAGCTCCCGGCGTAGCCCGGCATGATGTTGACCGCACCGGCCTCCATCGCGGCCCTGAACGGGATCATGTGATATTTGATCGTCACCGCGTCGTAGGTGATGCCGGCCTCGCCGCCCGCGCCCTCACCCGGCCAGTGCTTGACGGTCGCCAGCACCGAGCCGGGGTTGAGCTCGGGGCCGCCCTGCAGCCCGGCCACCAGCGCGCGGACCTGCGCCGCCGCGACGTCGGCGTTCTCGCCGTTGCCCTCCTGGATGCGGGGGTAGAGGACCTTGGTGCCGACCTCGGCCAGCGGGCCGAGCACGCCGCGCGCCCCGACCTCCAGCTCCTCGCGGCGCTGCATGTCGCCCAGCTTGTAGTCGAGCGCGTAGTCCTTGCCCGCCGCGAGCGTGCTCTGCAGCGGATAGGTGGTCTGATATCCGGCGATGGTGTCGCCCGCCGAGACGGGCGGGATGCCCAGCCGGGTCCCCGACGCGGCCAGCAGCACGGCGTGCAGGTCGTTCGGCAGCGCCGGGCCGAAGTGCCACCCCGACAGCGGGTAGGTCTGGGCGTTGTAGAACATCTGGTACGCCTTCTCCTCGGGGGTCATCCTGCCGAGAAGGTCGTTGACGCGGGTCTCGATCGGCAGCCGCCAGTTCTCGTACGGCTCGATCGTGCCGTTCTTGTTGAGGTCACGGGCGCCCTGGACGATCGGGACGCCGTCGGCGACCTGCTCGATGTCGGGCAGATAGAGGCTGAAGGTGCGGATGTTCGAGGTCGTCCTGGCGCCCGAGCCGCTCACCGCGACGACGTACCACTTGTACGTCCACCGGTCGGGGATGTCCCAGGTGGGCGTGTAGGTGGTGCCGGTCGGCTCGGCGACCTTGGTGTAGAGGTCGATGAGGTTGCCCGAGGCGGTGAAGTCGTAGTCGGTGCGGCTGACGTTCAGCCAGACCTCGTAGCGCACCGCGCCGGAGACGGCCGCCCAGGAGAACGCCGGCCGCCGGGTGTCGGTGATCATGGCCTTGTCGGCGGGAGCCGACAGCGCGAACTGGCCGGTGGTAGCCGGGGCCTTGGCAGGCGGGGACAGCAGGGGAGCGGTCGTGGCCGCCGTGTCCACGGTGCCGAAGACCTGGAACTCCCACAGCGAGTAGCCGTAGCCCGTCGCCCGCGCCGTGCCGACGAAGCGGACGTAGCGGCCGTCGCCGGTGACGCTCAGGTTCTCGACGCCGCCCTTGCCGCTGGTCGTGGTGTAGATCGGCGTCCATGACGTGCCGTTGGCCGACACCTCGATCCGATAGCCGGTGGCGTACGCGGACTCCCAGTTGAGCGTGACGCCGGTGATGTGGGCGGCGCCGCCGAGGTCCACCCGCAGCCACTGGTCGTCGGAGTATTCACTCGACCATCGGGTCGTCGTCCGCCCGTCGAGCGCCGCCGCCGGGGCGTTGCCGCCCTCCCACGACGACGCCGTCACCTGCTTGTACGCCGAGATCGGCGTGCCCGTCGGCGGGTCGGTCGGCGGGTCGGTCGGCGGGGGGTCGGTGGGGCCGCCGCCGTCGGCGTGGACGGCGAACTCCCACAGTGAGTAGCCCCAGCCGGTGGCGCGGGCGGTGCCGTACATACGGACGTAGCGGCCGGTGCCGTTGACGTCGAGGGTTTGTGTGCCGCCGGTGCCGGTGGTGGTGCTGTAGATGTCGGTCCAGGTGGTGGCGTTGTCGGACACCTGGACCTTGAAGGCGGTGGCGTACGCGGTCTCCCAGGTCAGGACGACCTTGCAGATCGTCCTGGCCGAGCCGAGGTCCACCTGGAGCCACTGCGGGTCCGCCGCCTCACTGGACCAGCGGGTGCCGGGGTCGCCGTCCACAGCCGCCGACGCGGGCGTCCCGGCGTTCTCGGTGGACGAGGTGGTCGCGGGCCGGTTCAGCGCGGCGTTGGGGGCGGTGCAGCCCGACGACGTGCCGGTCGTGCCGTAGACCTGGAACTCCCACAGTGAGTAGCCCCAGCCGGTGGCGCGGGCGGTGCCGTAGACCCGGACGTACCGGCCCGAGCCGGTCACGTTGAGGGTCTGTGTGCCGCCGGTGCCGGTGGTGGTGCTGTAGATGTCGGTCCAGGTGATGGCGTTGTCGGACACCTGGATCTTGAACGCCGTGGCGTAGGCGGCCTCCCAGTTGAGGACGACCTGGCTCAGCGTCGCCGAGGTGCCCAGGTCGACCTGGAGCCACTGCGGGTCGGCGAACTCGCTGGACCAGCGGGTGCCGGTGTCGCCGTCCACCGCCGCGGAGGCGGGTGTCCCGGCGTTCTCGGCGGACGAGGCCGTCGCCGTCTTGCCCTGCGACAGCAGGACGGGCGCGGCGTACGCGGGCCCGGCGACGACGCTCGCGACCAGCGCGAGCGCCGCGGCCAGGATCAGGGAGAGCCCGCGCCGGAACGTGAGGGGATGTCTCATGGCGTCTCCTGCCTGCGTTACCAGCCGACCGCGACGAGCAGCCACTGCGGGTCGCCGTGCGAGATGAACGAGGACTGGCCCGCGTAGTCGTCGTACGGGAAGCCGTAGGCGAGCTTGCCGATGGCGTGGTCGTGCCAGAACTTCGCGTAGTAGTTCGCCGGCGCGGCCTTGTAGTAGTTCGACGGGTCCGACTGCTGGGCGTCGGACAGCCCGGCGACGTGCCGGTTGAGCGCCGCGCACATCTGCGGCGCCTCCGAGAGCGGCCCGGCGCACCCGGTGACCTGCGAGGTCGTCGCCGTCACGCCCTGCTGGGCGGCGTAGCCGGTGAAGTAGTTCGCGTACGCCCCGCCCGGCTGGAAGATCGACGCGCTGCCCGGAGCCGGGATGCGGTACGGCGCCTCCACCTGGGCCAGCGGCTTGAACTCGGCCGGCACCTCGTCGATGAACCGCTGGAACGTCGCCGCGCGCGACTCGGCGAAGGTGGCGTAGTCCTCGCCGACCGCCACGTCGTAGCCGTCGCGGGCGTGCAGGCGCATCGCGAGCTTCAGGCCGAACGCGTCCACCCGGGTCGTGTTGCCGTTGAAGACCGAGGGCCCGACCGTGAACTCGATGAAGTCGTAGTAAGGGCTGTTGGGGGAGCCGAGGTAGAAGTACATGCGGCCCGCCGTGTTGGCCGGCATGTCGAAGTAGGGCTGCTCGGCGATCGAGTGGACCTGGCCGTTGTAGCTCCAGTAGACCTGCGAGTCGGGATACTGCCCGTTGGTCCGGTTGAGGATCTTGACCATGACGACGTTCTGGGCGGCCGGGATGTTCGAGGTGTCGCCCCAGAAGGCGTCGGGCGGGGTGGTCGGGCCGGTCGTCGGATCGGTCGTCGGATCGGTCGTCGGGTCGGTCGTCGGGTCGGTCGAGCCGCCCGTGGTGTTCACCGTGAAGCTCCACAGCGAGTAGCCCCAGGCGGTGGCGCGGGCGGTGCCGTACACGCGGACGTAGCGGCCGGTGCCGGTCACGTTGAGGGTTTGTGTGCCGCCGGTGCCGGTGGTGGTGCTGTAGATGTCGGTCCAGGTGGTGGCGTTGTCGGACACCTGGATCTTGAAGGCGGTGGCGTACGCGGTCTCCCAGGTCAGGACGACCTTGCAGATCGTCCTGGACGAGCCGAGGTCCACCTGGAGCCACTGCGGGTCGCTGAACGCGCTCGACCAGCGGGTCGCGCCGTTGCCGTCGACGGCCGCCGACGCCGGGGTGTCGGCGTTCTCGGCGGAGGAGGCGGCCGCCGGCCTGCCCTGGGCGGCGTCGGCCGTGCCGCACGCGGTGCCGGACGTCGTGCCGTACACCTGGAACTCCCACAGCGAGTAGCCGTAGGGGGTGGCGCGGGCGGTGCCGTAGACCCGGACGTAGCGGCCCGAGCCGGTCACGTTGAGGGTCTGTGTGCCGCCGGTGCCGCTGGTGGTGGAGTAGACGTCGGTCCAGGTGGTGGCGTTGTCGGAGACCTGGATCCTGAAGGCCGTGGCGTAGGCGGCCTCCCAGGCGAGGACGACCTGGCTCAGCGTCGCCGAGGCGCCGAGGTCGACCTGGAGCCACTGCGGGTCGCTGAACGCGCTGGACCAGCGGGTGCCGGTGTCGCCGTCGACGGCGGCCGACGCCGGAGTGCCGGCGTTCTCGGTGGACGACGCCGTCGCGGTCTTTCCTTGCGACAGCAGCGCGGGCGCGGCCGTGGCCGGCGCTGATCCGGCCGCCGCCGCGACGACGCAGGCCACGACCAGGGCCAGTGCGCTGAGCACGGCCGTCAGGGCGCGTCGCGCGGGATGGATCGTCGAACGCTTGCTCATGATGGCGATTCCTCTTCGGGGGGTGAAGGGAGCGAGCCCTGCCCCAGAGGATGATCGCCTTCGACACTTAGGTCAATACTTGAATTTAGTATGCAAGGAAATGATCATGAGGTCGCCGGTGTAGGTGTCGGTGTCAGGGTGCCGGTGTCAGGGTGCCGGTGTCAGGGTGCCGGTGTCAGGGTGCCGGTGTTCCGGGCCTACAGCCGGTCGAACACGGCGGCCAGCGTCTCGATCTCCTGTGGGGAGAGCTTGTCGGTGAAGTGGCGCCGGACGGCGGCGTCCAGGCCGGGGTGTGCGGAATTGATGGCGGCGCGCCCGGCGTCGGTGAGGGCGACCATGACGCCGCCCGCGCGCTCGCGGGTGACGAGTCCGCGGCCGCTCATGCGGGTGAGCTGATGGGAGACGCGGGTGCGATCCCAGCCGAGCGACGCGGCGAGCTCGCTCTGGCGCAGGGCGCCGCCCGCCTTGCCGAGGGTGACGAGGATCGTCAGGTCCGGCTCGGACAGGCCTGCCGCCTCGGCGGTGTCCGCGATCACCCGGGCCCGGACGACCTCATGGGCGCGCTTGAAGGCGACCCAGAAGTCGACGGGCCCCGACTCGCCGTCGGCGGACTGTCTATCCGACGTTGACATATCAACACACCTCTGACCTAATGTTGAGATGTCAACGCTAACAGACGGCCGTAATCGCGGCCCTGTCGGCGCGTCCACATCTCCCGCCCGCAGGAGGGTCCATGCACACCCGACCTCTTGGAACCGGCGGCCCTCGGGTCGCCCCCATCGCCCTGGGCTGCGCAGGCATGTCCGACCACACCGCCCCCGCCGACGAGGCCGACGCCATCGCCACGATCCACGCGGCCCTCGACGCCGGCGTCACCCTCATCGACACGGCCGACTTCTACGGCATGGGCCACAACGAGGACCTCATCCGCCGCGCGCTGCGCCCCGGTGACCGCGACAAGGCGCTCCTGAGCGTGAAGTTCGGCGCTCTGTGGGGCCCTGACGGAGCCTTCGTCGGCATCGAGGGCCGGCCCGCCCACGTCAAGAACGCGCTCGCCTACTCGCTGCGCCGCCTCGGAACCGACCACATCGACGTCTACCGCCCCGCGCGCCTCGCCCCCGACACCCCGATCGAGGACACGATCGGCGCGATCTCCGAGCTGGTCCAGGCCGGGTACGTGCGCCACATCGGGCTCTCCGAAGTGGGGCCGGAGACCATCCGCCGTGCCCACGCCGTACACCCGATCTGCGATGTGCAGATCGAATACTCCCTGTTCAGCCGGGACCCCGAGACCAACGGCATCCTCGCCACCTGCCGCGAGCTGGGGATCGGCGTCACCGCCTACGGGGTGCTCGCGCACGGCCTGCTCACCGGCGACTACCGGCAGCCCGCCGGAGGCGACCCGCGCGCCCACTGGCTGCCCCGCTTCCATCCCGGCAATCTCGCCGCGAACCTCGCCCTCGTCGACCGGCTGCGGCCACTCGCCGGCGCGTACGGCATCAGCGTCGCGCAACTCGCCACCGCCTGGGTCGTCGCGCAGAACCGCGAGCGCGGCACCATCGTGGCCGTCCTGGGTGCCCGCCGTCCGCGTCGCATCGAGGAGGCCCTGGCCGCGGCCGAGGTCACCCTGACCGACGCGGACCTCCGCGCGATCGACGAGGCCGTCCCTGCCGGCGCGGTGGCCGGGACCCGGTACGCCGCACCCCTCATGACCCTGCTGGACAGCGAAAGGACAGGTCACACATCATGAACACCTCCACGTCACGCCTCGCCGAGCTGGCCAGGTCAGGCACGCCCGTCGGCGTAGGGATCATCGGACTCGGGGCGAACGGAAGCTGGGCCGAGCGCTCCCACCTGCCCGCCCTGCGCGCCGTCCCGGGATACGAGCTGCGGGCCCTGAGCACGAGCTCGAAGGAATCGGCGGAGCGCTCCGGGCACAAGCACGGAGTGTCGCGCACCTTCGGGACGGCCGCCGAGCTGGCCGCCTGCGACGAGGTGGACCTCGTGGTCGTGGCGGTGAAGGTGCCGCACCACCGCGAGCTGGTGCGGACCGCGCTCGACGCCGGCAAGAGCGTGCTGTGCGAGTGGCCGCTCGGCAACGGGCTCGCGGAGGCCGAGGACATGGCACGGCAGGCGCGCGACCGCGCGGTGCCGACCATCGTGGGGCTTCAGGCGCGGTCGCACCCGGCCCTGGCCTACCTGCGGGATCTCGTGGCCGACGGCTACGTGGGGGAGGTGCTGTCCACGACCGTCGTCGGCTCCGGCGGCGCGTGGGGCGGCACCGTCGGCCCCGGCGACCACCACGTGCTCGACGCCGCCAACGGCATGACGCTGCTGACCATCCCCTTCGCGCACACCCTCGACGGGCTCGCGTCCGTCCTGGGCGAGCCCGAGGAACTGCGGATCGACCTGGCGTCCCGCCGTACGTCGGCCGTGGACACCGGGACCGGACGGCCCGTGCCCATGACAGCGCCGGACCAGGTGGTGGCCTCGGGACGGCTGCCGGGCGGCGCGGTGCTCGCCGTCCACTACCGCGGGGGCGTCTCCCGGGGCACCAACTTCCGCTGGGAGATCAACGGCACCGAGGGCGACCTCGTCGTCACCGCCCCGATCGGCCATCTCCAGCTCAGCCCGATCACCATCGAAGGCAGCCGCGGGGCATCCACCGGGCTCGCTCCCCTGACGGTGCCCGAGTCCTACGTCCGCGTCCCCGGGCTGGACCCCCGCGCCGACGCGCCTGCCTACGCGGTCGCGCACGCCTACCAGCGGTTCTTTGACGACCTGCGTGAGGGCGGCATCTCGGGTGGCGGCTCAGGCAGCGCCTCGGGCAGCGCTTTGGGCCGCGCCTTGGGCCGCGGCTCCAGCGCCTTCGGCGACACCTCGGGCGGGACCTCGGGTGGCGCCTCGGGTGCGCCCGATTTCGCGCACGGCGCCGCACGGCACCGCAGCATCGAGTCCGTGGTCACGACGCCGTGACCACGGCCCCTCAGCCGCCCGGCCGTACCGCGCGGCCCTGAGTGGGCCCCGGCCGCCTGGCCGTACCGCGCGGCCCTGACCGTGGCCCCCGGCCGCCGAGCCCCGCAGCCGCGCGGCCCTGCACTGTGCGTCGTCCGGTGCCTGCTCTCGCCTCACGCCCGCAGCCGCTGGGCCTGTCCGCGCGCCGCCCGGGCCTGCGCTGCGCATCGCTCACCCCCGTGCCTTCGGCCTTACTCGTGTAGTCGTCGGGCTTGTCCGAGGCGGTGGTAGGTGAAGGCCCAGCGGTCTTCGCCTACGTTGCGGCGGGTGTAGCGCTCGGGGTGCTGGTAGCGGTCGCGGTTGTGGAACTGGCAGGCCGGGCCCAGCAGCTTCAGGTCCGTGAG
>NZ_VJVX01000058.1:0-57227 GCF_008033685.1 Microbispora sp. CSR-4
GCAGCACGATAGAACAGCACCCGAAGCTCCTGGCGATGACGGTGATGGTTGTGGTGATCAACCCGTCTACCAGGAGCTTCGCCACATCATGAGGAAAACCCGAGCATCGCGATCATGCTGTGACCGGCTTAGCCGCCCGGCGGATGAAAAACGTTCACAGTGACACACCCAGCGCACGCCTCGTCGGCCCGGGGCGACCCCCAACAGAGCCGGCTAGACCTTACGGTCCGCGTCCTTTTCGGCTTCTGCGACGAGTTCGACCAGGTCGGCCAGGATCTTCGGGGTCGCGGCGATGGTTACTCGGGACCTCATCGTGTGCGGGGTGCCGTCGATGTCGGTGACGATTGCTCCGGCTTCGCGGGCGATGGCGACGCCTGCGGCGGTGTCCCAGGGGTTGTTGGACAGCATGATGCAGGCGTCGGTCTTGCCGTCCGCGACCCAGGCGAGATCGACGGCGGCGGAGCCGAACATGCGCACGCGCTGCACCCGGGCGGCGAGCTGGTAGTTGAGCGGAAGCCGGACGCGGTTCCTGGCCTCGGCGTCCTCACCTACGGCGTAGTCGCCGACGGAGACGATGGCGGCCTCCAGGGCGTCGGTGATGCTCGCGCTGATCGGCCGGCCGTTGGCGGTGGCTCCGGCGGCTTCCGCTGCCGCGTAACGCGTGCTCAGGAAGGGGAGGTCGATCACGCCGAGGATGGAGCGGTCGTGGTCGATCAGGCCAAGCGAGGTCCCGCACAGCGGGATGCCGTGGGTGAAGTTGGCGGTGCCGTCGAGGGGATCGAGCGCCCACATGATGCCATCGCCGGCATTGGTGATGCCTTCCTCCTCTCCCAGGAACCCGATCTCCGGGGTTTCCCGTGACAGGAAGTCGCGTACGGCGTGCTCGATGGCGTAGTCCACTTCGGTGACCATGTCGCGGTCGCCTTTGGCGGTGACCACTCCGGGGAGCTTGGTCGTGATGATGTGGCCGGCGATGGTGACGGCCTGCTCGGCTATCGGCAGCAGCGCGCGGGCGTCAACGGTCATACGGGTGTGCTCCGCTCCCACCTAGAGATGAAGACCTGCTCGAAGACGGGAAACAGCCCGTCGGCGGCGGTGTTGCCGCTCACGACGAGCGTAGGCGAGCCGGCTCCGCAGGCCGCCGGGAGGCCCCGGACCGTAGGCTCGGGGCACAACCGCGCTCTCCCGACGCCGGACGGCCCCGCCCTCGTGCTGACCTCCGCGGAAATCAGGGTGGCGTTGGTCTGCAGGTGGTGGCGGATGCGGCGCTGCTCGCACGACTCCTCGAACGGGGCCGGCATCGCGGTGAACCGGCTGACGCCGATGGTGAGCGGTTCCCCGCCGTGCCACACAATGTGATGCCTCCGCACGGTGATTGCATCGCCGCCGGAGTCTTACCTTCGGGTCAGCCCCGCAGGGTGGTGATGACCTTCTCGATACGCCGCTGACGCGTCTCGGGCTTCTTCGCGCTCTCGACGGCGCGTACATGCTCACGCTTGCGGCTGTACGCGAGTTCGTCGTACGCGGCACGGGCGACGGGGTCGGCGTCCAGAGCCTGTGCGAAGTCCTCTGGCTCGACGACGACGCGCGGCTCGGTGTCGAGCTCCAGTTCGACCTCGACCTCGTCGCCGATCGCGACACCTGCGGCCTGCCGGTTGGCATTGCTGAGACCGAGCAGGTGGCGGCCGCGTAGGAGGGCGACCCGGCTCTTCCAGGAGTGCCCGTTGACTGTGATCGTCACGGGCGGCCGCGGGCCCCCGCCGAGCGCCGCCACCACCTCGGACGGAACTTCCAGGCCCCGCATGGGCTCAGGTGGCTCAACGTGGGTCCGGAACTTCATGATCTTCTCCTGTTCGTCCTGCCGGTTCACCGGCACTCGGGGTCACAGCCGTCCGGGACGGCGGCGGCAACACGCCCCCGCCGTCTCGGACGGCTGTGTGGCAAAGTTCGCGACTACTCCGCGTACGGCTGGTCGGTTCCCTGGTCGCTGTAGCCGAGGCTCCAGATGTAGCCGTCCGGGTCGGCGAAGGTGCCGCCGTACCCGCCCCACGGCAGAGCGCTGGCGGGCTTGAGGATCGTTGCACCGGCCTTCTCGGCCTCCGCCATGACCTCGTCGACCCGCGCCTGGCTGCGAACGACGTAGGTCAGGACCAGTCCGCTGAAGCCACTGCCTTCCTTGTCCGTGCCCACCTGAGCGGCCAGGCCGTCACGACTGTAGAAGCCGACAGGCGAGGCTCCGTCCGATTCGAAGAACACCGAGATGCCGAAGTCTTTCTGGATCTTCCAGCCGAGCCCCTCGACGTGAAACCTCTTGGCCCGCTCCATGTCCCGGACGCCAAGAAGGATCGAGCTGACGTGCGCTTTCATGTCTTACTCCACTAGAAGAGATGGTTACGTGGTGCATGGGTGATCATGTGCCCGGCCAGGCATCCAGGCAGGTCCCGGACGCCACCCCGGCGCGTGTGTCACTCGACGATAGAAGCGGCGGCCCGACCGGCGCTTCTTCAAACCTGACCGATGCCGCCGGTAACCCTGGCGGACACGCCGTTCTGGGTGGCCTCGCTGATCGTGGAGTCCTGGCTGCACCAGGAGGAGAAGGTGTTGCCGGAGGGGAAGCCCGCGCTCTTGCGCCGGTTGCGTCGGGTGGCGCTGTCGCGGCCGACGACCTCCTCATTCAGCAGGACACGAACGACTTCGGCGAGGTCCCAGCGTTGCGCGCGGGCGGTGGCCGGCACCTCAAAATTGCCCTCGAGCACGCGCCTGCGGCACCACACCCAATATGGCTGACGTCGCCGACTTGGCTGAACAACCCCTCGCGAAGTGGCTCCCAAAGGCACGGAAGAGACTGGATGAGCCGCGACAGCACAAGGCCCCTGACAGCGAAACTGCTGATCAGGGGCCTGTCGTACGAGAGCCGCCTTGGGGAATCGAACCCCAGACCTTCTGTTTACAAGACAGATGCTCTGCCGATTGAGCTAAGGCGGCCTGCTACCCAGACGAGTTTAATGGGCCCGGGGCCGTACCGTCACGATGAAATCACCGGCGACGATGCTGGGCGACCTCGTAGAGGGCGATCCCGGCGGCCACACCGGCGTTCAGCGACTCGGCGGCGGCGTTCATGGGGATGCGGGCGATCTGGTCGCACGCCTCCCTGACCAGGCGGGACAGGCCCTTGCCCTCCGAGCCGACGACCACGACGAGCGGCTCGGTCGCGAGCTCGACATCGGCGATGTCCACTGTGGCGGTGCCGTCGAGCCCGATCACGAACAGGCCCTCCTCCCGGTACGCCTGGAGCGTCTGGGTGAGGTTCGACGCGCGGGCGACGGGGAGGGTCGCGAGGGTGCCGGCCGAGGTCTTCCACGCCCCGGCGGTGACGCCCGCCGAACGCCGGGACGGGACGAGCAGCCCGTGCGCGCCGAAGGCGGTCGCCGAGCGCGCGATGGCGCCGAGGTTGCGCGGGTCGGTCACGCCGTCCAGGGCGACGATCAACGGCACCTCGGCGGCGTCCCTCGCCCGCTCCACGAGCTGCTCAGGATGCGCGTAGTCGTACGGCGGGACCTGCAGGCCGATGCCCTGGTGGACGGTGCTCTCGGTCAGCCGGTCGAGCTTGTCCCTCGTGACCTCCAGCAGCGCGATGCCGCGGTCGGCCGCGAGCTTGATGGCCTCACGCACGCGATCGTCGTTGTCGATCCGCTGCGCCACGTACAGCGCGTTGGCGGGCACGTGCGCACGCAGCGCCTCGAGCACGGGGTTGCGCCCACCGATGATCTCGGGGGCGTCCTCCCGGCGCGTACGGCTCGGCGTACGCGAGGACGAACTCCCGCCGCCCCGGGCCTCGCGCTCGATCCGCTCGGCGCGGGCCTTGTCCTTGTACCAGTGCCGCATGTGCGCGGGCGGCGTCGCTCCCTTGCCCTCAAGGGAGCGCCTGACCTTGCCACCCGAGCCCTTTGCCGGCCCCTGCTTCTTCGACGGCTTCCCTGAAGCCCTTCCCGCCATGGTCTCTAGCGTAGGGCCACGCCTACTGTGCCAGCTCCCACCGCGGGCCCTGCGGGGTGTCCTCGACCACGATCCCTGCCGCCGCGAGCTGGTCGCGGATCGCGTCGGCCGCCGCGTAGTCCTTGCGGGCTCGCGCGGCCTGTCGCTGCTCCAGCGCCACGGCCACGAGCGCGTCAACGACCTCCCGGAGCCCCGAGTCGCCGGTCGTACGCCACTGCGCCGACCTGGGGTCGAGGCCGAGCACGTCGAGCATGTTCTGCGTCTCGGCGAGAAGCCGGGCGACCTGCTCCTTGTTGCCCTGGGCCAGCGCGACGTTGCCCTCGCGGACGACCTCGTGGATCACGGCGAGCGCCTGCGAGACGTTCAGGTCGTCATCCATGGCGTCCACGAACGCCTGGGGCAGCGGCGCGGCGGCGTCCACGTCGTGGATCACCTCGGCCGCCCGTGTGACGAACCCCTCGATCCGGCGGTAGCCGGCCGCCGCCTCCTGGAGCGCCTCGTCGGAGTAGTCGATCGGCGAGCGGTAGTGCGCCGCGACCAGGTAGTAGCGGAGCTCGACCGCGCGCACCTTGCGGAGCATGTCGGGGATCAACAGCGAGTTGCCGAGCGACTTGCTCATCTTCTCGCCGCCGAGCGTGAGCAGCCCGTTGTGCAGCCAGTAGCGCGCGAAGCCGTCGCCCGCCGCCTGCGACTGGGCGATCTCGTTCTCGTGGTGCGGGAAGATCAGGTCGACCCCGCCGCCGTGGATGTCGAACGTGCTCCCGAGATATTTGGTCGCCATGGCCGAGCACTCCAGGTGCCAGCCGGGACGGCCCTTGCCCCACGGCGTCGGCCACGTGGGCTCACCGGGCTTGGCACCCTTCCACAGCGCGAAGTCGCGCGGGTCACGCTTGAGCGAGTCGGTGTCGGTGTCCCCCGCCGCCCACATGTTCTCCAGCTTCTGGTTGGAGAGCTTGCCGTATCGGTCGGCGTAGGACATCACGTCGAAGTAGACGTCGCCACCCGCCGCGTACGCGTGACCCTTGTCGATCAGTCGCCGCATCAGCTCGATCATCTCGGGCACGTGACCCATGGCCCGGGGCTCGACAGTCGGCGGCAGGCAACCGAGCTGGTCGTACGCCCAGGTGAAGGCGCGCTGGTTGCGCTCGGCGACGACGAACCAGGGCACGCCTTCCTCGGCGGCCACCCTGATGATCTTGTCGTCGAGATCCGTGACGTTGCGGCAGAAGGTCACGTCGTAGCCCTGCCGCGTCAGCCACCGGCGAAGCACGTCGAAGTTCACGCCGGACCTGATGTGCCCGATGTGCGGCGGAGCCTGAACGGTCGCACCACACAGATACATCGAGACCCGGCCGGGCTCGACCGGTACGAATTCACGGACCGTACGCGTGCTGGTGTCGTAGAAGTGCAGGCTCACGAAGGCAAGGCTAACGCCTGGCAGCACAGCACAGGGCTAGTTGGGCGTCCGTGAACGGCTTGATGCGGCCGATCATGGAAACTTCCGACACATAAGTCCCGATATAACCCGAAACAAAACCCGTCACGATCTGTACGGCCGGCCGCGCGGGCTTCATCGGACCGGCACGAAGCCCGGCCGGACACGCAGCGTCGCCAATACCGCGCCGGACCGGAGCCGGACCCGGAGCCGGAGCCGGATCGGAGCCGGTTGCCCTGAGCTGGGGCCGAACCGAGCCGGACCGCGCCAGGGCGGGCCGGAACCTAACCGGACCCGGGGGTGCCAAACCGAGCCGCGCGGGAACCAGATCGGGGGCAGCCGGGGGCCAGGACCCGAAGCGAGCCGGGCCAAGGCAGGGCCGAGCCGGGCGGGGCCGGGCGCAACGAGAGCGCGTCGAAGGTTCCCGGCGCGGTCGTTGATTACCGTCACGAAGCCGATGATCACGATTACCGACACGAAGCGGGTGATCACGCGATTGCGATCGATCGTCACTCCGATTCTGTAGGCTCGAAACGCCATGGACGTGACTCCCCCCGGCGCGGCAGGCACGGCCTCCCGCCCGTCCCGAAACACCCCCTCCGGATTCCCGCTGGTGCTGCGCCGCCTGGCCATCGGCCTCGCAGGCGCCGCCATCGCGGTTCTCGCGGGGATCGCCTGCGCGCTGTCCTTCGACGACCTGCGGGCTCTGGCCGTCTCCGGGCGTGCCGAGCCGCAGCTCGCCTACCTGTACCCCTCGGCGTTCGACGTTCTGCTGGTCGTCGCCCTGGTCAGCGTGCCGTTGCTGCGGGGCGCGCGCTTCCTGGTCCGCTTCCAGGCGGGCTTCGTCCTGATCCTGCTCCTGGCGTCGGCCGCCGCCGCGAACGCCGCGACCGCCGTCGGCATCTCCTTCGACCCCGACGCCTCCGCGCTCGTCGTCGCGTTGGCGCCCTGGGTGATGCTCGCCGTCGGACTGTGGCTGCTGCTGCTCCTGCTGAAGCACGTGCGCACCAACCGGGCCGATCTGGACGACGACCTTGATGACGAGTCCGACGACGACTCCGATGACGACCTGGTGCCCTTCGACGGCGCGCGCGAGCGCCGGACCGCCGTCACCTCTCCCTATCCGGTGGCCGCGCGAGAGCGCCCCACATCCGCGCCCGACGTCACCGCCCCCTCCGGCCCCGAAAACCCGCACACCGCACACCCCGCTCCCGCGCACCCGCGCCCTGCCCCCGCGCACCCGCACACCGCTGCCGTGCACGCCGTCACTGAGGAGCACGGCGCGCCGCCCCTGCAGCCGGTTCCCGAGGCCGTGGCACCCCCCGGCTACGTCCCTCCGCTGCCGGTCAGCCCGGTCTCGGAGACCGTCGCGCCGCCCGAGCTCGCCCCGCCGCTGCCCGTCGCCCCTCCGCAGGCCGAGGATCCGCAGGCCGAGGATGAGGACGGCGTACGGCTGCCATCCGAGGCGATCAGGGAAGACGTCTCCGAACCCGCGCAGGAAACCGCATCCGAGACGGTCGCGGACCAGGCGGATGACGAGCCCGATGCCCTGCCGGTCGTACCTCCGACGGCGGCGCCCCACACCCCGCCCGTCACTGAACAGGCCGAACCGGCCGCCGCAGAACCTGCCATCACGGAGCCCGTCGTAACAGAACCGGCCGCCGCAGAGCCGGCCGTGACGGAGCCGGCCGTGACGGAGCCCGGCGCCGAGACGGCCGCCCAGCCCGCTCCGGAGGCACCCGCCCCCGCCGAGACGGGTGGCAGCCCGGCGCAGCCCCGCCGCAACCGTCCCGTGCGCTGGGGCGACCTCGTACGGCCGCACACCGGTGACGTCCTCGTGCACCCCCGCCCCAAACCGGACGAGCCCGCCGACGCCGAACCGGAGCGGGCCGAAGACGAGGCGGGCGTCGACACCCAGCCGCTCCGCCAGATCAGGGACGTGCCGGATCCCGCCCACGCGTCCGACTGCGCCGATCCCGGCGAGCAGGACGGCGGGCGCGAGCCGTACGCCGCGCAAGGCGGCCAGGACGCGCCGGAAGCCGGGGACACCGGGAAAGACACCGACGGAAACAGCGATGTCCCGATGGCGCCTCCGTCCGGTCGGATGCGCAGCACGCCCCGCCCGCCCGCCTGACCGCCCCGGCTACAGCACCCCGCCGCACAGCGCCCACCTGAACGACACCCACCTGGACAGCAGCGCTCCATCTGCTGAAGCGCGTAGGCCCGCCCGGCTGGAGAACCAGCCGGACGGGCCTGCGCGCTAGGGGGTGAGGGCGGGGGGCCGCCCCACCGAGTGAATGCCTTACACCCGCGACCCTCGCTTGAGGCCGGCGACGATGCCGACGCCCACGACGGCCAGTACGACCTGCATGACCAGTTCGATCCAGTCGATGCCATCCGTCGTCGCCACGCCCAGGACCTGGGCGATCGCGGTGCCGATGAGCGCCGCGACGATACCGACGACGATCGTCAGGATCCAGCCGATCGGCTGGCGGCCCGGCAGGAGCAGTCGGCCCAGAGCGCCGATGACCGCACCGATGACGATGGCGCCGAGAATGGACTCGATTGTCATATCGACCTCCCGATAAGGGTGACCCTTTCATCCTCGGACAGTGGGCTACCCCATGGAAGGGAAATATGCGTCCCATGAAAGAAAAAAGAGGGCGGCGGCTCGATTCCGCGCCTTGGTTCGAGCCGCCGCCCACGCGTTAGTGAGACGCTCCGGGTCTCATTCTGGTTGGCATGTCCGATTGGAACGGAACATTCATGCCGAGAGGACCTTCAGACCGGGATGATCAGAGCGGTCGCGATGGCCGCGACGCCCTCGCCGCGACCGGTGAGCCCGAGGCCGTCGGTCGTGGTCGCGCTGACGCTCACCGGCGCCCCTGCGGCGGCCCCGAGGGCCTTCTCCGCCTCCGCACGGCGAGGTGCGACCTTCGGGCGGTTCCCGATGATCTGGACGGCCACGTTGCCGATCTCGAATCCCGCCGCCCGCACCTGGCGGGCCGCCTCCTCCAGGAGGGTCACACCGGCGGCACCCGCCCAGCGGGGATCGGAGGTGCCGAAGAGCGCGCCCACGTCTCCGAGCCCGGCCGCCGACAGCAGCGCGTCGCAGCAGGCGTGCGCCGCGGCGTCGCCGTCGGAGTGACCGGCAAGCCCGGTCTCCCCCGGCCAGAAAAGGCCGGCGAGGTGAAGCTCCCTACCTGATGCGAAAGGGTGGACGTCGACTCCGACGCCCACCCTTGGCGATGTGATGTTCAGGAGTTCAGCACCTCGTCGAGCAGGGCCTCCGCCTTGTCCTCGTTGGTCTTCTCGGCCAGCGCGAGCTCGCTGACGAGGATCTGGCGGGCCTTGGCGAGCATGCGCTTCTCACCGGCGGACAGGCCGCGCTCCTTGTCGCGCCGCCACAGGTCACGCACCACCTCGGCCACCTTGTTGACGTCCCCCGACGCCAGCTTCTCAAGGTTGGCCTTGTAGCGGCGGGACCAGTTGGTGGGCTCCTCCGTGTGCGGCATGCGCAGCACGTCGAAGACCCGCTCGAGTCCCTCTTGGCCGACGACGTCGCGCACACCGACGAGCTCGGCATTTTCCGCTGGTACCTGTACGGTCAGGTCGCCCTTGTCGACCTTCAGCACCAGGTAGGTCTTTTCCTCACCCTTGATGGTTCGGGTCGTGATGGCCTCGATCCGAGCAGCCCCATGGTGGGGGTAGACGACAGTGTCGCCGACCTGGAAAGTCATGTGACGAGTACCCCTTCCGCTGTACTCCAGGGTACCACGCGGTTACCGCCTCCCGGAACAGTGAAAGGAACATAACTGCAGGTCAAAGCCTCGTTTTGGGGCTTGACAAGCCATCCACTCTGTGAATCGGCATACAGGACATACCGGGTGACCTGCACTGCTGCGGCCTGTGGACCGGGAGCCGACGCCGGACCGGTGACCGGCGCGGATAAGGTGATTGCTGCCCATACACGTGCGTACCAAGGAGACCTCGAACCGTGACCAGCAGCAGCCGTCGCAGGGCGATCGCCGTTGCCGCGCTCCTCGCCGCCGCCATCCCTGCACTGGCCGCGTGTGGCGCCGGTTTCGACGCCAACACCAACGCGCCGTACGCCCCGAATGAGGCGGGTGTCCTCTATGACGGCGACGGCCCCGACAAGGCATACGGCAAGAACGGCGTCATGATCCCGCAGGCGTTCATCCTCGGGCCCGACTCCGGCCAGCAGCTCGCCGAGGGCGGGTCGGCGCCGCTCTACCTGACTCTCCTGAACAGCACGGGAACGGACGACCAGCTCACCAGCATCGTCCCCGAGGAACAGAAGGCCACCTCGGTCAACGTGCAGAGCCCCATCGACCTCCAGCCGGGCGTGCTCGTCAAGACCCCCGGGGTCACGGTCGACGGCCTGAAGACGGCGCTGCGCGGCGGCGAGAGCATCAAGCTCTCGCTCCAGTTCAAGAACGCCGGCGACATCTCGCTCACCGTGCCGGTCATCGCCCGCAGCCGCGAGTACGCGACGCTGCCTCCGGCGCTGACGGCCACGCCCACGGCCCCGCCCGCCACCGGGAGCCCGGTGCCGTCGGACGCCGCCCCCCCGGAGACCACCGAGGGCACCTCCACTGGTACGCCCGCCGAGAACGCCGGCTGACGGCCGTGCGGACGTCCATCTGGACGTCCTGTAGACGCGCAGGAGCCCCTGTCCGGCCGGACAGGGGCTCCTTTCCGTCCGAGGGGCCGCGTGAGCCGTACGAGCCCTTACAGGCTCACTCGTCGGCGGGGTCGAACTTGTAGCCCAGACCACGCACGGTGAGGATGCAGCGGGGGTTGGACGGGTCGGCCTCGACCTTGGCCCGCAGCCGCTTCACGTGCACGTCGAGGGTCTTGGTGTCGCCCACGTAGTCGGCGCCCCAGACCCGGTCGATGAGCTGACCGCGGGTGAGCACCCGCCCGGCGTTGCGCAGCAGCACCTCCAGCAGCTCGAACTCCTTCAGCGGGAGCTGCACCTGCCGGCCGCGCACGGCCACGATGTGCCGGTCGACGTCCATGCGGACCGGTCCCCCGGTCAGGACGGCCGACTCCACCTCCTCGACGTCGCCCTGCCGGCGCAGCACCGCGCGGATGCGCGCCACCAGCTCGCGGGACGAGAACGGCTTGGTCACGTAGTCGTCGGCGCCGAGTTCGAGGCCGACGACCTTGTCGATCTCGCTGTCCTTGGCGGTCAGCATGATGACCGGCACCTTCGACCGCTGCCTGAGCGAGCGGCACACCTCGGTGCCGGGCAGGCCCGGGAGCATCAGGTCGAGCAGGACGAGATCGGCGCCGTTGCGGTCGAACGCGTCCAGCGCGTCGGGGCCGGTGGCCGCCACCGCGACCTCGTACCCCTCTTTCCTCAGCATGTACGACAAGGCGTCCGAGAACGACTCCTCGTCCTCGACGACGAGTACCCGAGTCACTGAGCGGCCTCCTGGGGAATGGTCGTGCTTGGTACGGGGACCGCCTGACCGCCGAACGCGGGAAGGCGAAGAGTGAAGGTCGAGCCGGAGCCCTCTTTGCTCCACACCGTGACCTCGCCGCCGTGGGCGACGGCCACGTGTTTGACGATCGCGAGACCGAGCCCGGTGCCGCCGGTGGCCCGGGACCTGGCCGCGTCGACGCGGAAGAACCGCTCGAAGATGCGCTCCTGCGCGCTTTCCGGGATGCCGATGCCCTGGTCGCTCACGCTCACCTCGACCGTGTCCCCGGCCGGCCTCGCGCTGATCACGACGCGGGTGTGCTCGGGGCTGTAGGCGACGGCGTTGTCGATGAGGTTGCGCAGCGCGGTGACGAGCAGCTCGTCGTCGCCCCAGACCTTGAGGCCCTCGGTGCCGCCCGCGACGAGCGCGATGTCCTTGGCCGACGCCTTCGTGTTGCACCGGTCGATGGCCTCGTGCACGGCCTCGTCCACGGACACCTGCTCGGGCGCCGGGATGGGCTCCCCGCCCTGGATCCGCGACAGCGTGATCAGGTCCTGCACCAGGTAGGTGAGGCGGGCGGCCTCGTGCTGCATCCGGCCGGCGAACCGCCGTACGGCCTCGGGGTCGTCGGCCGCGTCCTCGACGGTCTCGGCGAGCAGGCTCAGCGCGCCGACCGGCGTCTTGAGCTCGTGGCTGACGTTCGCCACGAAGTCCCTGCGCACCGCCTCGACCCGCTGCCGCTCGGTCTGGTCCTCAGCGAGCACGAGCACCTGCCCGTGGGTGCCCAGCGGAGCGACCCGCACCGCGAACGACGTGGACTCCTGCCCGAACTTGCGGCCGGCGGTCTCGATCTCGCTCTCGCGGATCTCGCCGTCCCTGCGGACCTTCCTGGCCAGTGCGAGTAACTCGGCCGCCATGAGCGACTCACCGCGTACGAGACCGAAGGCCCGCGCGGCCGAACTGGCGCGCAGCACGCGGTCTTCGCGGTCGAGGACGACCGCCGAGGAGGGCAGCACGGCGAGCACCGACGCCACCCCCGGAGGCAGGCCGTCGTCCACCGGTTCCGGTGTGCGGGGCTTGTCCGCCTGCCGTCGGATCGCGAGCATGACGAAGGAGCCGAGGACGAATCCGCCCATCGCCGCCAAGCTCGCCAGCAACTCGTTCACATTCAGCAGCCTAGGCGGCATTTCTGGTTGTTCCACCTGCCCGACCTGGCACTACGCCCTGTTTCCGGAAAAGTTCATCCGGCGGTCGGAATTCGTTCACAGACGCGCGCGTAGCGTGGCGGCCATGCGCGACGCCTATCACGAAGAGCTTGCGGCCCTGACCGACCGCCTGGTGGAGATGACCCGCCTGGTGCGGTCGGCCATGTCGAGGGGGACGACCGCCCTGCTCGACGCCGACCTCCAGCTGGCGGAGAGCGTCATCTCCCAGGACAACGAGGTCGACCGGCTGCACCAGGAACTCGAAGCCTCGATCTTCGAGCTGATGGCCACGCAGCAGCCGGTGGCGGTCGACCTGCGTAACGTCATCACCGCCCTGCGGATGGCCGCCGATCTGGAGCGTATGGGCGACCTCGCCGAGCACATCGCCAAGCTCGCCCGCATGCGCCACCCCGAATCCGCCATCCCGGCCGAGCTGCGTGACACGTTCGTGGAGATGGGCGCCATCGCCGAGAACCTGATCACCAAGGCGGGCAGCTGCATCGCCTCCCGCGACATCGAGCTCGCCAAGGAGCTGGAGGAGGACGACGACGCGATGGACCGCCGTCACCGCCGTCTCTTCCGCGTCCTGCTCTCCAAGGACTGGGAGCACGGCGTCGAGGCCGCCATCGACATCACGCTGGCCGGCCGCTACTACGAGCGGTACGCCGACCACGCCGTACGCGTCGCCGCCGACGTCGTGTACCTGGTCACGGGTACGCGCGACCTGGACGCCCCCGCCGGCTGACTCAGCCGCGTACGGGGGCGCGAAAGCTCCGGTCCTCGGGGGGCCGGGGCTTTCGCGTATCCGGCGAATCGCCGGATCGCGGTGGTCGAGGTCGGGTACGAGAGCCCCACCGGAGCCCTGGCGCTGTCGGACGGCTACGGGACGAGGCTGAGGGGGCTCACCACGCGCGGCCCGGGTTCCTACCGGGTCCGGGTCCACCTGCGCGGCCGCGAGCTGGTCTACCAGGTGGCCTATCCCCCGGACGGCGCGGTGGAGCTCCTGGTCCAGGTGTTCCCCGGTAAGGCGAAGAAGCCGGTCGTCCACAAGTGACAGCGGTCGTCTGCAAGTGACAGAAGGCCGCGCCCCACAGCGGGACGCGGCCTTCGTGACAGACGTGAGAGGTTACTTCTTGCCCTGGTTGGCGACGGCCTCGATGGCGGCCTTGGCGGCCTCCGGGTCGAGGTATTCGCCCTTGCCGACCGGGCGGAAGTCGGCGTCCAGCTCGTAGCGCAGCGGGATGCCGGTGGGGATGTTCAGGCCCGCGATGTCGGCGTCGCTGATGCCCTCCAGGTGCTTGACGAGCGCGCGCAGCGAGTTGCCGTGCGCCACCACCAGCACGTCGCGGCCGGCCGCCAGGTCGGGCACGATCTCGTCATACCAGTACGGCAGCATGCGCGCGACGACGTCCTTGAGGCACTCCGTGCGCGGCACCAGCTCGGAGGGCAGCAGGGAGTAGCGGCCGTCGCCGAGCTGGGAGTACTCGTCGTCGTCGGCGATCGGCGGCGGCGGCACGTCGTAGGACCGGCGCCACAGCATGAACTGCTCGTCGCCGAACTCCGCGCGGGTCTGGGCCTTGTCCTTGCCCTGGAGCGCACCGTAGTGGCGCTCGTTCAGCCGCCAGGAACGCTTGACCGGCAGCCACAGCAGGTCGGCCGCCTCAAGCGCGAGGTCGGCGGTCTTGATGGCCCGGGTGAGCACCGAGGTGTGCACCACGTCGGGCCGGATGCCGGCCTCAAGCAGCAGCTGACCGCCGCGCCTCGCCTCCTCCTCGCCGGTCGGCGAGAGTGTGACGTCCACCCAGCCGGTGAACAGGCCTTTGACATTCCATTCGCTCTCGCCGTGCCGCAGCAGCACCAAAGTCGCCATACGGCCAATCCTATCGGCGTGCGGCAGAGGCCCCGTTGGTCAGGACTCGACCACCCGCGCGAAGGCCCGCAGGTTGGCCAGCGACTCGCCGCGCTTGACCCGCCACTCCCACTCGCGCTTGATGGACGACGCGAAGCCCAGCTCCAGCGCGCGGTCGAACGACTCGTCCGAGTAGGTGAGGACGCAGCCGAGCACCCGGTCGATCTCCTCCTCGGTCACCGCGTCGAGCGGCAGCCGGCCGACCAGGTGCACGTCGCCGGTGGCGTCGACGGCGAAGTGGACACCGTACATCGAGCCGTTCTTGTGCAGCAGCCAGCGGTAGAACTCGGCGTGGTTCTCGTCGGGCTGCCGGCAGAAGAACGCCTCGATGTTGAGCGCCTGGTCGCCGATGACGAGCCAGGTCAGCGTGGCGAGCTTGTGCTGGCCCGGCAGCCTGACCAGGAACGCGCCCGGCTTCGGCCGCTCGTAGGACAGCTCGGCGGACTCCAGCGCCGACGCGATGACCGCTTCCAGATCCGGTCTCATACGCCCCACACTACGAGCTGACCGCGACAGGGGTCTGGTGGAGCTGGGCCATGGCGCCGGCGTAGACGTCGGCCAGCCGGGCGGCCGTCGCCGACCAGCCGAAGCCCGTGGCGTGGTGCACGGCGTTGGCGGCCAGCTCGGCGAGCCGGTCCGGACGCCGGGCCAGCACGGCGAGCTCCCGCGCCCAGTCGTGCGGATTGTGGCCCGCCACCAGCACCCCGGACACGCCGTCCTTGACGGCCGTGCGCAGGCCGCCGACCGCCGCGGCGACGACCGGCGTGCCGCACGCCTGCGACTCCAGCGCGACCAGCCCGAACGACTCGTTGTAGGAGGGCACGACGGTCACGTCGGCGGCCCGATACCAGTCGGCCAGCTCCGGCTGCGGCGCGGGCGGCGCGAGCCGTACGACGTCGGTGATGCCCAGCTCGGCCGCGAGGTCGCTGAGCAGGGAGGGGCGGGCGAGGCCGTTGCCGCTGGGCCCGCCCACGCAGGCCACCAGGAGCCGCGAGCGCAGCGAGGGGTCCTCCACGAGCATCCGGGCGGCGGCCCTGAGCAGCACGTCGGGGGCCTTGAGCGGCTGGATGCGGCCCACGAAGAGCAGCACGTGGGCGTCCTGCGGCAGGCCGAGACGGCGGCGTGCCGCACCCTTTGACGCGGGCTGGAAGACGGCGAGGTTCACGCCGGGGTTGACGACCGCCACGCGCTCGCGCGGCGCGCCGTACAGGCTGATCAGCTCCTCGGCCTCGGCGGCGGTGTTGGCGACCAGGCGGTCGGCGACCTCCACGACCTGCTCCTCGCCGAGCACGCGCACCGCCGGCTCGGGCTTGTCGCCCTCGGCGAGCAGGAGGTTCTTCACCTTGGCCATCGTGTGCATGGTGTGCACGAGCGGCACGCCCCAGCGCTCCTTGGCCAGCCAGCCCACCTGGCCCGACAGCCAGTAGTGCGAGTGGATCACGTCGTAGCGGCCGGGGTCGTACATCGCCTCGGTGCGCAGCACGCCGGACAGGAAGCCGCACAGCTGCCCGGGCAGATCGGCCCGGTCGAGCTCCTCGTACGGCCCGGCGGTGACGTGGCGGACGAGCACGCCCGGGGTCAGCTCGGCGACCGGCGGCAGGTCACGGGCCGTGCGGCGGGTGAAGATCTCCACCTCGATGCCCAGCGCCGCGAGCCGTTTGGCGACCTCGAGAATGTAGACATTCATGCCGCCCGCGTCCCCCGTGCCTGGCTGGTCCAGCGGGGACGTGTGCACGCTGATGGTCGCGACGCGGTTGACCCGACGCCGTAACACCGACACCCGAACCACCTCCGAGAGCGTTATAACCACCAAAATCATCACCGGATTCCCCGACATCTGTGAGCGCCGGGGGTCCTGAGAGGATGTCGCCTGCCGATTGAGGCGATATGGAAGGACGATGGCGGTGACGATGACCAATCCCGCGACCGGTCCCGCGACCGGTCCCGGGGCGACCGAGACCGTGGTCAGGACCGCGGTGGTGACCGGCGCGAGCAGCGGCATCGGCGAGGCGACGGCCCGCCGGCTCGCCGCGGAGGGATACCGGGTTGTGGCGGCGGCGCGACGGCGCGACCGTCTCGACGAGCTCGCGGCCGAGGTGCCCGGCATCCGCCCGGTGACGCTGGACGTGACCGACCAGGCGTCGGTGGACGCGCTGGCCTCCTCGCTGGACCGCTGCGACGTCCTGGTCAACAACGCGGGCGGCGCGTTCGGGCTCGAACCGGTGGCCGAGGGCCGGGTGGACGACTGGCAGCGCATGTACGACGTGAACGTGCTCGGGAGCCTGCGCATGACCAGGGCCCTGCTGCCGAAGCTCATCGCGTCGGGCGACGGCGTGCTCGTGATGCTCACCTCGACGGCCGGGCTGGTGTCGTACGAGGGGGGCGGCGGCTACTGCGCGGCCAAGCACGCGCAGACCTCGATGACCGAGACCCTCCGCCTGGAGCTGTGCGGCGACCCGGTGCGGGTCGTCGAGATCGCGCCGGGCATGGTGAAGACCGACGAGTTCGCGCTGACCCGCTTCCGCGGCGACGCCGAGCGGGCCGCCAAGGTCTACGAGGGCGTCCCCGACCCGCTGACCGCGGACGACGTCGCCGACGTGATCGCCTTCGCCGTGACCCGCCCGTCGCACGTGAACATCGACAGGCTGGTCGTCCGGCCCCGCGCGCAGGCCGCCCAGCACAAGGTGCACCGGGTCGCAGCGGGGACATGAGGCCGGCGCGCCCGGGCCGGCCCGTCGGCGCGGTCACGCGGGGCACCACCGGGCACAACCGGCTGCGCCGCTGCGACCGCTGGATCGCCGCCGTGTACGGCCCGCTGCTGCGCTCGGCCAGGGCGGGGGCGGCGCCGCTGGTCGTGGACCTCGGCTACGGCGCGTCCCACACCACGACGACGGAGCTGTTCACCCGGCTGCGCCGGGTCTGCCCGACGGTCGAGGTGGTGGGCGTGGAGATCGCCCCCGAGCGGGTCGCGGCGGCCAAGCCGTACGAGCGGGAGGGGTTGTCGTTCGTCAGGGGCGGCTTCGAGCTGCCGGTCCCCCGGCCGCCGATGATCGTGCGCGCCTTCAACGTGCTGCGGCAGTACGGCGAGGCCGAGGCGTGGGAGCACTGGCACCGGCTGCGGGCCGGCCTGCATCCCTCGGGCGTGCTCGTGGAGGGCACCTGCTCTGAGGTCGGCCACCGGGCGACCTGGGTGGCGCTCGGCGCGGAGGGGCCGCGCACGCTCACCCTCGCGGCCCGGTTCACCGGCTTCGGACGCCCCTCCGACCTGGCCGAACGCCTGCCCAAGACGCTGATCCACCGCAACGTGCCCGGCGAGCGGATCCACGCGTTCCTCGCCGACTGGGACCGCGCCTGGGCGACCTGCGCCTCCTTCGGCGCGTACGGCACGCGCCAGCGCTGGATCAAGGCGGCCGAGCTGCTGGCGCGCGACTGGCCGGTGGAGACGACCCCGCCGACCGGCGGTCCCGGCCGCTGGCGGCTCGGCGAGCTGACCCTGCCCTGGAGCAGCGTCTCCCCCCGCGGTTGACGTACGAGGCGGTTGATAACGTCCGGCCCATGCGTTTCGTCCTCGACCCGGAGATGACCCCCGAGCTCTTCGAGGAGCTCCTGAGCTGCTGGGCGGAGGTCACCAACGCGGGCGGCGCGGTGGGCTTCGTGCCTCCCGTGACGCCGGAGGACATCAGGCCGACGGCGGACCGGGCGTTCGCCCGCACGCGCGCCGCCGCCGGGCCGCAGGCCCCCGACAGCCTCCTCGTCGGCTTCGGCGACGACGGCGCCCCCGGCGCGTGGCTCATCCTGGGCGACAACGGCTCGGGCCTGCGGGCGCACTGGCGGTGGCTGCTGCGCGTGCAGGTCCACCCCAAGCACCAGGGCAAGGGGTATGGCCGGGCGCTGCTGCTCGCCGCCGACGACGCCGCCAGGTCGCTCGGCCTGGAGGCGTTGCAGCTCACCTGCCGCGGCGGCACCGGGGTCGACCGCTTCTACGCGAGCGTGGGCTACCAGGAGGTCGGGCGGGTGCCCCGCTCGATCCGGGTGACCCCCGGCGACGACCGCGACGAGATCTACATGCTCAAGTGGCTGTGAAAGTTTTGGCCTAATGCTTAGCCAATGTCCTGTAGAGCCGATTCGAACACGGCATAAGCTGCGGTGTTGAACAGTACGAAGCGCACCTCTTCCACCACGGCCGGGGCCGCCTGCCGTACCGCGGTGATCGCGATGCGGGCGGCGTCCTCGACCGGCCACCGGTAGATCCCCGTGGAGATCGCGGGGAACGCCACCGTGCCGGCGCCCAGCGCGTCGGCGACGACGAGCGACTCCCGATAGCAGGAGGCGAGCAGATGGGATCGGTCCTCGCTCCGCGAGTGCACGGGCCCGACCGTGTGGATCACCCATCGCGCGGGCAGACGCCCGGCGGTGGTCGCGACCGCCTGCCCGGTCGGCAGCCCTCTCCCGTAGCGGGAGGCGCGCAGCGCCCGGCACTCCTCGAGGATCTCGGGGCCGCCGCGCCGGTGTATGGCTCCGTCCACCCCTCCGCCGCCCATGAGCGAGGAGTTGGCCGCGTTGACGATCGCGTCCACCCGCTGCTCGGTGATGTCACCTTCGACCAGAACGATTTTCATGCCACCCACCTCTCTACAGGACGTAGTACTACCCCGGGTAGGCTGAATCACGTGAAGGGACTGGGAGAGCTCGAACGCAGCATCATGGACATCCTCTGGGCGGAGAACACCCCGCTCACCGCCCGCGAGGTGGGGCGCCTCATCGAAGACCGCGACCTCGCGCCGACGACCGTGATGACCGTGCTCGACCGGCTGGCCCGCAAGGGCTTCCTCAACCGCACCCGCGACGGCCGCGCCTGGCGCTACCAGCCGGCCGCGAGCCGTGACGCGTACGTCGCCGAGCTGATGCTCGAAGCCCTGGACCTCACCGGCGACCGCGACGCGGCGCTGACCCGCTTCGCCCGCGCCGTCTCCGGGTCCGAGGCCGAGATCCTGCTGAAAGCCCTCACGGAGCTGGAGGAAGAGTGATCGCGGCGGCGGTCCTCGCGGCGCTCGCGATGATCTGCGCGGTCGCCGCGTGGCGGCTGACGTTCGCGCGCTGGACCTGGCGCGCACCGCGCACGGCGATCCTGCTGTGGCAGTCGCTCGGGCTGACGTGGGGGCTCGCCTCCATCGGCGCCCTGCTCGCCTTCGCGCTCGACCCCTACCGCAAGGGCATCGTGCACGGGTTCGCGGAGTTCCTGCTGAGCGTGGAGTTCGGCGCGCGACAGCCGTACGACTACCTGCGGCTGGCCGCGCTGATCGCCGGCCTGGCGCTGCTCGCGGTGCTGGTGACCCTGCCTCTCGCCGCAGGCGCGCAGACGCTGCGGGCCCGCCGCCGCCACCGGCTCCTGCTCTCGCTGGTCGCCAGGGACGAGCCGGCCGTGCCCGGCGTGCGGGTGGTCGACTTTCCCGGGGCCGCCGCCTACTGCCTGCCGGGGCTCAAGTCGGAGGTCGTCATCAGCGACGGGACGCTGCACCTGCTGTCGTCCGCGGAGCTGGAGGCCGTGCTCGCGCACGAGGCCGCCCATGTGCGCGAGCGCCACGACCTGGTGCTCCTGCCGTTCGCCGCGCTGCGCCGCGCGCTGCCGTGGTCGAGGCTGGTCCGCGACGCGCAGGCGTCGGTGGAGCTGCTGGTCGAGATGGCCGCCGACGACCGCGCCCGGCAGCGGTGCTGCCCGCGCAGGCTGGCCACCGCCCTGCTGCGCTTCGGCGCGTCGGCGGCGCTGCCCACGCCGCAGGGCGCGCTCGGCGTGTCCGCGCCGTCCAGCGTGATGGCCAGGGTCGACCGGCTCGTACGGCCCGAGGTCACGCTTCCGGCCGCCCACCGCTTCCTGATCCTGGCCATCTCGGTGGTGCTCGCCATCAGCGCCCCGCTGCTCTGGCTGCTTCCCGGTTGACCCGGCTCTTGCCCGGCCATGGGTGCTAGCTGGAACTATCCATCGTGTTTGCAATTGCAAGCAGCGCGAGGCAGACTGGGGGCATGGAACTGCCCAAGGTCGCCTCGCTCGGTGAGTACATCCGCCAGCAGCGGCAGCAGGCGAAGATCTCGCTTCGTCAGCTCGCCGCGCAGGCAGGTGTGTCCAATCCTTACCTGAGCCAGGTGGAACGGGGCCTGCGCAAGCCGAGCGCGGAGATCCTGAACCAGATCGCGAAGGGTCTGCACATCTCCGCCCAGGCGCTCTACGTCCAGGCCGGTCTCATCGAGGACCGCGAGCCGCACAGCGACGTGCTGGCCGCGATCCGGGCCGACGTCACGCTCACCGGGCGGCAACGCCAGGTGCTGATCGACATCTACGAGTCGTTTCGCAAGGAGAACCGGGCCGACTCCGCCCAGCCGCCGCAATCGGCTGAGCATCTCGGGGACGACCCGGTTCTCCCACGCGACGGCATTACACCGGATTCGAGGGAAGGATAACCCATGACCATCACAACCCAGGCCAAGAAGATCACGGAGTCGAAGCCGTTCTACGCGCTCACCGGCGCCGGCGACTTCGCCGTGGAGAAGGCCCGCGCCTACGCCTCCACCGTGCAGGACAAGGCGGAGACCGTCGCGCGCGAGCTGCCCGAGAAGGCCAAGGGCTACGCCTCCACCGTGCAGGACAAGGCCGAGACCGTCGCCCGTGAGCTGCCCGAGAAGGCCAAGGGCTACGCCGCCGACGCCGCCCCCCGGGTCACCCGGCTGTACGACGACCTGGCCAGCCGTGGCCGCAAGGTCGTCAGCCGCGTGAGCGGCGAGGCCGCGCTGGAGCTGACGGAGGTCTCCGAGACCGCCGAGCCGGCGATCGCCGCCAAGAGCACCACCAAGCGCACCGGTCGCGCCCGCGCCACTGCCCGGAGCTGATCCGCGGCCAACGCGAACCACACGGCGGCGGCCCGCCTTCCCTCCGGGGGAGGCGGGCCGCCGCCGTTTCGCTTCCCACGGGAACCGGTCCTTCGCGCCCGCGCCACGTGTCGGCGCCGCCCACTAGTCTGGGGGCGTCAGTGACTGTGACCGTGTGGGAGCGTCCATGTTCGGGCTGTACGGCATCCTCGACATCATCTTCTGGCTGCTGTCCGTCGGGGCCTTCGTGTTGTCCGGCTGGGCACTGGTGCACGCCCTGCGGATCCCCGCGAACGCCTTCCCCGCGGCCGGCAAGCAGACCAAGCCCCTCTGGCTGATCATCCTCGGCCTTGCGACGCTGTTCACCTTCGCCGCCGCGATCAATTACCTCGGCATGGGCATGGGGCTGCCCAACATCTTCACGATCGCCGCCGTCATCGCGGCGGGCATCTACCTCGCCGACGTGAAGCCCGCGGTCAACGGCTACCGGGGCGGCAGCGGCAACCAGGGGCCGTACGGACCCTGGTGACAGACCGGGTGACAGGCCGGGTGACAGACACCGGGTGACAGGCCGGCCGAGGCGCCGGGCTCAGAGCCAGTCTCGGGCCCGGAACACCCGATAGAGCGCCGCCGAGGCGACGACGATCAGCGTGGTGGACGTCCAGAACCCCAACGCGTGCCCGAAGCCGGGAAACGGGATGTTCTGGCCGTAGAAGCCGGTGATCAGCGTGGGCACCGCGATGATCGCGGCCCAGCTCGTCACCCGCTTCATGATGAGGTTCATCCGGTTGCCCTGCATGGTCAGGTGCGTCTCGCGGATGTTGCTGACCAGGTCGCGCAGCGACTCCGTCCACTCCGTGGCCCGCAGCACCTGGTCGTACACGTCCTGGAAGTACGGCGTCATCTCGCCGTCGCCGATCAGGCCGTTGCGGCGCAGCAGCGTGTTCACGGCCTCCCGCATGGGCATCACGATCCGGCGCAGCGTGACCAGGCTCTTGCGCAGCTCGAACGTGCGCCGCTGGTCCTCGGAGCTGACGGGCCGGTCGCCGAACACCGTGCCCTCCAGGTCTTCGACCTGCTCGTCCATCGCCTCGACTGCCTCGAAGTGGCTGTCCACCACGTAGTCGAGCAGGCCGTGCACCAGGAACGCGACGCCGTGCCGGGCCAGGTACGCCCCCTCGTCCCAGCGCCGCATCACCTCCTCGATGGAGAAGTCGTCCGACTGGCGCACGGTGACCAGCGCGTTCTTCGTGATGAAGGCGGCGGCGGGGGCGACGCGCACCCGGCCCGACGCGCTGTCGAAGGCCGCCGCGTAGACGCTGAGGAACATGTGGCTGTCGTAGACGTCGAGCTTGGGCCGCTGCCGGTGCTGCAGCGCGTCCTCCACGGCCAGGGCGTGCAGTCCCAGCTCCTCGCTGATGGCGTGGAGGTCCTCCTCGGTGGGGGCGCACATGTCGAACCACACCACCGCCGACGGGTCCCTGACCTTCTCGGAGACGTCGGCGACCGGAAAGCCCTCGGCCTCCAGGGTTCCGTTCCGGTAGACCCGGGTGTGTCCCATGGACGGTAACCCTACCGATCCGGCGCCCCCGGCAGGAGGCACCGGAATCCCGGCGGCGGAGCCGGGGCTGGGGGTCGCGCGGGGCACGGCGGCGGTGTCCGGGCGGCGCCGGGTCAGCCCTTGGCGAGCTGCTGGAAGCGGACCATGTTGCCGGCCGGGTCGCGGAAGGCGCAGTCGCGGACGCCGTACGGCTGGTCGATCGGCTCCTGCAGGACCTCGGCGCCGGACTGGCGGATCTTCTCGAACGTCGCGTCGCAGTCGGGGGGGGCGAAGACGACGGCGCGCAGCCTGCCCTTCGCGAGCAGGTCGCTCAGCGCCGCGCGCTCCTCCGGGGAGGCGGTCGGGTCGGCGTTGACGGTTTCGAGGACGATGTTGACGTCGGGCTGGGACACCGGGCCCATGGTGAGCCAGCGGGCGCCCGCGTATCCGACGTCGTTGCGGAGTTCGAGGCCGAGCACGTCCCGATAGAAGGCGAGCGCCGCGTCGCCGTCGTCGACCGTGATGTAGCAGTAGTGCAAGGTGAGTTCCATGCCCACGACGCTATGGCCGGGGGTGTTCCCGGGGCTTCTCGATTCCTGACCGGTTGGCCGGTTCGCATCCGATCCTCGGTTGGAGCACCGGGACCGGTAGGGTTGCGGCTCATGGTGGATCTCGCGCGCCGGCTCGGACTGGCGGCACTGCTCGCCGTCCTCGCCGCATCCCCCGCGCACGCCGTCGCCGCACATGCCGTCACCCCAGCGGAGGCCGCGGCTCCGGCGAAGGACGAGGTGACGATGGAGCTCCGCAAGAACGGCGTGCTCCACGTGAAGGAGGCGGTCACCCCCGCCGGCGAGACGGTGCGGCGCACGCCGCTCACCCGGATCCGCTACGACGACGGCCACGACCGCGTCTATCGCATCTCCAACGTCAAGGGCGGCTCGTACGACGGGGAGACCCTGACGTTCAAGGGCACGGTGGAGTACGACGTGACCGGCGCCGTGACGCCCACGGCCTCGGGCGAGGAGCTGCGCTGGTTCGCGGTGTCCGGCCCCGTGCAGGACGCGGTCGTCACCGTGACCGGCCCGGGCCGGGTGCAGAACCTGTCCTGCTTCGCCGGCGAGCCGAGCTCGGCCATCGCCTGCACCAGCGCCTCGGTCGAGGAGACCGGCACCACCTCGACCTTCGAGCAGCAGGGCCTCGGCGAGGGCCAGGCGCTCACGGTCGTCGTCGGCTACCCGAAGGGCGCCACGGGGGCCGGGCCGATCCTGGAGCGCAGGTTCGAGCTGTCCACCGCGTTCACGCTGAACGCGGTGACCGGCGGCTCGCTGGCCGCGCTGCTGGTGCTGCTGCTGGGCGGCATCGGGCTGCTCTACTGGACGCGGGGCCGCGACGCCCGCGTGGTCGGCAGCGAGTCCGGCCCGGTCAGCGGCCACCGCGACGGCCGCTTCAGCCCGCCCGACGACGTGCGTCCCGGGCAGATCGGCACGCTGTTCGACGAGCAGGCCGACGTGGTCGACGTGACCGCGACCATCGTGGACCTCGCCGTGCGCAACTTCCTGCGCATCGACGAGCAGCCGCGCCAGACCTACGACACCCCCGACTGGTGCCTGGTCAAGCTGCCCGGCGCCCGGCTCGGCGACCTGCTGCCGTACGAGCGGGCCCTCCACGACGCGATCTTCGACGGGCGTGACCGGGTGCTGCTGTCGGAGCTGCACGGGTCGTTCGCCGCCCGCCTGGCCACGGTGCGCGACGCGCTCTATCAGGACGTCGTGACGCAGGGCTGGTTCGCCCGGCGGCCCGACTCCACCCGGTCGCGCTGGACGACCCTCGGCCTGGTGGTCGTCGCGCTCGGGGTGATCGCCACCGTCGTGCTCGCCTGGCTCACGACGTACGGCCTGCTGGGGCTGGCCCTGATCATCGCCGGAGCCGCACTGGCCTTCGGCGCCCAGTACATGCCGGCCAAGACGGCCAAGGGAGCGGCGGCCCTGGCGCACACGCTCGGGTTCCGCGACTACCTGGCCGGGGCGGCCGTCGACGACATCCCCCCGGGCCAGCGCGTGGAGCTGTTCTCCCGCTACCTGCCCTACGCGGTGATCTTCGACAGCGTGGACCGGTGGGCGCGGGTGGTCAGCGCGTTCGACGGCAACGGACGGCAGACCGACCACCTGTACTGGTATCAGGGCCCCGCCGAGTGGGACCTGTCCCGGTTCGCCGACTCGATGCGGACGTTCGTCATGACCACCTCAGGGGCGATCTCGACCTCCCGCCAGTTCCGCTCCCTCTGAGCCCTCTCCCTCGGGGCCCTCTCCCTCGGGGCCCTCTCCCTCGGGGCCGGGCCCCTGCGAGCCCGGGTCGAGGCCCCGGCGACGCCGGTAGTGCCGGGCGACCCTGGCCCGGTTGCCGCACCGCGCCGCCGAGCACCAGCGCCGGCGTGGGTGGGCGGGCAGGAACAGCATCACGCAGTCGTCGGCCTCGCATTTCCGCACGGTCGTGACCGCCGGGTCGGTCAGCAGGTCGGCGACCGCCTCGGCGAGCACCGCCGCCAGCCGGGCACCCCACGGGCCCTCCCGGTGCGGCACGGCGGTCACGGCGGCGCCGTCCCAGGCCAGCTCACGGACGGCGGGCGCCGCGCGCTGCGCCCTGTTCAGACCGCGCAGCGCGCCTTCCGGCGGCCGCAGGCCCCGCCTCACCTGATCGATCGCGGCCGCCGCATGCTCACGCACCTCATGCACCAAAGCCAGATCGTCGCCGGTCAGCCGCGCCTGCCCGTCCTCCGGGAGCGCGCCGGCCAGCCGGTCCGCCTGCAGGCTCAGCCAGGCGCGCAGCCCCTCGGCGGTGGCGATCAGGTCGGCCTGGCCGTCCGGCGTGCGCGGCCGGGTGTTGACCAGGTCGAGGGCGAGCGGCTCCCCGGTGAAGGGGACCAGGTCGGTCATGCGGCTAATGCTAATACAAACGATTGACACATTAGGCAGGCGATCGCTAGAACTAATGCATCACCGACACAAGGAGGCATTAGTCATGACGCCGTTCACTGTTCCGCACACGCTCCACCGGCATGTCGAGGTCGGGGACGTGCGGGTCTTCTACCGTGAGTCGGTGCCCGACGAGGGCGGCGAGGACGCCCCCGTGATGCTGCTGCTGCACGGGTTCCCGTCCGCGTCCCACCAGTTCCGCCGGCTCATCGACGTGCTCGGATCCCGCTATCGGCTGATCGCGCCCGACTACCCCGGGTTCGGGCACACCGAGACACCCCCTGGCTTCGCGTACGGCTTCGACGCCCTCGCCGATGTGATGGAGGGCTTCGTCGAACGGCTCGGGCTGACCCGGTTCGTCATGTACGTCTTCGACTTCGGCGCCCCGGTGGGATTCCGGCTGGCGACCCGGCACCCCGAGTGGATCGCCGGTCTCGTCGTGCAGAACGGCAACGCGTACGAGGAGGGCCTGTCGGACGGCGCACGGGACTTCATCGCGCTGCGCCCCGACGTGGAGGGCGACGAGGAGAGGGTGCGGGCGCTGCTGACGCTGGAGATGACCCGCGGCCAGTACGAGAGCGGCACGGCCGATCCGCGGCTCGTGGCCCCGGACGGATGGACGCTCGACCAGCACTTCCTCGACCTGCCGGGGCGCAAGGAGGCCCAGGTGGCGCTGGCCTTCGACTACCACACCAACGTGGCGCTCTATCCGCGGTGGCAGGCCTGGCTGCGCGAGCACCGGCCGCCGACGCTGATCACGTGGGGCCGCGACGACATGTTCTTCCCCGAGCCCGGGGCGCACGCCTACCTGCGCGACGTGCCCGACGCCGAGCTGCACGTCATCGACACCGGTCACTTCGCGCTGGAGGACCGGCTCCCCGAGATCGCTCCGCTGATCGCGGCGTTCCTCGACCGCGTGTGGAAGTGACGCGCGTCAGGCGGGGCGGACGCGGACCTCGCCGACCGGGGCCCCGCCGCCGAACAGCGGGGAGGTGGCCAGCCCGGCCAGCTCGGTGGCGTCGATCCCGGCGGCGCGCAGCGCGGCGACGGTGACCGGCACGCGGGCCCGGCTGCCACCGTCCACGATCTTCACGGCCCCGGCCCGGCCCTCGGCGTCGGCGAAGGCGTCGAACGCCTCCGCGCCCGACTTCACCAGCAACCCGGGAACGGCCCGCATCAGCAGGTTCTCGGCCCGGGTCGTGCCGCTCGTCCACTCGGGGTGCGCGCGCATCGCGTCGGCGACGCGCCGCTCCGGCGAGCCGGCCGGGGCGAGCGTGAGGGCGCGGAAGGCACGCGCCACGCCCGCCATCGAGACGAAGAACAGCGGCGCGCCGCAGCCGTCCACGCCGGTCGCCGCGACCCGCTCCCCGGTGAACTCCTCGACCGTGGCGCGGATGGCCCGCTGCAACGGGTGACCGGGATGGCGGTAGTCGTCGGTCGGCCAGCCGTTGACCACACAGGTGGCGAGCATCGCCGCGTGCTTGCCGGAGCAGTTCATCAGGATCCGGCCGGGCGCGCCGTGCTCCCGCAGCACCTGGCGGCGCGCCTCCTCGTCGAGAGGCAGGTCCTCCGGGCACCGCAGGAAGGTCTCGTCCAGCCCCGCGCCCGCGAGGATCTTCCGTACGCCGTCGATATGGAAGGGCTCGCCGCTGTGGCTCGCGGCCGCGAGCGCGAGCAGCTCGTTCTCCAGCGGCAGGCCCGCCCGCACCATCGCGAGCGCCTGCAGCGGCTTCATGGACGAACGCGGCGACGCGAGGCTGGAGGTGTCCCCGCACACCAGAACCGGGTCGCCGTCCGCCCCGATCACATGCACGCGTGCGCGATGCACCGACTCGACGAACCCCGACCGCACGACCTCGACCACCATCTCCGACATGACGGGCAGTCTATGGAGCCCTCGGACATGGCAGAATTCGGGGCCATGCGTGCGGTCGTACAGCGGGTCAGCTCCGCGTCCGTTGTGGTGGATGGTCAGGTCGTCGGCGCCATCGACGAACCCGGTCTGCTCGTGCTCGTGGGCGTCACCCACACCGACGGGCGCGCCGAGGCGGCCCGGCTCGCCGCCAAGCTGTGGGGGCTGCGCATCCTGCACGGCGAGAAGTCCTGCTCCGACATCGGCGCGCCGCTGCTGGTGATCAGCCAGTTCACGCTGTACGGCGACGCGCGCAGGGGCCGCAGGCCCACCTGGCAGGCCGCCGCGCCCGGCCCGGTGGCCGAGCCCCTGGTGGACGCCGTGGTGGCCGAGCTCCGGACGCTCGGCGCGCGGGTGGAGACGGGCGTCTTCGGCGCCGACATGAAGGTCGGCCTCACCAACGACGGCCCGATCACCCTCGTCCTGGACGTCTGAGCGCCGCGGCCTTCCCGGCCTGTCATCATGATCGGATGCGGGATGCGTGGAGCACCTGGGGACATGTCGTCGTCGCGACCGTGTGCGCCGTTCCCGTGGCCGCTCTCGCCGTCCTGCTGCTCACTCGCCGCCGCGCCCGCCGGGGGCATCCCGCTCCGCTCCGGACGTCCGTCGCGGATGTGGTCATGGTGGCCGGGACCGCACCCTGGATCTGGATGATCCTCACCCCGGGGGTGGAGGAGGGCGTGCACGTCGTCCCCCTGGTGGACCTGGCGGGCCAGCTCGCGCTCCTGTCACCGGGTGCGGCGGTCGTGCAGATCGGCGGCAACCTCCTGGTCTTCGCCGCGCTCGGCGCGATGCTCCCGGTCCGCTCCGCGCGCTTCGGCTCTCCCGCGGCGGTGGCCGCCGTCGCGGCCACCGCTTCGCTCACCGTCGAGCTCCTCCAGTTCGGCCTGCGGCTCGGCCGGGTGAGCTCCGTGGACGACGTGCTCCTCAACGCGGCGGGCGCGGTGCTCGCCGCGCTCTGCACCCGGCGGTGGTGGGCCCGCCGGACGGGGACCAGGTAAACAGGCCCGGTTGAACGGGGGTTATCGGATCCGGCGGCGCAGGGCGGGGTCGATCGTCACGTTGCGCCCGGCGTCCGGCGGCACCACGACCTCCTGGCTCGCCGCCACGCCGCCGGCCAGCAGGTCGACGTCCACCGGCACCGTACGCTTCACGACCGCGAGGGCGATCGGGCCGAGCTCGTAGTGGCGGGCCGACGAGCCCACGAAACCGATCTGGCCCGGCGCGGCCGAGCCCTCCACGGCGGCATCCGGCTCGGCCTCGGCCGGCGCGCCGACGCCGAGGGTCACCGGTGCGCCGTGCGGCGGCAGCTCGTCCACGCTGCCGTCGAGATGCAGGAACACCAGACGGCGGGGCGGGTGGCCGAGGTTGTGCACGCGGGCGACCGTCTCCTGACCCCGGTAGCACCCCTTGCTCAGGTGCACGGCCACGTCGATCCAGCCGACCTCGTGGGGGATCGTCTTGTGGTCGGTCTCGAATCCGAGCCTGGGCACGTGGGCGGCGATGCGCAGCGCCTCGTAGGCCCACAGGCCGGCGGGGCGCAGGCCCAGCGCCTCGGGGAGGCCGCCCAGCCGCTCGCGCGGCACGAGCAGGTCGCCGCCGATGGCGACGGCCCCTTCCACGGATGTTCCGGCGTTCGCGTCCGGAGACGGCGGGGCGAGCGAGACCACCGCGTAGTCCGAGGTGACGTCGGCGACCTCGACCCGCAGCATGAACCGCATCTTCTCCAGGAAACCGACCAGCTCGGCCGAGGTGCCCGGCTCGACGTGGGCCCACACTGCCTCGCCGTCGTCCACGAGCGTGAGGTGGTGCTCGACGCGGCCCTGCGGGTCGAGCAGCAGCGCCTGGGCGGGCGTGCCCGGCTGGAGCGTGTCGAGCTTCTGCGAGCTGAGGCTGTTGAGCCAGCTCAGCCGGTCGGGCCCGCTGACCCGCACGACCTCGCGGTTGCTCCGGTCGACCAGCGCCCGCCCGGCGGCCAGTGCGCGCTGCTCGGCGTAGGGATCGCCGTAATGGGCCGCGACCGTCTCGTCCGGCGCCTGCGCGGCGACCGCACCGGGTGTGTCAAGCAAAGGGCTCCGCATGTGTCCAAGGCTATTCGGTCCCCCACAGCGGTCGCGGCGACGGACGGCTCGCCTGTGGACGACCCCCTGCCTGTGGACGACCGTCAGAGCGGCACCCGCCGGAGGGCGACCAGCGCGACGTCGTCCTCACGGGCGCCGAAGGTGGCGATCAGCCGGTCGCAGAAGCCCTCCAGGTCGTCGCCCACGTCCTCGGCCTGCTGGCGGGCGATCTCCAGGCTCTCGTCGAGCAGCTTGTCGCGGTCCTCGATCAGCCCGTCGGTGAACAGCAGAACGGTGGCGTCGTCGGGCAGCCGCACCCGGTCCACCCGATACTGCTCGTGGGCCACGCCGAGCAGCAGGTTGCCGAACCGGTGATAGGCCGCTCCCGCGCCGGCCACCAGCGGCGGGATGTGCCCGGCGTTGACGATCTCGGTCTCCCCCGTCGCGGGATCGATCAGCATCAGGCAGACGGTCGCCGTCATGCCGGGGTGATAGCGCCGCAGGACGGCGTTGAGCAGGCTCATCGACCGGGCGGGATCGACGGCGTCGATCACCGACGCCCGCAGCGCGTAGCGCAGCTCGGCCATCACGGTGGCGGCGTGCAGCGAGTGGCCCTGCACGTCGCCGAGCGCGACCAGCACCCGGTCGCCGAGGGGCAGGACCTCGTAGAAGTCGCCGCCCACCTCCACGTTGTCCACCGCGGGCTGATAGCGCACGCTGATCCGCAGGCCGGGCACCCGGGGGATCGCGGCGGGCAGCAGGCTGCGCTGCAACGTGAGCGAGATCATGTGCTCCTCCGCGTAGGCGCGTGCCGCGTCGACCGCCAGTGCCAGCGCCTGGCCGAGCTGCCGCAGCAGGCTCAGCTCCTCGCCGTCGAGCGGCGCGTCCGTCTCCACCCCGAGGAACACCGGTGACCGGCCCGTCTTCGTACGGCACAGCACGCCCGCCACACGGGCGACGATGTCGCTGTCGGGCACGAGGCGGGCCCAGGTCGCGTTGTCGACCTCGAACGTCTGCACGCCGGGGGACTCCCCGATGGAGATCGTGCTCAGCCGTTCCAGGGTGTCGGGATGGACCAGCCGCGGCGCCGCGTGCTCCCCCGGCCGGGCGGAGAACCTGCGCACCCTGCCGTCCGGCGGGATCGCCAGCACCCGCGAGTAGCGCTCCAGCAGGCGGGAGCAGCCCTCGGCGGCCACCGACAGGAGCGACTCGAAGTCCTCCGCCTGGTTCATCTCCAGCGTGATCTCGGCCAGCTCGCTCAGCCTGGCCGCCATCCGCTCGGCACGCTGCCGCGCCCGGTAGTAGCGCAGGGTGGCCCGCACGGTCGCGGCGAACTCGTCGGGCTGGATCGGCTCCGACAGGTACGCGTCGGCTCCGCGTTCCAGCCCCTCGGCGCGGTCGGCCGGAGTGACGGCGTTGCCGGACACCTGGATCACCGGGATCGAGGAGGTCTCCGGGTCGGCCTTGATCTTCTCGCACACCTCGATGCCGTCCACGTCGGGCATCCGTACGTCGAGGATGACGAGGTCGGGCTTGAGCTCGCCGACGAGGGCCAGCGCCTCCTCGCCGCCGCCGGCCTCGATGACCCGGTGCCCGCCGCGGCGCAGCCAGCTCGCCAGGATGTAGCGCTTGGTGGGGACGTCGTCGACGACCAGCACCGTCGCCGCGATGTCAATCTCGGGTGCCATGCCCGTCCCCCTTCACGTTCCCGGCGCTCACGTTCCCAGCGCTGTCGCGTACGGCCTCCCGGATCGCCTCCAGAAGCCGGTCCCTGCGCAGCCCGTGCTTCGGCAGCAGCACAGGATGCAGCGGCCCCCGCTGCTCGAGCGGTCCCGGCTGCTCGGACGACACGTGCGGCGGTCCCGGCTGCTCGGACGCCACCGACACGACGACCACGGGAATGCCGCGCAGGGCGTCGTCCTCGGCCATCCGGTGCAGCAGCGCCGTGCCGTCGAGGCGCGGCATGAGCAGGTCGATCAGGACCACCTCCGGAGGCCGCTCACGCATCAGCTCCAGGGCCTCGACGCCGTCGGCCGCCTCGTCCACCGCGGCCGCGAACCCGAAGAGCATCCGCCGGGCCGCCGCGCGGAAGCCCGCGTCGTCGTCGGCCACGAGCACCCGGCCCACCTCCGGACCGGACGTCCGGTGCGGCACCCGCAGCGTGGCCGTGGTGCCCTCTCCCGGCGTGCTCGCCAGTTCCAGCGTGCCGCCGAGGGCCTCCGCCAGCCTCCGCGCGTACGGCAGGCCGAGACCGGTGCCCTTCGCCCTGAGCTGCAGCGACCCGGGCACCTGGTAGAACTCCTCGAAGACGCGCTCCAGGTGCTCGGAGGAAAGGCCCACGCCGGTGTCGGTGACGGTGAAGACGACCTCCGCCATGGCGGTGTCCACGACGGCCGCCAGCCGCACCTCCCCATATTCGGTGAACTTCAGCGCGTTCGACAGCAGGTTGCGCAGGATGGTGGTCAGCATGCCCTCGTCGACGAGCATCTCGCCGATCTCGCCCGGCACGTCGACCGACAGCGTGACCCTGTCGGCCGGTCCGGTGGGCTGGAGCGTCATGCGCAGCTCCTCGGCCAGGGCGACCACGTCCACCATCGACGGATGCGGGTCCAGCCGCCCCGATTCGGCCTTGGCCAGGTCGAGCAGCTCCCCCACCAGCGCCAGCAGGGTCTCCGCGGACGTGCCGATGAGCGTGATCTGGTGCTCCTGCTCCTCGCTGAGCGGATCGCCGCCCGAGCCGAGCAGCAGCCGCACCAGCCCGATGATCGAGTTGAGCGGCAGCCGCAGCTCGTGGCTCACGCTGGCCCAGAACCGCTGCCTGGCCTCGGCCGCCTGCCGGAGCTGCGACGACTTCTCGTCCAGCTCGGCATAGAGCGCCACGACGCCGCGGTTGGTCTCCTCCAGCTCGGCCGACAGCTGGTTGTAGAGCGCCAGGACGCCCTGGTTGGTCTCGGTCAGCTCCGCGTTGAGCCGGAGCACCTCCTCCAGGGTGGCGGCCAGCTCCCTGTTCTGCTCCCGCAGCACGTCGAGGGCCGCCGTGGACGGTGAGCGGCGGGCCAGCTCCGCGCGGATGCCGTCGAGCGTACGGCGGCTGTGGTGCCCGGGCACCCGCTTCACCAGCGTGACGCGTCCCTCCTCGGCCGAGAGCGTGACTTCGTCGACCATGCGACCGGCCAGCTTCACACCCTCGGTCTGCCCCACGCCGGCGCCGCCGGGATAGTCCACGGTGATGACCAGCCTGTCCTCGCGCAGGTCGAAGACGACGACGCTCCCGGCGCCCCGGGTCAGCGCCTCACGGCCGATCTCGCTGAGCGCCGTCGCCACCCGGATCTGGTCCTGGGATTCCAGCCCGACGAGTTCGGCGATCCAACGGCCGAGTTGCCGTACGGCGAAGACGTCCTGCTCCCTGCGGATCTCCACGCGGGTGAGTACCTCGCCCATCACTGCCCCTGTTTGACCGTGACGACGCAGGCGTCGTCCCTGCGGCTGCCGGCGTCGCGCAGCAGGGTCGCGCCCACCACGGCCGGGGAGTGGGCGAACAAGCCGGGGAAGGAGGCGGGGTCCCAGCGATCGGTGAGGCCGTCGGAGTGCAGCACCACCGTGGCGTGCGGCGGCAGCGCGTACTCGTACTGCCGGGGACGCCTGCCCTTGTGCCCGGCGATGCCGGGCAGCGAGATCATCCCCTGACGGCCCTCGGCGTGCGCGATCCAGCCCGAGACGTTGCCCAGCCCGGCGAACGTGACGCTCTCCCGGCCCACCCGCACGACCGCGACCGCTCCACCCCGGGTGTGGCCCAGCCCCTGATGGAGGCGTTCGAGGGCGGCGGCCGGAAGAGCGTGCGGCTCCTCCATGAAGATCCGTACGGCCTCGCGGGAGGCGTGCGCGGCGGGGTCGCCGTGGCCGAGGCCGTCGCAGACCAGCACGCTGACCGTGTCGCCGTCGTCGGCGAAGGCGAAGGCGTCGCCGCACACGCTCTCCTCGCCGATGGGGCGGCGCAGCCCGCTCACCCGCAGCGGCGGGCCGGGCTGCCCGTCCGGGGTGAAGTGCATGACCAGCACGGTGCCTCTGCCGGGCACCGAGTAGACGTCCCAGCCGGTGGCCATGCGGGCGATCGCCCCGAGGCCGATGCCGAGCGTGCCCGAGGTGGAGTAGCCGTCGCGCAGGGCGCGGCCGAGGTCGGCGATTCCGGGGCCCCTGTCGACGGCCACGAGCTCGACCGCGCCCGGCCGCTCCAGGTGGGGGCGTACGAGCACGGAGCCGTCCACCGCGTGCTTGACCAGGTTCGAGACCGCCTCGGTCACCGCCACCGCGACCTGGCCGGTGCGGTTCTGGTCGAACCCCGAGGCCGTGGCCAGGGCGACCGCCGTCCGGCGCACCGCGCCGATCACGCTCGGATCGGCGGTGGAGACCCAGACGTCCTCATACCGGTGCGGCATCGTCATGTCACCGGCCCCACTTGGTGACCGTGACGCGGGTGCCCTCACCGGGCGCGGAGACGAGGTCGAACTCGTCCACGAGCCGCCGCGAGCCGCTCAGCCCGAGTCCCAGCCCCCCTGCGGTGCTCCAGCCCTCGGTCAGCGCCTGCGCGATGTCCGGGATGCCCGGCCCCTCGTCGGTGAAGACGAGCCGCAGGCCCGGCCGCCGCCCGCCTTCCAGCATCTCGATCAGCACCCGGCCCCCGCCGGCGTGCACAAGGGCGTTCCTGGCCAGTTCGCTGGCGGCGGTCACGATCTTCGTCTGGTCGACCAGGGAGAGCCCGATCTCCGCCGCCAGGATCCTGGTCTGCTGACGCACGACGACGACGTCGCCGTTGGTGGCGATGGGCAGCTCCCGGGTCGCGCTCACCCCGCGCCGTCCCTGACGTGCTCCAGCATCGCGACGCCCTTCTCCAGGTTGAGGGCCGTGCGCACGCCGCCGAGCGACAGTCCCAGCTCGACCAGTGTGATCGCCACCGCGGGACGCATGCCGACCACGACGGTCTCCGCGTCGAGCATGCGGGTGATCGCGGCGATCGTGGAGAACATGCGGCCGATGAACGAGTCGACGATCTCGACGGCCGTGATGTCGATGATGACCCCGCGCGCACCCGTGGAGACCACCGTGTCCGCCAGGTCCTCCTGCAGGGCCAGCACGCTCTGGTCGTCGAGGTCGATCTGGATCGAGACGATCAGGATGTCGCCGAGCTTGAGAATCGGCACGCGTTCCATCAGGCGCGCTCCGCCCTGACCGCGACCCGCGTCTTCGCCGCGCCCGTGATCTCCACGCCGCTCCGCTTCAGCGCGTACGACAGCGCGTCGGCCAGCGAGGCCTTGGTGACGATGTCGCCGAACTCGATGCCCAGCGTGACGATCGTGTGCGCGATCTGCGGGCGGATGCCGGAGATCACGCATTCCGCGCCCATGAGGCGGGCGGCGACGACGGTCTTGAGCAGGTGCTGGGCGACCTGCGTGTCGACGGCGGGCACGCCGGTGATGTCGATGACCGCGTGCTCCGAGCCGGTGTCGACCAGGGTCTGGAGCAGCTTCTCCATGACGACCTGGGTGCGGGCCGAGTCGAGCGTGCCGACGAGCGGCACTGCGACGATGCCCTCCCACAGCTTGACCACGGGCGTGGAGAGTTCGAGCAGTTGCTCGGCCTGGTCGAGGATGATCCTCTCCCGGGCGGCGGTGTAGGTCTCGAAGGTGAACAGGCCCAGGTCGTCGACGAGCCGGGAGAACCACACGAACCCGCGCAGCGCCTCCGGGCCGCCGTCGGCCTCGGCCGCCTCGTACAACGCCTCCTTGAGCGAGAAGACGAGCCGCGCGGTGTCGGAGGGGGTGTGCCCCTGCCGGACGCGGGCGCGGGAGAGCTCGGCGAGCAGCCCGCGTACGTCGGCGAAGTCCCCGGCGTCGCTGCTCAGAGCGGTGCGCAATGCCTGGTAGAGGTCACGAAGGTCATCGGGAGACGCTCCGGACAATTGGGTCCACCGCCGGAGCAACGACTCCTCGCTGGACAGAAAAAGCTCGACTATGCGCCGCCTGGCGGCCTCCGCGGGAACGGTCACCCTCATCTCCTGACGATCGGCGTATGCGCCACTCGTCACGCTACCGGCACTCGAGCATTGCCCCCAAAACGGACCAGAATACTCATAGGCGACATTTGCTGCAATACCCGAAAACCGTTAGATGGCGGACGTCGGTCGCGAAGCCCAGTTCCTTGTCCAGGGCCGAGACGAGGCCGTCCACCATCTCGGGGGCCACCTCGGTGACCTCGCCGCACCCCCGGCAGACGAGGTGGACGTGGTCGGCCTCGGAGGCGAGGTGATAGGTGGGGGCGCCGTGACCGAGGTGGGTGTGGGTGACCAGCCCGAGCTCCTCCAGGAGTTCGAGGGTCCGATAGACGGTCGAGATGTTGACGCCCCTGGCCGTCTGCTGCACCCGGCAGCAGATGTCCTCGGGCGTGGCGTGTCCCAGCTCGGTGACCGCTTCCAGCACGAGCTGACGCTGGGGGGTGATCCGGTAGCCGCGAGCCCGCAGCTCCTCGTGCCAAGTCTCGGCCATGCCCAGAGTGTAAGTCGTGCCCCGGGGGGCGTCTTCTCGGCTGCGGCGGGAGGGCGGGAACGTCACCACATAAATTGTTTGCCCGCCCGCGGGACGATCGCATAGCGTGAAGGCACGCAGAAGGGAGGTGGTCCAAACAATGGTTGATCATTCTTGGGCTAGCGAGGTGGCTGTCCGCTAGGACTCGTCCATCTGGACCTTCCGTCTGGATGTCGGACGACATCCTGGCGAATCCTCGACAGACACCGGAACCCCGGGCAGCCGGCGGCCGCGGACGACTACCGTCCCGGCCATGGTCCAGCCGGCCCGCCTCAAACGAGGCGGAGCGCGCCCGGGGTTCTTTTTTTTCGCTATTCGGACTCGAAGTCGCCGACCCGCTTGAGCTCCGCCGAGGCGTGCGACTGCAGCGGGTGCCCCATCGCCGCCATGTCGTAGGCGTACATGAGGTTGCCGTTGACCAGGCCGTAGAGCCGGTGACCCGCGTTGTACTCCTTGGCCGTCGTGGTCCGCGCGACCACGTCCGTACGCAACTCGATCTTGTGGAAGACGACCTCTCCCACGTAGATCTCCACGATGCCGGTCGGGTGCGCGAGGCACACCTCGATCTGGCGCTCGGGCTGGATCCGCCAGAACCCCGTCTCGGTGGACAGGGGCCGGACCTTGTCGCCCTCGGCGTCGAGCAGCCACGTGCGGCTCTCGTAGGTCAGGAACGGCTTCCCGGTGTGCCCGAAGACGATCTCCTGGCCGAAGTTGGCGCTCTCCATGGTGGGATATCCGATCACCCCGGCCCCCTCCCAGCGGCCCAGGAGGAAGGCGATCGGCTCGAGGTCGGGATGTACGTCCATAGACACGAGCTTAGAGGCGCGCGAGCAACCCCTCACACCATGCGCGGCATGCGCCGATTGCCCAACTTGTACGGCATGCGCCGACACACCACCCACCCCCGGCGGACTAGGCTCAACACCATGGCGAGATCACTGGTGATAAAGGTGACGGCGGGGGCGGACGCCCCGGAGCGGTGCAACCAGGCGTTCACGATCGCGGCGGCCGCGCTGGCGAGCGGTGTCCCGGTCTCGCTGTGGCTGACCGGTGAATCCGCGTGGTTCGCGCTGCCGGGCCGGGCCAAGGAGTTCACCCTGGCCGAGGCCGCCCCGCTGGAGGACCTGCTCGACGCCGTGCTCGCCGCGGGCAGGGTCACGCTGTGCACCCAGTGCGCGGCCCGCAGGGGCATCACCGTTGACGATGTGATCGACGGCGTGCGCATCGCAGGGGCCTCCACGTTCGTCGAGGAGGCCCTGGGCGAGGGCGTGCAGGCGCTGGTCTACTGACCTGGCTCTGCCGGCGAGCCGGGGTTCACCGGCGGGTCAGCTCGGCAGCACCGCGCGCAGGCGTTCGTCGCGCAGCGCCTGATACCAGCGGTCGTCGATCGGCGGCAGCGGCCCGGCCACCCAGCTCAACAGCAGGTCGGCAAGCGCGGGGTTGCGGGCGAGCGCCGGCCCGTGCAGGTAGGTGCCGATGATGCGGCCCGCGTAGCAGCCCTCGGTGCCGTCCCCGTTGCCGGTGCCGACGATGGTGCGCGACAGCGGGCGCACGCCGGGGCCGAGCCTGGTCACGCCCATGTGGTTCTCGAAGCCCGTCAGCGTGGGCAGCCCCAGCGCGGGGTCCCCCTCGGCGGCCAGCTCGCCGACGGAACGCCGCTCTCCCCGCCCCGAGCTGATGTCCAGCAGGCCGATGCCGGGCACCGGCTGCCCTTCCTCGCCGCCGAACACCGTGCCCATGATCTGGTAACCGGCGCAGACCGCCAGCAGGGCGGCGCCGCGCTGGATCGCGGCGTGCAGGCCGCCGTCACGGCGCAGCCGCTCGGCCCCGAGGATCTGCGGCCGGTCCTCGCCGCCGCCGATCAGGTAGACGTCGCCCTGCTGCGGCACGGGGTCGGACGACCGCACGTGGATGGTCCTGGTCCGGATGCCACGGGCCCTGGCCCGCTGCTCCAGCACCAGGACGTTGCCCTGGTCCCCGTACGTGCTGAGAAGGTCGGGATAGATCCAGACGATGGACAATTCAGACTGCACGGCCGAACTCCGCTCGGATCTGCTGGAACGCGGTGTAGTTGGCGATCACGTCGATCTTGCCGGGCGCGAGGAGGCCCACCGCCTGCTCGAACGAGTCGCAGAGCTGGAACGGGACCTCGGCCACGGCAAGCCGCAGCGCGAGGTCGCGGCGGCGCTCGCCGGTGACGAGGACGGGCCTGCCCCGCAGGATGCGGTAGTCGACGTCCCACAGCCAGGAGGTGTCGCGGCCGTCGGGCCCCTGCGCGTTGACCGACAGGATGATCGGCAGCGCCGGGTCGGCGACGTCGAACGCCTCCAGCCACCCGGCCGGGTTCTTCGCCAGCAGCAGCCGCAGCGAACGGCCGTCCCGCTCCACGGTCGTGTAGCGCCCGGCGACGGAGGTGACCGTACGCAGCCGGGGCAGCGCCCGGGCGGGGTCGAGGCCGAGGGTCTCGGCGACCGCCAGCGCCACGGCGGCGTTCGCCCGGTTGGCCTGGCCGGGAAGCTGGAGGTCCAGGCGCCAGTGCTGGCCCCGGGGATCGGTCACGTACTCCCCGTCGAGCACCCAGCTCGGCTCGGGCCGGCGGAAGGCGCACTCACGGCACGCCCAGTTGGTCTCGGCCATCTGCGCCGCGGTGAGGCCCTGGCCGCCGTTACCGAAGCCGGAGCGGTCGAGCGGGCCGCCACACTCGGGGCAGCACCACGAGTCCTCACGCCAGCGCTGCCCCGCCGACACCCAGGTGACCCGGGCGGCGGTGGACGCGCTCCAGGTGACCAGCGGGTCGTCGCAGTTGGCGATCACGTGCACGGGCCTGCCGGCGAGGGCGCGGCGCCACTTCTGGGCCAGCAGCCAGATCTCGGCCGCCCGGTCCATCTGGTCGCGGCTCAGGTTCATGAGGCAGACGATGCCGGCGTGGGTCGTGTCGAGGACCTCGGGGAGGTATTTCTCGTCGACCTCCAGCACGCCGTACGGCGCGTCCTTGTTGGAGGCGAGCGCCGACACGTGGCCGGCGGGCATGTTGGCGCCGAAGGCGTTGGTCGCGACGTCGCCGAGCTCCTGCAGCGCCGAGGTGATCAGACGCGTCGTCGTGGTCTTGCCGTTCGTGGCGCTGACCAGGACGAGCTTGCGGTCGGCCGCGAGCTTGCGCAGCAGGTCGGGCTCCAGCATGAGGCCGACCCTGCCGCCGATCACCGAGCCGTCGCCACGCCCGGTGGCCCTGGACAGCGTCGCGGCCGTGCGGCCCAGGGCGCTGGCGAGCTGCGCCCGCAACGGAAGCTGACTCATGCCGAGATCCTAACCGCGCCCGGCGCCTGCCCGACGCCCGCACGCCGCCCGCACGCCGCCCGCACGCCGCCCGCCCGACGCCTGCGCCGCTCTACGGCGTCCCGCGGTCACCCGGCCGCGTGGCCCGATAGGAGGTCGCGGAGCAGCGCGATCTCGGCCCCGTGGTGGATGATCTCCCGGTTCACATGCAAGATCACTCGGTGTCGGTGAGGCCGGACATGCGTGGCCGGAGCTGGTTCTCCCAGTGCCAGGTGAGCGGGGACGCGAGTCGCCGCAGGCGAGGTGAGGGCATGGGCTCTCGGGACTCCTTACGGAGCTGGGGGGATCACGATCCGAAGGACAGCTCCGCGGGGGTGTCGCCGTCGAACGGCAGGACGAACCGGCGCGGCCAGGACAGCACGGTCTCCAGCCAGCCCGCGCTCATCGTCTGGGCCACGTATTTGACCCGTTCGCGCGGCTCCACCCCGATGGCGACCGTCGTCACGTCGCGCTGGATGCCCTCGTGCTCGTCGTCGCCCAGGATGACCCGCCAGGCCAGGGCCCGGTTGCGGTCGACCTCCATCGACAGCGGGTGGTGGCGCAGCGCCTTGGCGCGGTGGCCGAGCAGCTCGGTGCGCACGCCGACGGCGACCCCGCCCTCGGCCGGCTCGGCGCCGTTGACCCCCTGGTGCGGGTACGGCCGGCCGGCGGGGTCGGTGCCGAACAGCGGATACTCCATCGCCGGGGCCGGGCTGCGCAGGTTGGGCGCCGGATGCCCGAACGGGAACAGCCGGTCCACCTCGTGCAGCCAGCGGACCTGGGGAATCACCCAGGCCGCGCCCGGCCGCTCGCCCGCCCGCATCGGCGGCTCGCTCTCCCCGCCGTCCGCCTGGCCCGCCGCCAGCAGCCCGGCGGCGACCTCGGCGGCCTTCTCGGTGAGCAGCGCGGGGTCGAACCACGTGCGCAGCGACCAGGCGCGGCGCGCGACCGACCGCTCGACCAGCGTGGCCAGCAGGCACTCGCGCCGCTTGGCCGGCAGCTCCGCCCAGATGTCGGCGAGCACGCGCGGCACGCCCGGCAGCGACCGGTTCGTCACGAACGCGAGCACGACCGTGTCGGTCCAGATCCGCAGCCACGCCCACTCCGGGGCCACCGCGAGCAGGTCGGCCTCGCGCAGCTCGACCAGCGTGCACGCCTTCCCCGTACGGCACTCGCGCCCGCAGGCGGCCGAACGGCGCCCGCAGATGGGCGGCACCGGGCCGAGCGTCTCGCGTTCGCGGTCCTCGCCCAGCGGCACCTGGACGCGCAACGGGCGGTCCATGCCGTCGGCGAACACCGCGGCGAAGCCCGGCTGGAGCGACACCACCTGACGCGACTGGTCCTCGCTCAGGTTCATCGCCGCCCCGACGAGCGCGCGGTCGTCCTCGGCCGGAAGCCGGTGCACGACCTTGAGCGCGGTGTTCTTCACCACGTCGGAGACGAGCTTGGTGGGGATCTGCTCGGCCACGATGATGCCCTCGCCGTACGCCCTGATCTCGGCGAGCATCCCGGCCAGCAGCTCGACGGCGTGGGTGGAGGCCCGCTGGGAGCCCCGGTCGCGCAGCAGCCGGTGGGCCTCCTCGATGACGATGACGTGCCGCAGGCCGCCCGCGCCGTCCTCGCCCCGCGGTTCGGAGCGGGCGCGCATGCGCAGGTGCTCCACGATGCGGATGATCAGCGTGCCCATGAGGAACGCCTTGTCCTCGTCGTTGGCCACGTCCTCGATGGCGAGCACGACGTTGCGCTGGAGCAGGCCGCCGATGTCGGCCGGGTGGCCTCCCTCGAAGAACCGGCCCGCGCTGCCGACGCGCAGGCTGCGCAGGCGCAGACTGATGAAGCCCTCGACGTCGGCCTGGACCTCGTTGCCGTAGCCGATCTCCTGGATGACCTCCAGCGCCTGCTGCTGGAGCTGCTCCAGGGTGGGCACGGCCGGCTGCACGGCGGCCCCCGGGATGCCGCCGCCGGTGACCACGTCCCAGCCGTTGGCCTCGTAGACGCGCTGCAGCGCCAGCGACATGATCTGCGGGAACGGCTCCTCGGCGTCGAACGCCGCCATGAACAGCGCCCTGACCATGTCGATGTGGGCCTGCACGGGATAGCCGGGCTCGGGCGCGAGCGGGTTGACGCTGATCGGCACGTTGTCGGGCGCCGAGGGGTTGATGACGGTCAGCGGTGCCAGGTGCTCCACCCGGCCGGCCATCGCGGCGTACTCCGACTTGGCCGGCTCGATCGCCAGCCACGGGATGCCCGCCTTGGTGAGCTGCTCCAGCAGGTGGCGTACGGTCTGCGACTTGCCCGAGCCGGTGGCGCCGGTGACGAAGGCGTGGCGGTTCAGCGTGGCCAGCGGCACCCGGAACGTCCCGACCGCACGGTCCTGCCCGTCGACGATCGCGCCGAGATCGACGGTCTCCGCCGACCCCTCGATCTCGGCCTCGCTCGTCACGTCGAAGAAGCCCGCGTCGAGCACCCGTACCCCCGGCACCTCGCGGCGCGGCAGCCCGGCGAGCGCGGCGAGTGCCCCGGCCGTCGCCGCGAACGGCGCCGCCGCGCCGTCGGCCGAGTCCTGGAGGTTGACGGCCAGCGCCTCGCCGAAGCCGTACACGGACTCGCAGGCGCCGTCGCCCGACAGGGCGGGCAGCGACATCGCGCTGCGCAGCCGATAGGGGTGATGGCTCATCTCCACCGAGCCGACCAGCACCGGCGCGATCTGGCGCAGCTCGTCGGGGCCGGCCGCGCCGGCCAGCACCCGGACGTTCCACAGCCCGGCCTCGCGGAAGGCGTCGAGCTCCTGCATCCTGCGCTCGGCCCGCTCGGCGTCGAACCGCGACCGCTCCGAGGCGTCGCCATACTGGCGCAGCACGTTGAGCTGGGTGCGCAGGTGGGCCACCTCGGCGTCGAGCAGGTCGGTCGGCTCGGCGACCACCACCCACGCGAACGGCCGGGACATGAGCGTGACCAGCGTCGACTCGAACAGCGTGGGCCGCTTGGTCTCGTCGGGCTCCGGCTCGCGCCTGCCGTACAGCGGCGGGGCCTGCCGGCCGGGGCACGGCGTCCAGACGAGGTCGGCAAGGTCGGCCAGCCACTCGTCGCCGATCTCCACGCCGCGCGCGCCGCCGGGGAACAGCAGCGGCTGCGGGCCGGTGACCGGCGGCTCCGGCGTGGTCGCCGCGCGCTTGGGCGGCTTGGGCGGTGTGAGCGGTCCCGCGTTGGTGATGAGCTCCAGCGGCGCACCCGAACCCCGCGACAGCCAGCCGATGACGAACGGCCGGTTGCGCTGCGCGGCGGACAGGACCGCGGGGAGCACCGTGACGAAGTCCCACTCCGCGGACGAACTACGCGATGGGGCGGTGATCGCCTGAATCCGGTACCACGGCCCGCTCAGGGGAAACGGCTGCATCAGACCCCTCAGGTGACGACGAACAGGGGAGAGACTCCTCGAACGATCACGGCCGCACACCCCTGTTGACGATGCCCTTACCGAGAGCGGACGGTGTCATGGGCGCGTACGACGTTTCGGAGGCGGTCATGACCGCTTGCGCCAGTCGAGGCGAGGCGGCGGGGGCCCGACCGTGGGGAAGCGCAGCGGGGGAACGTCGGGCAGCACGGGCAGCACGGGCGGCACGGGCGGCACGGACATCTGACGCGGGCCCCCTCATGACCGCTTGCGCCAGTCGAGCCGGGGCGGCGGGGGCCCGACCGTGGGGAAGCGCAGCGGGGGAACGTCGGGCAGCACGGGCAGCACGGGCGGCACGGGCGGCACGGACATCTGACGCGGGCCCCCTCATGACCGCTTGCGCCAGTCGAGGCGAGGCGGCGGGGGGCCCAGGTTCGGGGGAACGTCGGGCAGCACGGGCTCCTCCGGCTCCGGCTCGGGCTCCGGGGGCGCGAGGGCGGCCCGCCGGATCTCCTCGAACTCGCCCAGCGTCGTTTTGGGGAAGGTGAGTATCGCCGGGTTCGCGTCCGCGAGGCGCACCTGGCGTCCCTCCGCCGTCGAATAGGTGACGATCACGGAGGTCGTCGGGAGCTGCTGGAGCTGGTGCGGCTCGACCAGGAACTCCCGCGACCGCTGGAGGACCCCGTCGGCCACCGTGGGCGCGCGCCGCCCCCACTCGGTCGACTCGGTGATGTCCTCGCGCAGGTCGCCCTCGCCCTTCTCCTCCCCCTCCGTACGGCTCTCGCCGACGGTGGAGGTGTAGTAGCCGCTCGGGCCGTTCACCGCCGTGCTGAACGTCTCGGTGAGCTGGGCGAGCTCCAGGCGGTGCTCGGTGCCGACGTGCTCGCTGGCCACCCGGGCGTCCTCGGCGTTGCCCAGGCGCATGAACGCGACCGCCGCGTGTCCCCGGCCGAGCCGTTCCCGCACGGTCGGGGTGAGGCTGCGGTAGGTGAGCACGAGCCCGGTGCGCGAGGTCTCGCAGGCGTCCATGAGCCGGTCGAGCACGTCGCCGCGCAGCTTGTCCGCGCCCGCCACGATGATCGTGTGATACCAGGGCCGCTCGCTGGCCGGCGACTGCCGCAGGATGTGCGTGAGCGCGGTCGCGACGTAGGTCCCGAGCACCCGGTTGCCGAAGACCCCCGCCTGCCGGTCCATGCTGACGACCCGCAGCCGCGCGGGCGGCAGCCGTACGGCCTGGGAGCCCAGCGTCTCCAGCTTGCGCAGCTGTGACTCCAGCGCCCAGGCCCGCTCGATGACCACCCGGTCGGCCACGCCCCGGCCGAACAGCGTGCCGATGCGTTCGAGCTGCGACGCCGTGAGCAGGCCGTCCTTCATGTCGTCTCGCGGGTCGCCCACCTGGGCCAGCGCCCGCAGGGCGGCGGTGACCTGGCTGATCGTCGCGTTCTCGCCCAGGACCTCCAGCACGCGCTCCAGGATCGCGTTGTCGAAGCCGATGTCCCTGCTGGTCTCCTCGCTGACGCTCACCACGTGGGCGAGCACGTCGGCGAACGCCTCGGGCTTGAGCGTCGCGCCCAGGTCGAGCCGGGGCAGGTCCACCGGGAGGACCCAGACGAGCGGGTCGTCCCCGCCCCTGCGCGCCAGCTCGATCAGGTCCTTGGCGATCGCGCCCTCCGACAGGTCGAGCACGGTCAGGTGGCCGCCGCTGTAGAGCCGGGTCGCGCCGATCAACGTGACCAGCGCCGACCAGCCGGTCAGCGTGCCCCCGGCCACGTCGACCCGGTCGATGTCGTCGGGCACCGCCACGGCATACCAGGTGATCTGCCGATCGAAGCGGTTCTTCTTCTCGGCCCAGTCGCGGTATTTCGCGGCGTGCTCCTCCTGGGCCATGACGATCTCGCGCTGGCGGCGTTCCTGCTCGCGCAGCGCCTTGCGCCGGCGCTCGTCGAGCCGCTCGTTGACCGTACGGTCGCCCTGCCGGATGGCGTAGGTGCAGATGGCGGCCACGCCTCCGGCGGCGACCAGGCCGAGCAGCACGAACGACCAGGTGAGCAGGCCGGTCACGCCGAGGACCAGGATCCCGGCGGCCACGACGGCCATGAACGTACGGAAGATCTTGACCGGGCGGTTGAGCAGATCCTTCTGCAGCCGCTCCCGGTGGACCCACTCGGTGTCCACCGGAGGCTCGGTGACGTCCTCCCTCGCCGGTCGCTTCGGCGGCGGTCCGGGATCCGGGTACAGCAGTGCGTACTGCCAGCCCAGGTAGATCCGGTCCGCCTGCAACTGGGCATGCTCGGGGTGCGGGTCGCCCACGGGCCCTCCATGTCCGCCTCGGTCTCAGCGTAGGAGCTGGAAGCCCTGTCAGGGCGCGCTTCTCGCCATTCGGACGTATTTCCGCGCGAGGGACCGCACCAATGCGACCAATGGGGCAACTGTGGTCGTACTACGATCGCTTGCCATGACGTCATCCCCCAATGGCGCCCGCCGACGACGCCCGGTCCTCGTCCCGGTCGCCACCGCGCTGGCCGTGGTGGGCATCGGCGTCACCGCCGCACTCGGCGGTTTCGAGGAGGCCCCGGAGAAGCCGCCGCCCACGGTCTCGCCCGGGGACGTGATCGACCAGGGGCAGTTCCACACCCAGTTCATCAAGGCGATCGACACCACCGAGAAGGGCGACTTCGACACCGAGAGGCGCTATCTGGAGCTCGTCCTCAAGGTCACCAACATGGGCACGGAGACCGCCTCGGTCGGCGTCATGCCCGAGCCCGGCAAGGGCTTCCACCAGAGCACGACCTTCGCCAGCTCCCTGCTGCGGACCCGCCCGGAGATCAAGACCAAGTACGGCCCCGACGTCGCCGTGCTCAGTCTCGGCGTCGAGAGCCACCAGCTGCAACCCGGGATCACCACCACGGTCGTGGTGAAGTACGAACTCGAGCCCACCGCGATCGCACCCTCGGAGATCAGCCTCGACGTGGGCTCGTTCGCGTACGAAACGGTCGGCATGCGCGACCAGACCCATTACTGGTTCCTCGTCGGCGAGAACGAAGACGGCGAAGGCGACTTCGAGCCCGACGTCGCCGCGCGGATCACCCTTCCCGTGCGGAAGGAGAGCACCTGATGACGATCACCCAGGTGGAGAGCCGCACGGCACGGCGCGCGGCGCGGAAGAAGCCGCCACGGCGCGGTGTGGGGCGGCGGATCGCCGCCGGAGTGGCGGGAATCGTGCTCGCGGCGGCGGCGGTCTACGCACAGCAGAACTTCTCGGTGTCCTTCGAGCAGCGCACCTCCTATCTGACCTACAAGGGCCGGATCGGCGAGACGGTGGAGACCAAGCGCTTCACCGTCAAGGCCCTGTCGGTCACGGCCGCTCACGCCGTGGACACCACGGACTACTCCAACAAGGTGTCCAAGGTGGCCACGAGCAACCTGTTCCTGCTGGTCGACGTCTCGGCGACGAGCGCGCGCGAGCCCTTCAAGCTGAGCAGGCTCAGCCCCCCGGTCCTCCTGACCGCGGACGGCCGGCGCTATGACCCGACGGACAAGGTCAGCGACTCCCTGACGCTGTTCAACAAGTACATCCAGCCCGGGTTCTGGTCGAGCGGGCTGCTCGTCTTCGAGGTGCCCGAAGACGCGGTGCCGGGCGCGAACCTCGTCTTCATCCCTCCGGTCAGCCCGCTGGTGCGAGACAACTACGCGCCCGAGGCGCAGATCGACCTGGGGCTGTCCGGTGCCGCCGCCGGCCGGCTGATCTCACAGGCGGAGGACTACCACTCTCTCGTGAGCGCGAGCCGATGACCAAGACGCCCATGGACGGAACCCCGCCGAGGAACGGCCCCGACGCCCGCGACTGGTTCGCGCCCCCGGCCGAGCAGCCCTCCGACATCACCTACAGCGGGGCACTTCCCCCGCCCGTACCGACGGCGCCGCCCTCCATACCCATCCCCGGCACGCTGAAGCCGCCGACCGACCTGCGGGTGTGGCCGCCCCTTGAACCCGAGGAGCCCGAGGGGGAGGACAGGTCCACCCAGCCCTTCCCCGCGCTGCGGACGAACCGGCAGCCGCCGCCCGGGGCGCTCGCGCCCGCTCCGTCGTCCGCTGAGCCTCCCGCGGAGCCGCCCAGGATGCCGCCCAGGGTGCCGCCCGCGGCAGCGCCCGTGGAGGTTCCCGCGGAGGTTTCCCCGGAGGAGCCGGCCGCGCCCAAGCGGCGTACGAGCCTGCTCGTGGGGGGAACCGTGCTGTCCGTCGTGCTCGCCGTCGGCGCCCCCACGGCGTTCGGCTACCAGGCGTACAGGTACGGCCGGCCCGCCGACATCGTCCAAACCGTGCAGCCCGGCCAGGCGGGAGTCTGGCAGCACGTGTCATGGCGGGCCACCGTGGAGAAGATCAAGGATCCCACCGGCAAGCCGGAGCGGTCCGATCGCCAGTGGCTGAAGATCCTGATCACCAGGACCGCGCTCGACGCCGAGGGCGCCATTCGCCACGGAGCACCGGCGGAGGTCAAGTTCACCGACCGGGCCGGGCGCACGTGGCAGGTGGAGAAGGTGAACGACGAGACGCCGCCCGACGTCAAGGACAACAAGATCGGCACGCCCTATCGGCTGGAGATGATGGGCGTGGTGCCGCCGCCCGTGGCCGACGAGGTCGAGGTCGTCCTACGGCCGAGCAGTTACCGCGACGTGCCCGATCAGTCCGCCGAAGACTTCGTGAAGGCCGCCTTCAGCTCGACGGAGCGGGACGATCACGTTCTCCGGTTCCGGCGATGAGCCTGCGGCGGGTCGCGGCGAGGTCGAACGTGGCGGCGATCAGGCACATCGTCGTCAGGGGCACGATCAGGTCCACGACGTAGACGACCGGCTCACCGGTCGCGAACCACAGGTACGGCTGCTCGCTTGCGGTGAGATAGCGGCCGGCCCTGAGGAGATAGTCGCCGCCGATGTCCAGGCCGACGTAGCAGAGGGCGAACAGCCCGAACAGCGGGGCGCCCCCGCTCACCGTCAGGCGCAGTGAGTTGAGCAGCGGGATCCATCGCGCGGTCCAGCCGGCGCTCAGCTTCGCGAGGGCGAGACGCGTCCAGTTGTGGGTGCGCTCCAGGTGGACCGCCGCCTGCTCCAGGCGCGTCCCCCTGATCGTGGTGCGGGTGTCCTCCGCGTACGCGCCGTAGACCAGGATGCCGATCGTCAGCCATGTGAGCGGGATGGCGAGGGCGTCGACGACGTGCGGCCACACGCCGCCCAGCCACTCCGCGGCCGGCTTCCATCCCGGGACGCTCTCCTCGGCGTTGGCCGCGAAGTCGTGCCAGGCGGCGACGGCGGACCGCTGACCGATCCAGTCGGAGCGCGCCCCGACGGCGGCGGCGATCGCGTTGAGCCCGTAGAACGCGAACGCGAGCTCCCCGAACGTGGCGAGGATGCCGGAGAAACGGCCCTCCCCCGCCTCGTGGCGACGGCCGAAGTACCACTTGACCACGTACGCGACGATCATCGTCGCCAGGGAGACCTTCGGATCGAGGTTGAGCAGCCCGGCCGCCACCCCGCTGTCGTTGCCGCTTCCCGCGTCGAGCACGTAGCGGTCCGGCTGCCGCATCATGTCGATGTCGGCGAACTCCCGGGCGTCGTCGGCGACGAACCCCCAGGTCGTGTAGATGCCGGCGAAGACGAGCGCGGTCCGGTTCAGCGCGTTGAGCAGGCTCTCCTTGGCCTCGCCACCCGCGCGCCGGGCCTGGGTCTCCATCAACGCCTCGCGGACGACGTACAGCATGCCGACGGTCGTGGCGAGCGACGTCATCACGACGAGCGTGAACAGGAACATCGTCAGGACCAGCCGGGCCTGATACCACGAGCCGTGCGAGATGGTGGCGGCCAGCAGGAGCAGCGCCCACCGCACCAGCCGTCCGGCCGAGAACCAGAGGATCAGCGGCAGGGCGCATCTGGCGAGGATCCGCAGGGCGTTCAGCGGCAACGCGTACGGCGAAATCGTCCAGGAGGCCCGGCGCGGCGCGGCATCCTGGCGAGGGGCGGCAAGTGCGGACGTTCCGGACACCTGCCGCATGCTATCGGCTCTCGGTCCCCCCTACGGAGCGATGAGCTCGACTGTGGGGAAGTAGGTCCGATATCGGGTGGTGTCACGGGTGAGTAGCCGGTATTTCCGCACCGCGGCGTGCGCGCCGATGAAGAAGTCGGGCAGCGGCGACCTCTTCTCGCCCCCGCGTCTGCGATAGGCGAGAAACGCCTTGCCCGCGAGGAAGGCCGCCTCGAAGGGCACGTCCTCACGCTCGTAGTCCTCGGGCGGCAACGCCTCGTCAAGGCGCTCGATGCTCGAGAAGCCGACCGACACCTCGGAGTAGACGACCGGATTGAGAACCAGACGTCCCTCGTCCAGCGTCCGGGCCAGGGCATCGGCAGACCAGGCCCCCCACTTGGGGTCATCGGTGGCGACGTCGAGCAGGACGCAGGAATCCACGAGGGTGACCTGCTCGCGGACGACGCGCAGGGGGCTACTCGTCACGCAGCAGCCCCATGATCTCGTCCGTGGTCATGGACGTCGTCGCACTGCCCCGAAGTCGCTGCGCGGCCCGGCTGCCCCGCGTGCTGCTGCTCTCCCGGCGCACGATCTGCAGGGTGTTCCCCACTTCGATCACGTCGACCTCGTCGCCGGGGTGCAGGCCGTACTTCTCCCGGATCTCGGCGGGAATGGTCACCTGTCCCTTGCTGTTCAGTCGCATCGCGCTCGTCCCCATCACGTATTACACGTAGCACGTAATACTAGTCGTCGGCAGGAAACGCAGAAGGCCGGTGCGTTCGTGGGAACGCACCGGCCTTCTGGTGAAGCGGTGGATCAGACGGTGACCGAGAGCTGGGCGACCTCGCCGAGCTTGGCCTCGACGGGGACGTCCTTGGTGACGCCACCGCCGGCGATGATGCGGACGGTCCACTGGCCGGGCGCGGCGAAGAAGCGGAAGATGCCCTCGTCGGAGACGACGACCTCGCCGGTGAACTCGCCGCTGTGGTCCAGCAGGCGGGCGTACGCCGTGCCGGCGCCGGAGACGACGCCCTGGATCACGGCCTGGTTGGACAGGTCGATGCCGGCCGGCAGCGCGACGGTCTGCTCAGGAGCAGCGCAACCCTGGATGGTGGTCATCAGCGGGCCTCCCCTAGCTCGATCGGCACGCCCACGAGCGAGCCGTACTCGGTCCACGAACCGTCGTAGTTCTTGACGTTGGGCTGGTCGAGCAGCTCGTGCAGCACGAACCAGGTGTGCGCGGAGCGCTCGCCGATGCGGCAGTAGGCGATGGTGTCCTTGGAGAGGTCCACGCCGGCGCCGGAGTAGAGCTCGCGGAGTTCGTCGTCGGAGCGGAAGGTGCCGTCGTCGTTGGCCGCCTTCGACCACGGGATGTTGCGGGCGGTGGGCACGTGGCCGCCGCGCTGCGCCTGCTCCTGCGGCAGGTGGGCCGGGGCGAGCAGCTTGCCGGTGAACTCGTCGGGCGAGCGGACGTCGACCAGGTTCTGCTTGCCGATCGCCGCCACGACGTCGTCGCGGAAGGCGCGGATGTCGTTGTTGGGCTCCTTGGCGACGTACTGCGTGGCCGGGCGCTCGACGACGTCCGTCACCAGCTCGCGGGACTCCAGCTCCCACTTCTTGCGCCCGCCGTCGAGCAGCTTGACGTTCTCGTGGCCGTAGACCTTGAAGTACCAGTAGGCGTAGGCGGCGAACCAGTTGTTGTTGCCGCCGTAGAGGATCACGGTGTCGTCGTTGGCGATGCCGCGCGACGACAGCAGCGCCTCGAAACCGGCCTTGTCGACGAAGTCACGGCGGACCGGGTCCTGCAGGTCGGCCCGCCAGTCGATCTTCACGGCACCGCGGATGTGACCCTTGTCGTAGGCGCTGGTGTCTTCGTCGACCTCGACGAGCACGACACCCGGCGTGTCGAGGTTGGCCTCGACCCAGTCGGCGTCCACCAGAACGGCGGAGCGGCTCATTGGATTCTCCCAGGTTGTAGACGGCGAATGAGCAGGTACATTTCGCAGCCCAGGCAGAAGCCGAACGCTGCGTTGAGGAAGGCGGCCAGCAGTGCCGCTGCTGTCGCACCCAAGGCCAGGGCGGTGATCCCCGCCGCGAATCCGATCAGTCCCACGACCGCGAACCCCAGCCCGACGGCCTGCGCGAACCGCGGTGGCGCCGCGTTCTCCATCTCGGCCGGCGGCCTCAACCTCGGCCGTACGAACCGGCGGAAGACCAGCCCGTACGGCGACGCGTCAGCGGCGCCGAGCGCGAAGACGATCGCCTGCGCGGCGAGCAGCCAGGGATTCTGAGTGACCAGTACGACCGCGAGGACCACACTGGTCACGGCCGCGCCGAAACGCGGGCCACGAGGGTCGATCTGCATCGTGGGGATGCTCCTGAAGGATTCTTGGAACGCGGCACGAAGCCGCAGGAATCACCCTCAGGCCATGCGACAGAGCGATGTCGCCACGCGGCAGAAGTCCACCGCGCGCCGCTTCGTGAGCAGCTCTGTCGTGGGAGTCATGACCACGACAGTACCTTCCGTCTCGGCATCTGTCACACCTTGTCCGATGGCTGAGACGGCCCGTGAGACGCGCCGTCCACGGCCGCCCCGAGCGCGGCGATGACGTCGGCCTTCCGCGGCTGGCCGGACGCCCTCTTCACCACGTTGCCCGCCCCGTCGAGGACGAGCACGGTCGGGGTGCGCAGCACGTCGAAGCGCCTCACCAGATCGAGGCGCGACTCCGCGTCGATCTCCACGTGCCGGACGCCGGGGACCATGCCGGCCACCTCGTCCAGCACGCGGCGGGTCGCGCGGCAGGGCTGGCAGAACGCGGTCGAGAACTGCACGAGCGTGGCGCGCTCGCCGAGGTCGGCACCGAGATCTACACTCGTCACCGCGGCGTGTCCCACGACCCGCATCCTTCCGTCGCGCCGTCTCAGGAGCAGCCCGACGACCACGCCCAGCACGAGCGTGGCCGCGAGGGTCGCGATTCCTGCCATCACCGTCTGCAACCGTACGCCCGGTGCGGCCGATTCCCGCGCCGGATAACGGCAGGGTCACAGACTGACGGTCACCAGGACGCGGCCGGCCGAGTCGGTGAGCTCGATCCGGTCGATCTGGCCGGGGCGCAGCGCGGTCGAGCCTTCGAGGACCATGTTCTGGCCGCGGAGCTCGCCCCTGCCCACGGTCCAGCTGCCGAGGGTCGATACCTCGCCGTCCTTGGACACCGCGCGCAACGTGCAGACCGTGCCCGCCGGGACGCCGGCGACCCTGGCGACGACCTGCGTGCCGCCGTCGTGCGGCACGAGCCGTACGACGATCCGTACGTCGCCGCTGCTCCCGCGCACCTCGGACGGCACGGGCGACGCGGCCACGGGCGTCTCGGCGGGCGGCGGCTGGACCTTTCGCGCCACCCCCCCGGCGGAGGACTCGGCCGAGGGCACGGACGACGACGCGGCCGAGTGCATGGGCGTCGGGGGCTCCTTGGCGGCGAAGGGCTCCACGAGCGCCTCCGCCGACCTGTCGGCCTGCACCCGCTGATCCTGTGCCCTCTGATCCTTCGCCGACTGGTCCTGGGCCGACTGGTCCTGGGCCATCTCTCCCTGACCTGCCTGGTCCGCCTGGGCGGGGGCCGCCGCGGCCGACCCCGCCGCCGTCGTCGTCTCCGTCCCCCGCAGCGTCGCCGACACCCACGCCGTACCACCCGCGGCCGCGACGACGACGGACGCGGCGAGCGCCAGCAGCACCCGGGATCGGCGCCCGCGACGCGCGGGCGGGGCGTCCACCGCGTCCAGCGCCAAGGACACGGCTTCGGGCACGGACTGCGCGGCTTGGGGCGCGCTCGTCGTCGCACCCGCGAAGACGCCGTCGAGCACGGCACGCGGCGGCGCGGCGGCGCGCTCGATGTCCTCGGCCGACACGCGGGCCAGCAGCGGCGGCAGCCCGGACAGCTCGGACAGCTCCGCCCGGCAGGCCGCGCACGTGTCCAGGTGGGCCTCGACCTCGGCGGTCTCTGCGTCGTCGAGCGCCCCCAGCACGTACGAGCCGAGCGAGATCCGCACCTCCTCGCAGGTCATGGCGCCAGCCCCCGTTCCTCCAGGGCGAGCTTCAGCGCCCGGAGGGCGTAGTAGGTCCGCGACTTCACCGTTCCCGGCGGGATGCCGAGGATCTCCGACGCCTCCTTCACCGATCTCCCCCGGTAGTACGTCTCCAGGAGCACCTCGCGGTGCTCCGCCCTGAGCGAGGCCAGCGCCTCCGCGATCCCCCACGACTCGACGGCCCGTTCCAGCTCGTCGTCGGCGGGCAGCACGGCGAGCGCCTCGTCCCCCGTCTCCTGCGGCCTGGACTTGCGGGCCCGGTGCTGATCGACGACGAGGTTGCGGGCGACGGTGAACAGCCACGCGCGAACGGGACGTCCCTGGAGCCCGGAGGGATGCCGCCAGGCCCGAAGCAGCGTCTCCTGCACCACGTCCTCCGCCCTGCCCGGATCACCGGTCAGCCGCAGCACGTAGCCGTACAGCGGCCCTCCGTGATCCTCCCAAAGTGCGCGTATGAGCTCCTCGTCGGCTGTTCCGGCTGGACTCACACCCTCATCACGTACGCCGGACCGCGACGGTTCGGCGGTGTGACCATCGTCACGCGGGGGCTCATCGAAGGGGGACATCGGACGCGGTGCCCTGGACCGCGAGCCCTTCGCTCGTCGACTTCACGCGGGTGATCCTGAGGTTGAGCGGCAGGTCCTTCACCGGCACCGTGAACGAGATGAACCGCTCGGGGTTAGGCACGGGGATGCCTCCGGCGATCTTCACGCTCGCGGGCGTGAGCCGTATCCCGCCCTTGACCACCTGGATCTTCATGTCGGCGGTGACCGGCACCTGGTTTCCGAGCACGGGCACGTTGCCCGAGACGCGGATCTTGTCGTCGCCGGTGCCCTCGACCTTGATGCCGCGCGGCGCGCGGGCCGACAGGGTCTGCCGGGAGATGACCACGGTGCCCGTCACGCGGTCGGCCTTGATCTCCGTGGTCGCGGCGTTCTGGATCAGGTCGGAGAGCGGGGCGGTGACGCCGTAGACGGTGGCGTCGATTCGTTCGAGTTCCACGCCCTCCCGCTCCACCTTCCCGATGCCGATGCTGATCTCCTCGTATCGCCCCGAGATGGCCTGGGTGAGGAACGGCAATCCCTTGACCTGCACCGAAGGGGTCTCCTCGAGGTCATACTTGGCCTCGATCTGGCGGGCGATCTCGCGCTGCACCCCGATCACGGCGACCCGGTCGAGCACGACGAGCGCGATGGCCAGCAGGGCCACGGCGACGACCAACTTGCGCATCCGACCCCTCCGAAGGCGCCTTTGCGATCAGGGTAGTGCCTTGACCGGCAAGATTTGCCCGAAACGAGCGGTGTCCAGAGTGGTGCATCGCAAGGCGGAGGAGGAGCTCGTAGCCGGAGGCTACGGGCGACGACGACAACGCGGCGAGGTGCCGCTCTGGGCGACGCGAGGGGCAAAGATCGACGGGAGAGGCACGTAAGGTCGCTCATCCCCCGGCGAAGGGGGGTAAAACTTCGACCACGGCGCCGTCGGGGAGGTCGATCGTCGCCGGATCGCGCGTGCCGGCCGGGGCGCCGTCGACGAGGAAGGAGCACCGGCGCAACACGCGCTCGATCGCCGGGTTGCGCGAGATCACCGCGAGCAGATCTCCCAGCGTCTCGGCGTCGAACGGCTCCTCCGGCACGCCGGCGGCCTCCTTCGCCGCCGCCCAGTAGCGGATGGTTCCCCTGGCCATGGCGTACCGTTCCCCTCACTCTCACGTCACCCCGCGGAAGCTCTCCGTCACCGTCACGTTACGGCGGTAAACCACGTGACGTGTTGTTCACACGGGTGACGCACATTGGACGCAAACTTCGTGTGGGCTACCCTACGAATTATTGGACTCGGGCGATGTGGCCCCCGGGTCCTTACGTGTTTGAACGGCTGTCGCGGTTTTCAGTGCTGCAAACGGCGCCGAGCCGACATGGTGCGAGGAGGCTCATGTGAGCAATCTGCTCCTGCTGACCAACGCTCTGGAGCCGTCGGCGGAGGTGCTCCCGGCACTCGGACTGCTGCTGCACTCGGTGCGGGTCGCGCCCGCCGAGGCCTCCGCGCTGATCGACACTCCCCCGGCGGACGCCATCCTGGTGGACGCGCGCCGTGAGCTCGTGCAGGCCAAGAGCCTGTGTCGGCTGATGCGCACGACCGGTGTCACCTGTCCGCTGATGGTGATCGTGACCGAGGGCGGCCTCGCGGCGATGACGGCGGAGTGGGGCGCGGACGACGTGATCCTCGACACCGCGGGTCCGGCGGAGGTCGAGGCCCGGCTGCGGATGGCGGTCGGGCGGCTGTCGCTGGCCGCCGCCGACGAGGTCCCCGACGAGATCCGCAGCGGCGACCTGTCGATCGACGAGGCGACCTACACGGCCCGGCTGCGCGGGCGCGCGCTGGACCTCACCTTCAAGGAGTTCGAGCTGCTGAAATACCTCGCGCAGCACCCGGGCCGGGTCTTCACCCGCGCCCAGCTGCTGCAGGAGGTCTGGGGCTACGACTACTTCGGCGGCACCCGCACCGTGGACGTGCACGTACGGCGCCTGCGGGCCAAGCTGGGCGCCGAGTATGAGGCGCTCATCGGAACCGTACGCAACGTCGGTTACCGCTTCGTCCCCGACCGCGGCGAGCAGAACGAGGCCGAACCCGCCAGACGCTGACGGCCCGCCCCCCTCCAGGGGGACGGGCCGTCGCCGTTTCTCGTGATTACTGGATGAGGTTGATGCGGCCGGTCGCCGGCGGGGCGATCGGCGAGTGCGCGCCCATGTAGGCGACGAACGCGTCGATGTCCAGCGGGCCGCTCCACAGGTCGGTGCCCTGGGTGAAGACGGTGAAGCCGTCGCCGCCGCCGACGAGGAAGTTGTTGGCGGCCACCCGGATCTGCTGGGTGTCGGTCACCGCGGCGCCGTTGATCTTGATGTCGGAGACCCGCGAGCCCACCGGCTTCGTCGTGTCGAAGGTGTAGGTCAGCGACGAGGACGGCTGCAGGATCCGCTGTGTGAGGCCGCCCGTCACCGGGTCGACCGTCCAGATCTGCTGCTCCAGCAGCGCCTTGAGCTGGGCCCCGGTGAGCGTGACGACCTGCATGAGGTTGTTGAACGGCTGCACCTGGAAGGCCTCGCCGTACGTCACGACGCCGTCGCCCTCGGCGCCGCTCTGCGCGTAGGACAGGTCGGTGCGGACGCCGCCCGGGTTCATCAGCGCGATCTCCGCGTTGCCGCCGTCCTTGGTCGCCTCAAGCTGCGCGTCGGCGATCAGGTCGCCCAGCGGGGTCTCGCCCACGTTCGTGCCGCGGCCGATGTTGGCGGTGATCGAGCCGATCGGCTTGTTGGCGACGGTCGAGACCCGCTCCTGCCAGGTCTTGATGTACGCCTCGGTCTCGGGGTCCGGGGTGACGGTGCGGGTCACCACGTTGTTCTTGGCGACGACGCTGGAGCGGACGATGTCCTTCGTCTTGCGGTCGACCTGGAAGTCGATCTGGGTGATCGCCCGGCCGAACGACGAGCCCTGGGTGTAGACGCGGTCCTGGCCCGCCGGGTCCTTCACCGTGCAGACGTACGCCTGGTGGCTGTGGCCGCTGATGACCAGGTCGATCTGCGGGTCGAGGCCGGTGGCGATCCGCGAGCCGTTGCCGGGGACGACAGGGCAGGAGCTGGGGTCCTGGTTGGGGGTGATGTTGTCGCCCTCGTGGACCAGCACGACCTGCGCCTTGACGCCCCGCTTGGCGAGCTCCTTGGACACCTTGTTGGCCGCCGCGACCTCCTCGGTGAACTGCAGGCCCTTGATGCCGGCGGCGGTGACGATGCTGGGGGTGGTCTGGGTCACCAGGCCGATGAAGCCGATGTCCACCCCGTGGATCTTCTTGACGAAGTAGGGCGGCAGGGCGTAGTCGCCGTTGCTCTCCTTGACGACGTTCGCCCCGAGGTAGTCGAAGTTCGTGCCCTTCCACGTGCCGGCCGGGGAGCAGCCGTCGACCGGGTGGCAGCCGCCGTTCATGATGCGGTTGAGCTCGTCGATGCCCTCGTCGAACTCGTGGTTGCCGGCCGAGGAGGTGACCAGGCCCTGCTTGTCGAGCAGGGCGACGGTCGGCTCGTCATGGTAGGCGGCGGACAGCAGCGGCGAGGCGCCGATGAGGTCGCCCGCGGCCACGAGAAGAGTGTTGGGGTCGCGCAGCTGCTTGAGGTGGGCGACCAGGTAGGACGCGCCGCCCGCGATCGAGTACTTCGCGCCGGGGATGCCGGTGAGCGAGCCGTCGGTGTCGACGTTCGCGCCGTTCGGGTCGAGGATCCGGGAGCTGGACCCGGTCGGGGGCTCCAGGTTGCCGTGGAGGTCGTTGATGGTCAGCAACCGGACGGGAACGGAGGGACCGGGCTTGTCGGGCTTCGGGGGCGTGGGGGGCTTCGGGGGCGTGGGGGGGTTGGGAGCTCCGAGACACCCAGCCGGCGTACCTGCTGCCAGACGGGATGGATGGTGTCACGCGTGCGCGAGCGTGACGTCGGAGCGCCACGGTAGGCAAAGACCCT
>NZ_VJVX01000059.1:0-52836 GCF_008033685.1 Microbispora sp. CSR-4
CCGTCAGCTGCGCACGCGTCACACACGCCGATCTACCGGATCAGGCCACGACGGACAGGCGAATCCCACAAATTGATCACAACCCGATACGCGCCCTAGCGCCAAGTTCTGTCACTGGGAGGCTCCGCCTCTCCCTCTAAGGGTGCGTTGACCTGCTTAGATCGCCTTCAAGCTGATGATCTTAGTTGGGACTCCGGAGCTTTCCTGTTGGGGAGAGCTCGTGGGGCTGGTGACAGAACCTGGCGCTCAACAGCGTCGCCAGCCCGCCCCCCACACGGGTCGCCGGCCCCTCACGCCCTGCCAGTGACAAAACCTGGTGTTTGCGGTCACAGAAACCTGGCGTTCACCGCCGACGCGCGGGGCGGTGGAGCGGGTTCGGATAGCTTGCGAGAATTACCCATCTCCCAAGCTATCCGGCCGGGCTCGGCACGCAACAGATCCTCGTTTTCTATTTTCTATTTCCAGAAATTCAGAAAATCGGTAGGCTGGGCCGCCGTGACGACGTCCGTGACCATCACCGCGTGCAAGCACTGCGGCGCGCCCATCGAGCAGCCCGTCCGACGGGGGAGGCCGCGCGAATACTGCCCGGACGGCGACTGCCAGGCGGCGGCCAAGCGGGAGCGGGAGCTGCGCCGCGCCACACCGGGCCTGGAGGGCGCGCTGGCGCGGGTGGAAGACCTGTACGAACGCATGGAAAAGGGCCTGGCGGCGGCGATCGAGCCGCTGGCGCAGGTGCTCGCCCAGGAGCTGAGCCCGGCGGGAGTCGAGGCGAAGCTGAGCGCGATCCAGGCCGAGGCGCACACGAGCGTCGCGATCGCCCGCGCCGAGCGCGAGCAGGCGCTGGAACAGGTACGGCTGGCCCGCGAGGCCGCCGAAGAGGCCCGGCGGGAGGCCGAGGAGGCCCGCCGCCGTACGGAGGAGGCCTACGCCGAGAGGGACACCGCCTTCGCCGACGCGGAGACCGCCCGCGAGCAGGCCCTGGCCGCGCTGCGGGAGGCCGCGAGCACCGAACGGCGGGCCAGGCAGGAAGCAGACCAGGCCGTACGCCGGGCCGAGGCGGCCGAGACCGCCCGTGAGCAGGCCGTACGCGAACTGGCCGACCGGATGGACCGGGCCGTGGCCGAGGTCCGCCTGGCCCGGGAGCAGGCCGGGCAGGCCGTCCAGGAACGCGACGAGGCGCAGGCCGACGCGCGGGCGGCGCGGGCGGAGGCCGAGCTGGCCCGCCGCGCGCATCGCGAGGCCGAGCAGTCCAGCGCCGCCGCGCTGGCCCGCGCCCAGGCGGCCGAGGCCGAACGCGACCGCGCGGTCGCGCGTGCGGAGGCCGAGCGCGACCGGGCCGTGGCGCAGGCCCACGACGAGCGTGACCGGATGCTGGCCAGGGCCGAGGCGGCGGAGGCGGCCCGGGAGCAGGCCGTGACGGAGGCCGCCCGGCTGCGCGCGGAGGCGGCGCAGGCCGAGGCGCGCGCGGGTGCGGCCGTCGCGGCCGCGGCCCGGTCGGAGCAGGACGCCCGGGACGCCGCGGCCGAGCGGGAGCGGCTCCAGGCGGAGCTGTCGCTGGAACGGGCCCGGCTGGCCGACCTGCGCGCGCAGCTCGACGTGGCCCGGGCCGAGGCGGCCCAGCTGCGCGAACGCGCGGTCGCCGCCGAGCTGCGGCTGCGCCAGGAGCCTCCGGAACGACCACCTGGGCCGTGACGGCGACCCGGCCGCCCGCTGCGCGCTATGCCGCCGCCTCGACGGCCGAGCCCGCCGCGGCCGGCTTGCCGGTGACGCGACGGCGCCGGACCGGCAGCCCGAACGTCGGGTTGGCGACGTTCCAGGCCGCGCTCTTGCAGATCAGCTCCTTGTAGACGGCGGCCAGCCGTCCGGTCAGCACCGCCCCCACGGAGCGGTCGTCGGCGGTGACGTACTGGATCAGGCCGTACTTGCGGCCCAGCGAGATGCACTGGTTGAAGTAGCGGATCGGCACGTTCGGGAGCTTCCCGCCGGTCAGGCGCGCGGCGATCGCCTCGGCGGCCTGCCAGGCCGTCAGAGTGCCGGAGGCGCACGACATGCGCAGCGGCTTGTCGCCCGGGCCCATCGCGTGGGCCGCGTCGCCGATGGCGTACACGTCCGGGTGCGAGACCGAGCGCATGGTCGCGTCGACCACGATCTGCCCGGTGCCGGTGACCTCCAGGGTGGTCGCCTCGGCGATCGGGTTGACCGCGAAGCCGGTGGCCCACACGGTGACCGCGGCGGGGATGGCCGTGCCGCCGGCGGTGGTGACGCGGCCGGCTTCGACGCCGGTGACGGCGGTGTTCTCGTGCACCGTGATCCCGAGCGTGCGGCAGACCTTCCGCAGGTACGCGCGGCCCTTGGGCGACAGCCAGCCGCCGAGAACGCCGTCGGCGGCGAGCGCGACGTCGAGGTCGGGGCGGGCCTCGGCGATCTCGGTGGCGGCCTCCAGGCCGGTGAGTCCGGCGCCGACGACGACCACGGTCTGCCCGGCGCCGAGGCGGGCCAGGCGCTCGCGCAGCCGAAGCGCTCCGGACCGGCCGGCGATCTCGTAGGCGTGCTCGGCGACCCCGGGGACCCCCTGGGAGTTCCACCCGCTGCCGAGGGCGTATACGAGCGTGTCGTAGGACAGTTCCTCGGTCCGTCCGCCGTTCACGCCGGAGACGGTGACGGTATTGCGGTCGGCGTCGAGGCCGGTGACCTTGGCGAGCTTCAGCTCGACGCCGGTGCCGGCGAACATCTCGCTGTACGGCCGGGGCTTGAGGTCCTGGCCGGCCGCCAGCTGGTGCATCCGGACGCGCTCGACGAAGTCGGGCTCGGCGTTGACGAGGGTGATGGCGACGTCATCGCGGTGGAGCCGCCTGGCCAGGCGGCCCGCTGCGGTCGCTCCGGTGTATCCGCCTCCGAGGACGACGATGTGGTGTTGCATTGCCTTGCTCCTGTCTAACGCGATCTGCCACCTGAACCGGGCAGCACGCGGTTTCCTGACAGGGAGGCGATGTGACGTACATCACATATGAGCTCACACCGTGAACAAGGGCTCCCCGTGGTCGGCCGCGGCCCACTGCGCGGTCGCGCGTTCGAGCTTGTCCGGGTTGACCTGGGTGCGCACCCCGGCGATCCCCTCGGCGGTGACCTCCAGGCACATGATGCCGACGACCCGGCCGTCCACGACGGCCACGATGGCGGGCTCGTCATTGGCGGTCCAGAGGTAGATCTGGGACTCGCCGCCGACCAGGGCCTGCTTGGCCTCGCCGGGTTTGAACAGGCCCCGCAGGAACTTCGCGACCGCGACGGCGCCCGTGAACGCCTTGGCGCGGGCCGGGATCTTCCCGCCGCCGTCGCCGATCGCGACGGCGTCCTCGGTGAGCAGGCCCACGAGCGGCTCGATCCGGCCCGTGGTGGCGGCGGCCAGGAACTCCTCGACGACGCGCCGGGCGGCGGCCCTGTCGGCCGAGGTGCGGGCCTTGCCGTCGGCGACGTGCTTCTTGGCGCGGTGGAAGATCTGCTGGCTGGCGGCCTCGGTGATGTCGAGGATCTGGGAGATCTCCCGGTGCGGGTAGTCGAAGGCCTCCCGCAGCACGTACACCGCCCGCTCGCTGGGGGACAGGCGCTCCATGATGGTGAGCACCGCGTAGGAGACCGATTCGCGCTGCTCGGCGGTGTCGGACGGGCCGAGCATCGGGTCACCGGCGAGCAGCGGCTCGGGAAGCCACTGGCCCACATAGGTCTCGCGGCGCGCCCGCGCGGAGGTGAGCTGGTTGAGGCACAGGTTGGTGAGGACCTTGGTCAGCCAGGCCTCGGGCACCTCGACGTGGTCGACGTCGGCGGCCTGCCAGCGCAGGAACGTCTCCTGCACGGCGTCCTCGGCCTCACCGGCGGACCCCAGGAGCCGGTAGGCGATGGCCTCCAGGCGCGACCTGGAGGCCTCGAACCGGTCGACGTCGTTCATGGTCAAGGGCATGACCCGATCCTAGAGCGGGCCATGTCCAACCGCCGCCGCAGGCGGGACGCGCTCAGGGGCAGCGCCCGGAGACGAGGGGGAGACGCAGGACGATCCGGGCTCCGCCGTGGTGTTCGGCGGCGTACAGGCGGCCGCCGTGCTCCTGGGCGATCTCCCGCGCGATGGGCAGGCCGAGCCCGCACCCGCCGGGATCCCGTTCGCGGGCCTCCTCCGAGCGGTAGCCGCGCTCGAAGACGCGTTCGCGGTCCTCCGGCGGGATGCCGGGACCGTCGTCGATGAGTTCGAGGACGGCGTCGGGAGGGTCGGCGGTGACCACGATCTCGATCGTGGACCGCGCGTGCCGCTCGGCGTTGGCCAGCAGATTGTTCAGCAGGCGGGCCAGGCGGATCGTCGAGGCGCGTACGTACACGTGGGGGTCGAGGCGGGGGCGGACGGCGGGGCCCGGGGGGGGGCGGCGGTCCAGCTCCTCGCTGACGAACCCGACGAGGTCGATGAGGCGCTCGTCGTCGTGGGTCTCGCTGTCGACGCGGGCGAGGTCGAGCAGGTCGGCCACGATGTCGTTGAGCCGCTCCGCGTCGCGCAGCAGTGTGCGCAGGATCCGCTGCAGGTCGGTGCCGGGGTCGGACAGCGCGACCTCCAGCTCGGTGAGCAGGCCCGTGATGGGGTTGCGCAGGTCGTGGGAGGCCTCGTAGACCAGCCGTCGCTGCCGCACGACGGCCTCGCGCAGGGCCGAGGTGGTCTCGCACTGCTCCAGGTGCGCCCGCCTGAGCTGGTCGTTGAGGATCTGCAGGTGCTGGGCCAGGGAGTGCTCGCCGCCTCCGCCGGGGCGCCGCATCGCGCGGACGAAGTCGGTGACCTCCTCGCTGGTGAGGGCGATCATCCGGACCTCGCCGTGTTCCCCGAGCACGGGCGTGTTGACCGTGCTCCAGTAGCGCTCCTCGAACACCCCTGGCCTGTCCACCAACTCGATGTCGTACCGCTGCAGGGGCATGAAGTCGCGGCGGCGGGTCTTCATCACCCGCTCCAGCGAGGTCTGCAGCACCCGCGCCCCCTGATCGCCGGCGTCCGGCGGCGCGGCGGGATTGGCCGGGAAGACGTCGAACAGGCTGCGGCCGACCACGTCGCACGCGCGGCGCCTGGCCAGGCTGAGACAGGAGTCGTTCATGTCGAGCACGGTGAAGTCGGTGGCCAGCAGAATCGCCAGGGCCGGGCTCACCCGGAACACCGCCTCGTAGTCGACCTCTGGCCTCGTGACCACGGCGCCCATCCCACACCCCGCCTTCCGGACCCCGCCGTCGGCATGACAGGCCGCCCGTCCGAAACCGGTCACTGTGTCCCATCCCCGCAGGAACGCGGGTCAAGGGCGTACGGCCCCGAACAGGCGACGGAAAATGCGATGAACGCGCCCGCGGCCATCACGGCGGCCGTCCATCAGGAGCGCCTCGCCCTGCCGTCTCACCCTGCCGGACGCCGGGCGACGGCGACGGCCGCCGCGGCGCAGACCACGGCCGGCACGACCAGCGCGTACGCCGCGCCGTGGTGATCGGGAACGCCGACGGTGATGAACGCGCCCGTGATGGCGACGCCGATCGTCGCGCCGCACTGCCGGACCGCGTTGAGCAGCCCACCGGCCACACCGGCGGTGCCCTCGGGAGCCGCGGTGACGATCAACGTGGCCAGGGCGGGCAGCGCGAACGACACGCCGAACCCGGTGGCGACCAGCCCGGCCAGCAGCAACGGGTAGGAGGCGCCCGCCCAGACGGCCGCGCCGAACGCGACGCCGCCGGCCGCGAGCAGGCCGAGCCCGGCCAACACCGGCGGCCGCGGCCCCGACCGGGCGACGATCCTGCCGGTCAGCAGCGGATTGACGGCGAAGGGCAGCGTCATGGGCAGCAGCGCCGCCCCGATCTTCCCCGGCGTCAGGCCCAGCTCCTGCTGGAAGAGCAGCGGCAGCACGAACAGCCCCCCGCTCATCGCGAAGTTGCCCGCCGCCCCCGCCAGCAGCGCGCCGGGGACGCCGGGCGCCCGCAGCACGGCGGGCGCCAGGACCGGCGCATGCCCGCGCCGCTCCCGTACGGCGAAGGCGCACACCGCCACGGCCGTCGCGCAGGCCGACCAGGCGGCGTGGACGAAGGAGCGGGCGCCGAGCGCGATCAGCATGTCGGTCAGCAGCGCCACCGCCGCGCAGGCCAGGATCGGGGCCGCCCAGTCGATGCGGCGGTCGCCGCGCGGGCAGCGTACGGCCCCCCCGGCCGTGAGGGCGAGGGGGACGGCGGCGAGCGGGCCGTTGATCACGAAGATCGCCCGCCAGCCCGCCAGGGCGGGCAGCGCCCCTCCGGCCACCGGGCCCGCCACGAGCGCGGCGCCGCTGGTCGCCGCCCAGACGGCCACCGCCTTGGCCCGCTCGGCGGGCACCGGGTACAACCGGGCGATCATCGCCATGGACGCGGGGACACAGCCCGCCGCCGCCAGGCCCAGCAGCGCCCGTAGCCCGACGAGCGCCCACAGCGACGGCGCGAGCGCGCTCAGCAGGCTGCCGAGGCCGAAGGCGGCGACGGCCACCCGGAACACGCGGTGCGCGCCGTACCTGTCGGCCACCGATCCGGCCGTCAGCAGCGCGGCTCCGAACACGAGGGTGTAGCCGGTCACGGTCCACTGCAGCCCGGTGACGCCCGCGCCGCCGAAGGACCGGGCGAGGTCGGGTTCGGCGACCGACAAGACGGTGGTGTCGAGCAGCACCATGAAATAGCCGAGGGCGATCCCGGCCAGCGCGCGGGTCCGGCCGGGCGGCGCAGGGGAAGCGGCGGGGCGAGCGGCGGAAACAGTCGACGTCACGAACAACTCCAGGAGATGGACAACCTGGGGGTCACTGTGGCGTCGGCGGCCGGACGGCTCCACCGGCCGGGCCGCAGGCCGCGTTCGGAATAACCGAACGCTCCGGGTCCGTTCGGTGCGGCATGGAACTGCGGCAGTTGCGCACCTTCGAGGCGGTCGTGGCCCATCGGACGGTCACCGACGCCGCCGTCGCCCTGGATCTCGCGCCGTCGTCGGTGTCGGAGCAGATCAGGGCCCTGGAACGGGACCTCGGGGTCGCGCTCTTCGAACGGGGACCCCGGGGGATGCGCCCGACCGCGGCGGGGGAGCGCCTGCGCGGCTGGGCACGCCGTCTGCTCGACCAGGCCGACCAGGCCAGGCGCGACGTCGCGCAGGCCCGCCCGGTGATGAGGCTCGGCGCCCTGGAGACGATCGCCGCCGTGCACGTGCCCGCCCTCCTGGCCCGGCTGGCCGAGCGGCGTCCCGACCTCGTGGTGGAGGTGCGCTCGGACGGGGTCCGCGACCGTCTCCTCGACGCGGTCGCCGCCGCCGACCTCGACGCGGCGCTGCTCCTGGACGCGGGAGACGATCTTGGCGGGCTCGGCTTCGGCGCGCCGGCCGCGCCGCTGGCCTTCCTCGACCTCGATCCCGTGCCGCTGGCGCTGGTCGCCGCGCCGGACCACCCGCTGGCCGCCGCGTCCCGGCTGCGCAGGGAGGACCTGTACGGCCAGAGGCTGCTGGTCAACGTGCCCGCCTGCTCGTTCTGGCTGGCGGGCGAGCGCCTGCTGGGCGACCGGGTGGAGCGGGTGCGGGCGGGCGGCGTGCCCGTCATGCGGGCCTGGGCCGAGCGCGGCCTCGGGATCGCGCTGCTGCCGTGGTTCGCGGTCGCCGACCGGGTCGCGGCCGGCGCCCTTGCGCGGCTCGCGTTCGACGTCCCCGGCCTGAACCTGCGCCTGGTGTGGCGGGCCGACCGCGAGGCGCTGCCGGGCATGCGCGAGATCCTCTACGCCAGCGCCGCCTCCGACGGGGTCAGCCTCCCTCCGCCCGCCGGCGACGGCGCTGCGCCACGGTGAGCCAGGCCGCCCCGGCCAGGCCGAGCACGGATGCGGCGGTGAGCCATCGGAAGGCGGCGTGGAAGGCGCCCTCCACGCCGAGGGGCAGCCGGGTGGTGAGCACCACGGCGAACACGGTGCCGCCGAGCGCGCCGCCCAGCCGTTGCAGGATGTTGACCTGCGTGGTGGCGTCGGCGAGCTGCTCGGGCGTGACCGCCTGGTAGGCCGCGATGCCGACCGGCGTCACGGCGAGCGCGAGGGCCATGCCGCGCAGCAGCAGGAGGCCCTCCACCGCGGCCGTGTTCATGTCCGTGCCGAGCACCGCGAACGGCACGGTGGTGGCCACGGCGGCGAGGCCGCCGTACGCGCTGACGACGCCGCCGCCGAAACGGTCGGTGAGCCGGCCGCTGACCGGCAGGAGCAGGGCGGTGCCGAGGCCGAGCGGGATCAGCGCCAGCCCGGTCGCGGTCACCCCGGTGTCCCTGCCGACCTGGAAGTAGAGCGGGAACAGCAGCGTGGAGCCGAACATCGCGGCCCCGGTGAGGGCGGCGGTCACCGTGGCGGCGGCGTACGCCGGGTTGGCGAACAGCCGCAGGTCGAGCACCGGGTGTGCGGTGCGGCGCGCGTGCCAGGCGAACGCGGCGAGCGCGAGGGCGCCGGCGGCGACCGGCCCGAGCGTGCCGCCCAGTCCGCCGCCGGATCGGCCTGAGGCGCCGCCGCGCTCGCCCCACGCGCTCAGGCCGTAGATCAGGAGCGGGACGCCGGCGGCGACGAGCAGCAGCCCCGGCCAGTCGAGACTCCCCGGGTGTACGGAGGGCCGCTCGCGCGGCACGTGACGCAGGCCGAGCCACAGGGCGAGCGCGCCGAGGGGGAGGGTGACGCCGCACGAGCCAGCCGCACGCGGGCAGCGACAGGCCCAGGGCGATCAGGTACGCGTTGGCCACCCACTGGGCCGCGCCGAGGCCGGCACGCAGATCGGTGGCGATCGTGTCGAGGCCGACGTTGACGACCGAGGTGTCGAGCTGGCTCATGAACGCGCCGAACGCCATCACCAGCGCGAGCCGCCAGACGGGCCAGGTGATGGGCGCGCCGGCGGCCCTCGCGGTGGGCGGAGCGGCCATCACGCCGCCGCCGGTCGCCGGACGCCTCGCAGCGCGGTGCCCCAGACGGTGAGCTGGTCGAGCAGGACGTCCAGCTCCCGGTCACGTCCGGGGCCGGGAGCGAAGTCCTCGCCGTCGAAGGCGGCTTGTCGTAGCGGCCGTAGGCGGCGGGCCAGGGCTCGTCGAGCACCGGCAGGTCGTATTCGGCGATGTCGACGAGCTCGGCCGCGAGGCGCTCGCGGCGCGCGGCCCGCCCCTGCACCCAGCGTGCGACGGCCTCGCCCCGGCGGCCCGGCCGGACGCTTCCCACGATGACGGCGACGGTGAGTTCGGGCTGCATGACATCCCCCTCCAAGATAAAGTAAACCGTGTACGGCAAAAATTAGCGTAAGCCCGATGGAGGACATGTGGAGGGGTCAGGCCGGACGGACGGGCCGAGGCGGGGCAGGCCGGCCAAGGACGCGGCCATCATCCGGGCCGCCCGTGCCGTCTTCGGACGCGACGGATACGCCCGTACGACCACCGACGCCATCGCCCGTGAGGCGGGTGTCTCGACCCGCACGCTCTACAAGCATTTCGGCAGCAAGGAGCGGCTGTTCTCGGTCGTGCTCGCCGAGAGCGCGACCCGGGTCGCCGACGCCTTCGCCGAGTACGTCGAGCGCGGGCTGCGCGAGGCGAGCGGGCCGGAGGAGCGGCTCGTCGCCGTCGGCCGCGCACTGGTCGCCCATCGCGTCGACTTCCCCGACCACTTCGCGCTCGTGCAGATGATCGACGTGGAGGGCCCGCACTTCCCCCGCGAACTGCTGGGGGAGTGGCAGGAGGCCGGGCCGCTGCGCGTGAGGGGCGAGGTCGTCCGCCGCCTGGAGGAGCTGGCCTCCGAGGGCCTGCTCCGCATCGCCGACCCCGAGCGCGCGGCGCTGCACTTCACCGCTCTGGCGACGTTCGAGGTCTCCATCCGGTCGGCCGGGGGGCCGCTCACCGGCGAGCAGATCACGGACATGGTGACCGCGGGCGTACGGGCCTTCCTGGACGGCTACCGCAGGACGGACGGCTGAGCGCCGGCCCGTGACGCGTGGCCGCGCCGCACGACGGGTTGTCCCGCGGGCGCTGGTGTGGGCCTGTCTCCGCACCGCGCTCTACCCCGGAGACTCCGCCTGGGCCGGCGCGACCGCCGCCCTGCACGGCACGCCCGGCCCGACGGGCAGGGCCGAATCGCAGTGAGCCGATCGGGGTGAGCCGATCGAGGTGAGCCGATCGGGGTGAGCAGGGCGCGGCGACCCGGACCCGCCGCAGGTCAGGCAGGGGCCCCGGGTGCCCGGCAGGCTGGAATGTCGGTGGCACGGCGTACTCTTGCCGGGTGAGCAGCAAACCCGCCTCCGAACAGCACCTGCGCGACCTCGCGTTGCTGCGCCGCGTCCGTGACCGGATCGACCGGGAGTACGCCCGGCCGCTGGACGTCGAGGCGCTCGCCCGCGGGGTGAACATGTCCGCCGGGCACCTCAGCCGCCAGTTCCGGCTCGCCTACGGCGAGTCGCCGTACAGCTATCTGATGACACGGCGGATCGAACGCGCGATGGCGCTGCTGCGCCGGGGCGACATGAGCGTCACCGAGGTCTGTTTCGCGGTCGGCTGTTCGTCGCTGGGCAGCTTCAGCACCCGCTTCACCGAGCTGGTGGGCATGCCGCCCAGCGCCTACCGGCGGCAGGCGGCGAGCGCGACGGCCGGGATGCCGCCGTGTGTGGCGAAGCAGGTGACCAGGCCCGTCAGGAATCGAGAAGCACGCGCGGCCCAGCCGCAGCTAGCGTGACTGTCATGGACGTCACCATTCACTCGGCCTTCCTCCCGCACGACGACCCCGACGTGGCGCTGGCCTTCTATCGCGACGTCCTCGGTTTCGAGGTCCGGGGCGACGCCGGTTACGGAGGGATGCGCTGGATCACCGTCGGCCCCGCCGGTCAGCCGGGCACGTCCATCGTCCTGTCCCCGCCGGGCGGCAATCCCGGCGTCACCGACGACGAGCGCCGCACCATCGCCGAGATGATGGCCAAGGGCACCTTCGCCATGATCACCCTGTCCACCGGGGACCTCGACGGCCTCTTCCGGCGGTTGCAGGACCAGGGCGCCGAGATCGTGCAGGAGCCGGTCGAGCAGCCGTACGGGGGGCGCGACTGCGCCATCCGCGATCCCGCCGGCAACATGATCCGGATCAACGAGCTGCGCTGAGCCGGCGGCGCCGCAGTCCCCCTGCGTCCCCTGCGTCGCCGAAAGAGCCGGGCGCACCGCTCGAAGCCGGTTGGATCGAGCCCTGCCACGCCGACGGAGACCCCCTAGGCGACCCCGCCTGACGTTTTGGAGAGCACGATGAGCATGGCCACGAGGACGGACACGCAAACCCCTGCGCCGCACGTTGCCGACACCCACGATCTGATCCGCGTCTACGGCGCGCGCGAGAACAACCTCAAGGACGTCAGCATCGAGATCCCGAAGCGCCGGCTCACGGTGTTCACCGGAGTCTCCGGCTCGGGCAAGAGCTCGCTGGTTTTCAGCACGATCGCCGCCGAGTCGCAGCGGCTGATCAACGAGACCTACTCGGCGTTCGTGCAGGGGTTCATGCCGACGCTGTCGCGTCCCGAGGTCGACGTGCTCGACGGGCTGACGACCGCGATCGTCGTCGACCAGGAGCGGATGGGCCCCAACCCCCGCTCCACGGTCGGCACGGTCACCGACGCCAACGCGATGCTGCGCATCCTGTTCAGCCGGCTCGGCCGGCCGCACATCGGCTCGCCCCAGGCGTTCTCCTTCAACGTCGCCTCGGTCACCGGAGCGGGCGCGGTCAAGTTCGAGCGCGGCGGCAAGACCGTGAAGGAACGGCGCGAGTTCTCCATCACCGGCGGCATGTGCCCGCGCTGCGAGGGCCTGGGCCGCACCTCCGACATCGACCTGTCCCAGCTCTACGACGACTCCAAGTCGCTCAACGAGGGCGCGCTCACGATCCCCGGCTACAGCGTCGACGGCTGGTACGGCCGCATCTTCAGCGGCTCCGGCTTCTTCGACCCGGACAAGCCGATCCGCGACTTCACCAGGACCGAGCTCGACGACCTGCTCTACAAGGAGCCGACCAAGATCAAGGTCGACAACATCAACCTCACCTACGAGGGCCTGATCCCGCGCATCCAGAAGTCGATGCTGTCCAAGGACAAGGAGGCGCTGCAGCCGCACGTCCGGGCGTTCGTGGAGCGGGCGGTGAAGTTCACCACCTGCCCCGAGTGCGGCGGCACCCGGCTCAGCGAGGCCGCGCGGTCGTCCAAGATCAAAGGCATCAGCATCGCCGACGCCTGCGCGATGCAGATCAGCGACCTGGCCGCCTGGATCCGCGACCTCGACGAGCCGTCGGTCGCGCCGCTGCTCGCCACGTTGCGGCAGCTTCTCGACTCGTTCGTGGAGATCGGGCTGGGCTACCTGTCCCTCGACCGGGCGTCGGGCACGCTGTCGGGCGGCGAGGCGCAGCGCGTCAAGATGATCCGCCACCTCGGCTCCTCGCTCACCGACGTCACCTACGTCTTCGACGAGCCCACGACTGGCCTGCACCCTCACGACATCCAGCGGATGAACGACCTGCTGCTGCGGCTGCGGGACAAGGGCAACACGGTGCTGGTCGTGGAGCACAAGCCGGAGATGATCGCGATCGCCGACCACGTCGTCGACCTCGGCCCCGGCGCCGGCACGGCGGGCGGCACGGTGTGCTTCGAGGGCACCGTCGAGGGGCTGCGGGCCAGCGGCACCGTCACCGGCCGCCATTTCGACGACCGGGCGGCCCTCAAGGAAACGGTGCGCACGCCCACCGGCACCCTGGAGATCCGCGGCGCGACGGCGAACAACCTGCGCGACGTCGACGTCGACATCCCGCTCGGGGTGCTCGTCGTCGTCACCGGAGTCGCCGGGTCGGGCAAGAGCTCGCTCATCCACGGGTCGGTCCCGGCCGGCGCGGGCGTGGTGTCGGTCGACCAGGGCGGCATCCGCGGCTCGCGGCGGAGCAACCCGGCGACCTACACCGGGCTGCTCGACCCGATCCGCAAGGCGTTCGCGAAGGCCAACGGCGTGAAGCCGGCGCTGTTCAGCGCCAACTCCGAGGGCGCCTGCCCCACCTGCAACGGCGCCGGCGTGATCTACACCGACCTGGCGATGATGGCCGGAGTGTCCACCACCTGCGAGGAGTGCGAGGGGAAGCGGTTCCAGGCGGCGGTGCTGGAGCACAAGCTCGGCGGGCGCGACATCAGCGAGGTGCTCGCGATGCCCGTGTCGGAGGCACAGGAGTTCTTCGGCTCCGGCGAGGCCCGCACGCCCGCCGCGCGCGCCATCCTCGACCGGCTCGCCGACGTCGGCCTCGGCTACCTCACCCTCGGCCAGCCGCTCACCACGCTGTCCGGCGGCGAACGGCAGCGGCTCAAGCTCGCCACCCACATGGCAGACAAGGGCGGCGTCTACGTCCTCGACGAGCCGACCGCCGGTCTCCACCTCGCCGACGTCGAGCAACTGCTCGGGCTGCTCGACCGGCTGGTCGACTCCGGCAAGTCGGTCATCGTGATCGAGCACCACCAGGCGGTCATGGCGCACGCCGACTGGATCATCGACCTGGGCCCCGGCGCCGGTCACGACGGCGGCCGGATCGTCTTCGAAGGCACCCCGGCCGACCTCGTCGCCGCCCGCTCCACCCTCACCGGCGAGCACCTCGCGGCCTACGTCGGCGCCTGACCTCGGCCTGTCGCGAATGCCGGTCCGGGCCCGAGGCTCGCCCAAGCTGAGCACGCGACAGCAGGCCGAACCAGTGCGCGTGCCACATGCGATCACCGTCGCCGACCTGATGGGTTCGCCATCGGAATGGCGACGGTGTACCGCAACTCTCTAAGCGCGCAGGCCCGCCGACAACCGCAGGCCCGTCGGCCGGTGGAGCTCGGACATGAGCGCGACCGCCTCATCAGCGTATTCCCCCGGGCTGTGACCTGGGTCGACGTCATCAACCTGGGGTTTGAGCCGCACTCCCTGTTCTGAGGGTCACGAAGCCGTGGAGAACTGGGCCGGTAGGCCGTCCAGCAACTGACTCAGCAGCCCGTATCCGCCATCGACCCGGATCACCTGGCCGGTGACCGTGGCGAACGCGCCGTCCACGAGCGCGGCGATCGGGCGAGCCAAATCCTGCGGCCGCAGCATCGTGCCGGTCACCGACCGGTCACCGAAGTGGCGCCGGATGCCATCGGTGAACACCTCAGCGGTGGCATCGGTACGAACCGCGCCAGGGGCGACGGCATTGACGGTGATGCCGTCCCGTATGGTCTCGCCGGCGATCTGCTGGGCGAAGGCGTTCACCGCGGCTTTGGCAGTGGACTGGGCGGCACTGCCGATGATCAGCTCGGCCGCGGTAGCGGAGACGTAGACGATCCGGCCGGACCGCCGCCGGCGCATGACCGGCAGCACCCGCCGGGTCAGGTGGTAGATGCCGGCCAGCTCATCGCTGATCTTGGCTGCGAACGCCTCCCACGGCACATGCTCCAGCGGGCCGAAAGGCGGCGCCGCGGTGTGGGCGTTGCCCACAAGCACGTCGATCCGCCCGTGCTCGGCGACCACCCGGTCCACCAGCGTGGTCACCTGGGCTTCGTCGGTCACGTCGGCCTGTACCGCCTGCGCGGCGCCGATCTGCTTGACCACCAGCTCCGCGGAGTCGGCGTCTCTCAGATAGTTGACTATCACGTGATAGCCGAGCCGGCCCAACTCGAGCGCGGTCGCGGCTCCGATTCCCCGGCCGGCTCCGCTAACCAGCGCCCAGCAGCGCTATGACCACGGCGTGACTCCTGCCGACCAGGTGATTCTGAGCCAATAATGCAGAATGCGGCGATCTGCACGCGCACGGCTTACGGACGGGCGTCGTCCCGGAGTCGGCGCTCGCGCCTGCCGCGGGCCAGTTCGGTGCCCAGGGCGTCGAGGCGCTGGTTCCAGAAGCGGCGGAAGTGGTCGAGCCAGGTGTCGACCTCGCGGAGCGGCGCCGGGTCGACGGCGTAAAGGCGCCGGGTGCCCTCGGCCCGGACCGTCGCGAAACCGCTCTCCCGCAGCACGCGCAGGTGCTGGGACACCCCGGGCTGGGAGATCCCGAACTCCTCCTGCACGATCGCGCCGATCTCCCCGGCGGGGCGCTCGCCCTCCGCGAGCAGTTCCAGGATCCGGCGGCGCACCGGATCGCCGAGGACGTCGAACGCGTGCATGCCGTCAGGCTCGCAGCTCGCGCTCGCGTAGGTCAATTCGGCAGGAGCCGTACGCTCCCGGCCGGGACGGCGAAGCGCGCCGGGATCACCGGCGCGCTTGTGGGCCGTCGTCGGAACGACGATGGATCGTCCGCCAGAAGGCCGTCCGTCAGGAGGAGGCGGACAGGTCCCCGGGGTACATCGGGTAGCCGTATCCCGCCACCTGCCAGGTGGGACGGGTGCGGGCCTCGACGGCGCCGCCGTCGCCCGTGTTGCCCTCGATGGTCTGGATCGTTCCGTCGCCGTTGTCCTTGACGACGAACCCGACGTGGTTGATGTCGTCGATGTGCTTGCTGCCGCTCCAGGCGAAGAACACCACCGCGCCCGGCTTGGGCGTGTGACCCCAGCGGCCGTGGTCGGCGAACCACTGCGCGTGCTTCACGGTGTACGCGTCGGCGCCCATCACCGGGCCGATGCCGAGCTGCTGGCCCACCCAGGACACGAACATGTCGCACCAGGGGGCGTTGAGGTAGTCGGCGAGCTTGCCGCCGTCGCGGGCGAGGGTCTCGCGGGCGCGCGGCGTGGACATGTACCACTCCTGGAACTTGGTGCCGCCGCCCTTGGCGTTCTCGCTGATCCCGATCTGGCTCCTGGCCAGCTTCAGCACGTCGGCCGAGGTGATCTTGGGCAGCCTGGCGGCGATCTCCGGCATGGACTGCGCGGTCGCCGGACCCTTCCCGGTCGCCGGGTTGTCCGCGTGCGCCGCGGGCGCCGCGATCAGCACGGCCGAGGCGAGGGCTCCGCCCGCGAGGGCAGCGCGGACCCAAGTGGTGAAGACGTGCATGGTGGGGCGTTCTCCCTTACTTCCATGCCACCTACCGGGTTAGCTGACGGGTTCGGGCTGGAAGTCGCCCTACGGCACGCATGCCGATTCACCCCAGGAGAGGTGGGTCCCCGGCTCCGCGCGGACGCGGACTCGGCGGCCGGGCGGCAGGCCGGGATGGCCGGCCGCGTCGGTCTGAGGAGGGCTTCTTGACCATTGAGATGAGCAAGTGCGCCCTGAGCTGCCTAAAAGCTAATAGACCAGGTCAGACCGGTCAAGTAACTACAAGAGGGATTTTACCCGTCAAGTCCGGTACAAAGCGGACGGCAAGGGTACGGTGAGGCGGCCCCCGATCAGCGGGACCCCGCCCCTGACGGCGATCCCGCCCTGCCCCGCCCTCCGCCGCGGGCCCGGCGCGGGGGCGCTACCCCCGCGCCGGGACCCGGAAAAATCTCCCGGCCTCGCTTGACGCGCCCTTGGTCGCGGCGTCGTCAACGGGAGATCGCGTACGCGCCCGTGTCGAGGTCGTCGACGAGGGCCGGGCCGGTGGGCGTCCACCCGAGGAGGGTGCGCGTCGCGGTGCTGGTCGCCGCGAGGTCCATGCCGAAGAAGTTGCCGATCCACCCGAAGTGGTCCGGCACGTCTCCGGGGGCGATCGAGGCGACGGGAAGGCCGAACGCGCGGCCGATCGCCTCCGCGATCACGCGGGTCGGGACGCCTTCCTCGGCGACGGCGTGCAGCCGCGCGCCCGCGGGCGCCTTCTCCAGGCCGAGTGCGACCATGCGGGCGGCGTCGCGCACGTGCACGGCGGACCAGCGGTTGGCGCCGTCGCCCGGGTAACCCGAAACGCCCTTCTCGCGGGCGATCGCGGCGAGGATCGCGATGAAGCCGTGGTCGCCGGTGCCGTGCACGGTCGGCGCGAAGCGCAGGCTCACGGTGTGCACGCCACGCTCGACGAACTCCAGCGCCAGGTTCTCGCTCCCGCCGCGGGGCGAATCGGGGCCGTGGAACGGCGACGGGTCGTCCTCGGTGGCGGGCCGGCCCGGGGCGAAACCGGCGAGTCCCGAGGCGAGCAGGAACGGACGACCGGTTCCCTCCAGCGCCTCGCCGATGGTCTGCACGGCGGCTCGTTCGGTCGCCGCCGTGCCGGCCGGGTCGGACCAGTCGTGCTTGTTCGCGAGATGGATGACGGCGTCGGCGTCCCGGGCGCCCAGGCGGATGCCGTCGAGATCGTCGAGGTCGCCGCGGCGGACCCGGGCCCCCTTGCCCTCCAGGGCGGCGGCGGACGCGTCCGACCTCGCCAGTCCGATGACCTCGTGACCGGCGGCGAGCAGCTCATCGGTCACCGCGGAGCCGATCCATCCGGAGGCTCCGGTGACGAAAACACGCATGAGGAATCTCCTTCGGCGCACCGCCGGCAGGGCGGAGCGACTTCCCGAAAAACTGATGTCTGTGACTGACGTCAGTCACAGACATCACGGTACTCCTTCGTGGCCGTCATCACTACACTTGATCGCATGACGCGTTGGGCGCCCGGGGCCGCCGAGCGGCTGCAGGAGGCCGCGCTCGAACTGTTCGCGACCCACGGGTTCGAGCAGACGACCGCCACGGACATCGCACAGTCCGTCGGCCTGACCGAGCGCACCTTCTACCGCCACTTCAGCGACAAGCGCGAGGTCCTCTTCCACAACCAGCACCTGTTCACCCAGGCGTTCCTCGCCGGTGTGGAGGCCGCGCCGCCGGACGCGTCGCCGATCGAGATCGTCGCCTGCGCCCTGCGGTCCGCGACGTCCTTCTTCCCGGACGAGCGCCGGCATCATTCGCGAACCCGGCAGTCCGTGATCGACCAGAACCCCGCGCTGCAGGAACGCGAGCGGCACAAGCTCGCCACCCTCGCCGAGGCGGTCGCGGGCGCCCTGCGCGCGCGAGGCGTGGACGAGCCCGCGGCCACCCTGGCGGCGGAGTCGGGCGTCACCGTGTTCAAGATCGCTTTCGTTCAGTGGCTCCGCGAGGACGAGCAGCGCTCCCTCGCCGCCCTCGCGGAGGACATGCTGCGCGAACTGCTGGCCCTGACCCGCGACCAGGCCTGAGCGACCCGCGGGGTCACGGCGCGCACGGCCGCACGGCTTACTTCGGCAGGCGTACGGTCACCACCAGGCCGCCCTCGGGCCGGGCCAGCGCCTCCACCCCGCCGCCGTGTGCCACCGCGATGGCCCGGACGATCGACAGGCCCAGGCCCGCCCCGCGGGCGGAGCGGACCCGGTCGCCCCCGAGCCGGCGGAACGGCTCGAACAGGTCGTCCACCTCGTACGGCGGAACCGGCGGCCCGGTGTTCTCCACCGTCACGCTCACCCCCGCCTCGTCCTCCCGCAAGCGGACCCAGACCTCCCCGTCCCGCACGTTGTACTTGATCGCGTTCTCCAGCAGGTTGAACACACAGCGTTCGAGGAACAGCGGATCGCCGTGCGCGACCACCGGGCACAGGTCCTCGTGCACGATGACCTTCCTGCGGCGCGGCTGCAGGTCGATCTGCTCCATCGCCGTACGGACGACCTGCCGCAGGTCGACCGGCTTGCGCGCGGTCACCTCCTGCTCCGACTGCGCCAGCATGAGCAGGCCCTCGATCAGCCGCTCATACCTCGCGTTGGTGCCGAGCAGCGCGCGGGCCAGCGCCTTGAGGTCCTCCGAGGCCGCCGGCTCCTCCAGCGACACCTCCAGCACCGTACGGTTGATCGCCAGCGGGGTGCGCAGCTCGTGGGAGGCGTTGGCGATGAACCGGCGCTGGGCGTCGAACACCCGGTGCAGCCGGTCGAGCATCGCGTCGAAGGTGTCGGCGAGCCGCTTGACCTCGTCCTGGGGGCCGCGCAGCGCGATCCGCTCGTGCAGCGTGCTCTCCGACAGCCGCTGCGCGGTCTCGGTCACCCGGTCGAGCGGGCGCAGCGCGCGGTCGGCCACCAGGTAGCCCACCACCACCGCGACGGCGCCGACGAGGACCATGACGACCACCGAGGAGCGGAGCACGTCGCTCAGCACGTCGGCCGCCCCCTGCTCGACGTTGGTGCGCACCCGCTGCGCGAGCGTGTCGCTGTCGGGCAGCGTGGTCCCCATGACGGCCCCGGGGGCGCCGACGCCGGTCACCTTCGACGCCACCGCCACCACGAACCGCTGGTTGAGCGCCCGCGCGGTCAGCAGGTGGGTGAACCACAGCAGCACCGACCCCGCCAGGAAGAACAGCCCGCCGTACAGCAGGGTGAGCCGCATCCGCAGGCCGAGCCTGCTCCACAGGGACAGCACACGCCTCACAGCCGATACCCCCGGCCCGGCACGTTCTCGATCACCGGCGGCTCGCCCAGCTTGCGGCGCAGCGAGGTGATGGTGACGCGCAGCACGCCCGTGCCCGCGTCGGCGTGCTCGTCCCACACGCTCGCGCGCAGCCGGGCCGAGCTGACCAGCCCTCCGCCGGCGCGCATGAGCTCGTGCAGCACGTCGAACTCCCTGCGGCCCAGCGCCACCTGCCGCCCGTCGCGCACCACCGTACGGCGGGCGGGGTCGAGCCGGATCCCGGCCCGCTCCAGCACGGGCCGCACCGCCCGGGGCGAGCGCCGGGCCAGGGCCCGGATGCGGGCCACCAGCTCGGCGAACGCGAACGGCTTGACCAGGTAGTCGTCGGCGCCCAGGGACAGGCCCCCGACCCGGTCACGCACCCGCCCGGCCGCCGTCAGCATGAGGATGCGGCTCGCCCCGGCGGCCGTGACCAGCTCCCGGCACACGTCGTCGCCGTGCACCTCGGGCAGGTCGCGGTCGAGCACGACCACGTCGTAGTCGACGTAGGAGGCCAGCTTCAGCGCCTCCTGACCGTCGTAGGCCACGTCCACCGCGATGGCGTGCAGCCGCAGCCCCCGGGCGACGGCCTCGGCCAGCTGTTCCTCGTCCTCGACCACGAGCACCCGCATCCGAACCTCCCGCTCGGGTTCGAGGGTGGCGCAGCCGGTGTTAGCCATGGATAAGCCGATCTCGCTTATCCGCGTTTAGCACCGCCTCCGCTGGAGTTGGGCCCCGTCCCGGGCGAACGCCCCGGACGAGGAGAAGCGACGGAGGAGGAAGGACCTATGCGCTCACGACCACTGCGCGCCCTGGGCCCGGCATTAGGGCTCGCACTGGCGCTGGCCGGCTGCGGCGCGGCCCCCGCGGACGACGGGATCGCCAGCGCGGGCGGCGCCACGGCCGGACCGGCGGCATCGGCGTCGGCCCCGGTGGACCGGCAGGACGCCCAGCTCAAGTTCGCCCAGTGCATGCGCGAGCACGGCGTGGACATGCCCGACCCCGGCCCGGACGGCCGCATCCGCATCACGAGCAAGAAGGGCGACCAGGCCGCGACGGAAAAGGCCATGCAGGACTGCCGGCACTTCATGAAGGACGCGATCGGCGACAAGGCCGGCGGCGGCGATCCCGAGGCGCGTGACCGGATGGTCAAGTTCGCCCAGTGCATGCGCGAGCACGGCATCGACATGCCCGACCCGGCCCCCGGCCAGGGCATCCAGATCAAGATCAAGCCGGGTCAGCGGAAGACGCTGGAAGAGGCCCAGAAGGCCTGCGAGGAGTTCGCGCCGGGGAGGAAGCCGTGAGGAAGGGCCTGGTGATCGCGGGCGCCGGCGTCCTCGCCCTGGCCGCCGCCGGAACGGCCGTCGCCATGGCGGGCGGCGACGGCGCGGGAGCGGCCGAGCCGTCCCCGCCCCCGGTGCCCGCCACCGCGTCGATCACGCGTCAGGACCTGATCGACACCAAGACCGTGGAGGGGGCGCTGACCTACTCCGGCGAGCGGCAGGTGACCGCCGACGCCGCCGGCACCGTGACCTGGACGCCCGCCGAGGGCGCGGTCGTCCGGCGCGGCCGCCCGCTGCTCAAGATCGACCGCAGGCCGGTGGTCCTCATGTACGGATCGCTGCCCATGTATCGCCCGCTGCGGCAGGGCGTCGACGACGGCCCGGACGTCGAGCAGCTCGAACGCAACCTCAAGGTCCTCGGCTACGGCGACGACCTGACCGTGGACGACCACTTCAGCTACGCCACCTATCTGGCCGTCAAGGAGTGGCAGGAAGCCGCCGGGCTCCCCGAGACCGGGCAGGTGGACGCCTCCCAGGTGGTCTTCCTGCCGGCCGCCGCCCGGGTGACCGACGCCAGGGTCGAGGTCGGCGACAGGAGCACTCCCGGACGTCCGGTCCTGACCGTCACGGGCGTACGGCGGCTGGTGCACGTGGACCTGTCCACCGACGACCAGTCGCTGGCCAGGAAGGGCGCCAAGGTCACCGTCGAACTGCCGGGCGGCGAGCGGGTCACCGGGAAGATCACCTCGGTCGGCACGGTGGCCAAGGCCGTCTCGTCCGGGCAGGGCCAGGACCAGGGCAGCACCATCGACGTCGACATCACCTTGAGCAAGCCGCCCAAGACACGGCTCGACAAGGCCCCGGTCGAGGTCGAGCTGGTCAGCGAGCGGCGCGAGAACGTGCTGGCCGTGCCGGTGGAGGCGCTGCTGGCCCTGCGCGAGGGCGGCTTCGGCGTCGAGGTGGTCGAGGGCGCCTCCACCCGCGTGGTCCCGGTCGAGCTCGGCGCCTTCGGCGGCGGCATGGTCGAGATCACCGGCGCCGGCCTCGCCGAGGGCATGAAGGTCGGGGTGCCCGCCACATGAGCATCCCGCAGCCCGAGCAGCCCGCCGTGGTGGAGCTGCGCGAGGTGACCAAGGTGTACGGCGCCGGCGTGCGGGCCCTGCGCGGCGTGGACCTGCTGGTCGGACGCGGCGAGCTGGTCGCCGTCGCCGGCCCGTCCGGATCCGGCAAGTCGACCCTGCTGCACCTCATCGGGACCCTCGACCGGCCCACCACGGGCACCGTACGGATCGCCGGGCACGACGTGGCCGGGCTGTCCGACCGGGAGCTTTCCGCGCTGCGCGCCCGCCACCTGGGCTTCGTCTTCCAGCAGTTCCACCTCGCACCGGGGGTGAGCGCGCTGGACAACGTCGCCGACGGCCTGCTCTACACCGGCACGCCGCTGCGGGCGCGGCGCGAACGCGCCGCCGCCGCGCTGGAACGGGTGGGCCTCGGCCACCGGCTCGGCCACCGGCCCGATCAGCTGTCGGGCGGGGAGCAGCAGCGGGTCGCGGTGGCCCGCGCCGTGGCGGGCGACCCGCCGCTGCTGCTGGCCGACGAGCCGACCGGCAACCTCGACTCGGCGGCGGGCGCCGAGGTGCTGAACGTCCTGCGCGACCTGCACGCCGCAGGCACCACGATCGTGGTCATCACCCACGACCCCGAGATCGCCGCGTGGTGCCCCCGACAGGTGCGCGTACGCGACGGCCGGGTCGTCGCCGACGCCGGGGCGGGCGCCGGACGCCGGCCACCCGGGCCCAACCCCAAAGCCGGCCCGAAAGCCCCCGCCGGCCCCGAAACGGCGTGGGCGGCGAAGGGAGCACCACGATGACCCGTCAGCGGCTGACCCCCGCCCGGCTCGGGCCGTCCGACATCCTGCGGACCGGCGCGGCCGGGCTGCGCACCCGCCCCGCGCGGGTGATCCTGTCCGCGCTCGGCATCGCCATCGGCATCGCCACGATGATCGCGGTGCTGGGCATCTCGTCGTCCTCCCGCGAGCAACTGCTGCGCCAGCTCGACCGGCTCGGCACCAACCTGCTGACCGTCGCGCCGGGGCAGACGATGTTCGGCGAGCAGGCCAAGCTGCCCGAGGAGGCGCTCGGCATGGTCCGGCGCATCGGGCCGGTGCGCACCGCCTCGGCCACCGGCACGGTCGACACCACGATCCGGCGCACCGACCGCATCCCCAAGGCCGTGACCGGCGGCATCGCCGTCCAGGCCGCGACCGCCGACCTGCTCACCACGCTGGAGGGCCGGGTCGTCACCGGCGCCTGGCTGAACGCCGCCACCGAGACGCGGCCCGCCGTCGTGCTGGGCGCCAAGGCCGCGGAGCGGCTCGGCATCACCAGGACGGGCGTACAGGTCTGGATGGGCGAACGGTGGTTCACCGTCGTCGGCGTCCTCGGCGCGATGCCGCTCGCCCCGGAGATCGAGCGCTCGGCGCTCGTCGGGTTCCCCGCCGCCGAGAAATACCTCGGCTTCGACGGCCACCCGACGACCATCTACGAGCGGTCCGCCGAGGAATCGGTGGAGGCCGTACGCGCCGTGCTGCCGCGCACGGTCAACCCGGAGAACCCGGAGGAGGTCACGGTCAGCAGGCCCTCCGACGCGCTGGCGGCCCGGGCGGCGGCCGCGAGCGCGTTCACCAACCTGCTGCTCGGGCTCGGCGCGGTCGCGCTGCTGGTCGGCGGCGTCGGCGTGGCCAACACCATGGTGATCTCGGTGCTGGAGCGGCGCAAGGAGATCGGCCTGCGCCGCTCGCTGGGCGCCACCCGCGGCCAGGTGCGCCTGCAGTTCCTCGCCGAGTCGCTGCTGCTGTCGGCGCTCGGCGGGGTGGCGGGCGCGGTGCTGGGCGGCCTGGCCACCGCCGGCTACGCGCTGTCGCGCGGCTGGCCGGCGGTGGTCCCGCCCTGGGCGTTCGCGGGCGCCGTCGGCGCCACGCTCGTCATCGGCACCCTCGCCGGTCTCTACCCGGCGATGCGCGCGGCCCGTCTGTCGCCGACGGTGGCGCTGGCCACCACCTGACGGGTCACCTCCAGCCGTCCGGGTCGACGCCGCCCGGCACCGGCGCCGCCGGGTCGTACGGCTCACGCGTGAAGATGAACGTGTTGAGGTCGAGGTGGGTCACCCCGCCGGGGGAGCGGACCACCCGCAGGGTCTCCCCGGCGTAGTAGCCGTCGAGCCCCAGCCAGGTGCCGTCGGGCCGGGCGGTGAACCGGGAGGCCCGCCCCTGGCCGCTCACCGGGGTCAGCGACAGGCCCCGCTGCGGCAGGACCCGCAGCACGTACGGCGTCGGCCCCCAATACCAGGGCCCGGTCAGCGCCAGCAGGTCCTCGTCCACGGGGGAGGGCGACCACTCGGCCGGCAGCGGCGGCTCGTGCTCGGCCAGGATGTCCAGCAGGGAGGTGTCGAGGTTGCGCACGCCCGAGGTGGTGTTGGCCATCCACAGCACGGCCGTGCCGTCGGCGGGGTCGGCCCACACGGTGGCCAGGAAACCGGGCATCGACCCGGTGTGACCGGCCAGCCGGCGCGGGCCGCCGGGCCCGGTGTGCCGGGCGAGCTGGAGGCCCAGCCCGTAGCCGCGGGTCCAGGTGTCGCCGTCGTCCACGACGGCCGGCTCGCGCATCTCGGCCACGGTGGCCGGGCGCAGCACCTCGCCGGTGTCGCCGCCGATGAATGCCGCCCACCGGGCCAGGTCGGCGGCCGTGGACCACATCTGCCCGGCCGGGGCCATCGCGCCGTGGTCGTTCTCCGGCTCCGGCAGCAGCGTGTCGGCCCACGGGTGCACGGCATACCCGGTGGCGTGCGGCGCGCGCGGGCGCGGGGTGGTGTCGCGCATGCCGAGCGGCTCCAGGATCTCCTCGCGTACGACCTCGTCCCACGGCGCCGACCGCTTGCGCGCGACCAGCTCGCCGAGCAGGGCGAACCCGAGGTTGGAGTAGTGGTAGCGGCGGCCGGGCCGGTGCCGGGACGACTCGGGGCCGAGCGCGGCGATCAGGTCGGCCACCGGCACGCCCGGGGTGCGCTCCCACCACTGGCCGGGAGACTCGGCGGTCAGCCCGCCGCTGTGCGACAGCAACTGGGCGACCGTGACGTCGCCCAGCGGCGTGCCGGGGACGTGCTTGTCCAGGGGATCCAGCAGGTCGAGCCTGCCCTCGTCGCGCAGCCGCATGACGACGACCGCCACGAAGGTCTTGGTGATGGACCCGATGCGGTACTGGGTGTCCCGCGTGGGCGGCTCCCCGCCGACCCGGCCGCGCGCCCCGAACCAGGCGATCTCGCCGTCCCGCACGATCGCCGCCACCACCGACGGCAGCCGCGCCTCGGCCTGCTCGGCCGCCAGCCGGCGCAGCAGTGCGCGGGCCGTCCCCTCCAGCACCATTTTTGGTCGTCCCCTTTCCGTGATCCGCACCAGGCTAGCGTTCCTGTGCCCGCGCGGCCCGGGACTCGGCCCAGGCCGCGCATCGCCCCAAAGAAGCCGGGTTCTCAGCCGTCGAGCCACCGGCCGATCTCGGCACAGACCTGCGCCTTCACCTCCGCAGGGGCGAAGCCGCACTCGACCGAGGCGCGGGCCAGGTCCGCCAGCTCGGCGTCGCTGCACCCGAAGACCTCCCGGGCGCGCTGGTATTCCGCGGCCAGCGATGTCTCCCCGTCCGTGTTCAGGGTGACCGTCAGACCGGCTTCGACCAGGCGCGGCAGCGGGTGCTCGGCCAGCGACGGGACCAGCCCGAGCAGGACGTTCGAGAAGGGGCAGACCTCCAGCGGCACGCGGCGGCTCCGCAGCTCGGCCACCAGCTCCGGGTCCTCCAGCACGCGGATGCCGTGGCCGATCCGCTCCGCGTGCCCCACCGTCAACGCCTCCCGCACGCTGGCCGGTCCTGCCGTCCCCCCGGCGTGGTGCACCAGGTGCACCCCCGCCTCGCGGGCGGCCTGCAACACCTCGGCGAACGGCGCCGCCGGGTGGGACTCGTCCCCGGCCAGGCCGATGGCCACCACCTGCGGGTGCCGTACGGCCAGCTTGAGGCTGTGCCACAGCCGTTCGGCGGGACGGCGGCGGGAGTGGTCCAGGATCACCCGCGTCCGGATGCCGTACCGCTCCGCACCGGCGGCGAGGCCCTCCAGCACGGCCTCCAGCGGCATGTCCGGATCGCCGACCCGCTCGCCGTGGGCCGCCGCGGTGAAGGTGACCTCCGCGTAGCGGACGCCCTGGGCCGCCTCGTCCTGGCAGAACTCCTCGGCGATGCGGCGGAAGTGCCCGGGCTCGCGCAGCAGCGCGCGCACCTGGGCACGCTGGTCGGCGAACTCCCGGAAGTCCCGGAACGGCCGGTCCTGCACCGGTGGGTCGCCGCCCAGCTCGCGGATCGTCGCGGGACGGACGGTGCTTTCCAGGTGAGTGTGCAGGTGAGCCTTGGGCAGCAGGCGGAGGTCTCTCACCGGCAGCACCCTAGGCAATCGGCGCCCGCGGCACCCACACATTTTCCAGCGCGGCGACGGCGACCCCGCTCGGGGCGGCGGTCGCTGTGGGCAACGTGCTGGGCAGCGGAGCCTGCTCGTTGATTCCGAGCGTGATCCGGCGACCGAGCGTCCGCCTCATCGTCACAGGAGGAACGGCAGTGCCCGCGCGACCACGACGGGGCCCGATTTCGGTTCCGTCGGTGACAGGTGGCCGAGGCCGTCGACGGTTTCGAGACTGGCGTCGGGAAGGGCGTCGCGGAGCATGGTGAACTCCGCTCGGTGCTCGGGCCTGGAGCGGCCGCCGACGAGGAGCAGCACCGGGGCGGTGACATCGGCGAACTCGGGGAGCCGGCCATACTGGGCGGCGAGCTGCTCGTGCTCGGCCAGGCATGCCGTCAGCAGGGATCGCATGCGCTCCCATCTCGGCCCGCGCAACACGACGCGCATCACGGTGCGCAGATACCAGTGCGGCAGCTTGGCCATGAAGGCCGGCGCTCCGCCAGAGCCTTGGATGAAGTGGACGAACGCGCCGTAGTGGTCGCCTGCGGCCAGCCGTTCCCGGAACGGCGCCATCCACGCGGTGGGGACGGGGGCGCAGGGCACTCCCGGCTCGTAGACCGCGATGCGGTCGAACAGCGGCAAGGAGCGTGCGGCCTCCAGGACGACGAGCCCGCCATAACTGTGCCCGAAGGCCAGGCGGGCCCCGGTCGCGGCCTGGACGGCGTGCAGGTCCTCGACTTCCTTGGCCAGCGAATACTCCGATCCCTGGGGGCCGCTGGCGCCGCGTCCGCGCCGGTCGACGACGTGCACGGTGAAGGAGCGGGCCAGCAGGCGGGCCAGCGGCAGGTAGTCGTCGGAGGTGCTCAGGTTGCCGCCGACCACGATCAGGTCCGGTCCTGCGCCCAGGGTTCGGTAAGCGATCGCCGTGCCATCGGCCGAAACTGCCGTGTGCTCGTGTAAGGGCGGAGTATCGGTGTTCCGGCTCACTTGCCCGCCTCCCGCTCGAGCCGGTCGAACGTGGTCAGCAGCCGCGCGGTGTGCTCGGCGTACTCGGCGTACGGCACGCCGCTCTCGGCGACGACGGCGGCGAGCCGATCTTCGAACTCCTGCCGGATCGAGGCCACAAGCCGCTTTCCCTCGTCGGTGAGGCTCAGTCGCCGCCGGTTGCCCCCGGCGGGGTCGGGCTGGACGTCGAGGAGACCGTCGGCGGCCAGGACGCCGGTCATGCGGCTCACCGACGGCTCGGTGACGCCGAGGTATTCGGCGAGGGTCCGCTGTGTCGAGGCCCCCAGTTCCCCCACCAGGGTCAGGGCCAGGAACCGGCTGTAGGAGATGTCGTGCTCCGCCCGGAGTATGCGGTCGGCGGCCCGGTCCAGCCGAGCGGTGAGCACATGCAGGTTGAGGCTGAGGTTCCGCTCCATGCCCGCTAACTTAACAAGCTAACTTAGCTAAGGCAAGATGCGGCTACGCGAGCGAGCGTCTGGAGACCTCTCACGGCGCGGTACCGGTCGGTGCGCCGTCCGATGCGGCCGGGGGTGAGTGGCGATCACCTGGCCACGCAGTTCACTGATCGACGGGATCGCGCCGCCTCCGGCGGGCTCCGACGCCGAGAAGCGCTGGGCCGAGAACAACGTGGCGTCCCCCTATTGGGGCGTCCCTTCTGCCGGGCGGGCGGCCGGAGCGGCGGTCCGGCCGCCCGCCCGGGGAATCACCTGGACTCGATCCGGCCCAGCGGATCGCCGGCCGCGGCCAGAGCGGCACGCGCCGCCGGCCAGGCGGAGCCGTCGACGCCGAGCGCGGTGCGGAGGTAGGCCCAGGTGAGCCGCTGGATCAGGGCGACCCGCTCGGGGTTCTCGTCCGTGGTCTCCGTGACGTTGTAGCCGGAGATCCCGCCAAGCGAGTGTTCCGCACCGAACACAGTGAGCAGGCTCTTGCCGTGTGGGCTCTGGACGTACGCGTCGGTGAACCAGTCTGGCCCCCGGACCGACAGCAGGGACTGGTCGTGATCTCCCGCGACCACGAGGGCCGGTGTGGTCATCTCCGCGAAGCCCGGGTTCATGAACGGGAAGTGCTCGGCGGCGAACGGAGTCAGGTCGGCTCCGCCCGTGCCGGGGACGGCGAGCAGCACACCCGCCGTGATCCGCGGGTCGGACAGGTCCTCTCCCGGCTCGCCTTCCGGGCCGAGGACACGCGCCCCGAGGAGCATGCTCGCCGTCTGGGCGCCCCAGGAGTGCCCGGCCACGGCGATGCGGCTCCGGTCGAGCCGCCCGGCGAGGCCGGGAGCGGCGGCTTCGACGAAATCCAGCCCGTCGAGGACGCGCGTGAGGTCCTCGACGCGGAGCCGCCAGATCAGAGACGTACGAGGGTCGTCGGGAGGGAGGTTCAGCGTCCTCGAGTCGAGATGGGTGGGCTGGATCACCGCGAAGCCGTGGGCGGTCCAGAAGTCGACCAGCGGGGCGTAGCCGTCCATCGACTCCCCGAAACCGTGCGAGAAGACGATGACCGGCAGTTCGTTTCCGGTCGCCGGCGCGGACACGCGTACGCGCAGGTCCTCGCCGCGGCCGGGGGCCGGCAGCACGACCGGCCGCACCGCGATGACCGGGGACGGGGTGCCGACGGCCAGGCCGGGAACCGCCACAGTTGTCTCACTCATGGGATGGTCTTCCTCTCAGATGCCACATCTCAACGGGGTCGCCGGCGCCACCGGCGGCGCGGGATGAGTGCGCCGACGGCGGCCGGGCGGAAAGGGAAGTGCGGGGAGGACGCATGGATTGGTCGCAGGCCCGCTGCTCTGGCATCATGAGCAAACGGGACCGTGTCCCGTTTTGACGATACGGAACCATGTCCCGTTTAGCAAGTCGATGGAGGGAGCCGCGCGATGAACGACAGCGACCGGGGCGCGGGACGGGCGGCCCGGCCCAGACGGGCGGACGCACGGCGCAACGAGAAGACCCTGCTCGACGCGGCCGCCGAGGTCTTCGTCGCATCGGGCGTGGACGCGCCCGTACGCGACATCGCGGCCAAGGCCGGCGTCGGGACGGCCACCATCTATCGCCACTTCCCGACGCGGGCGGATCTCATCATCGCCGTCTACCGGCACCAGGTGGAGGCCTGCGCCGAGGCCGGACCGGCCCTGCTGGAGTCCAGCGCGACGCCCTACGAAGCACTGCGACGCTGGATCGGCCTGTTCGTCGACTTCCTGGTCACCAAGCACGGGCTGGCCGCCGTGCTGCGCTCCGACGAGCCCGGGTTCGAGGCGCTGCACGCCTACTTCCTCGACCGGCTCGTGCCCGTGTGCACCCGGCTGCTGGACGCCGCGGCCGCCGCCGGTGAGATCCGCTCCGACGTCCCGGCCCTCCAGCTCATGCACGGCGTCGGGAACCTCTGCATCGGCGCCGAGCACGATCCCCACTACGACGCCCGACGGCTGGCCGGGCTGCTCATCGCCGGGCTGCGCCTGCCGGGCTAGGTCATGTCCGTGCCGCGACGTCCCCAGTGCGACGTGCCCGGTGCGATGTGCCCGGTGCGATGTGCTCAGTGCGACGGCCAGGCGACGTCGTCGATCGCGAGCCACGGCGCCTCGGCCACGGCCGCGGGCGTGAGCCCGGCGAACGCCTTGACCTCGCGGGTGAGGTGGGACTGGTCGACGTAGCCGCTTTCCGCGGCGACACCGGCCGCACCGTGCCCCGCCGCGAGCAGGTGGGCGGCGTGGTCGAACCGCACCAGCTGGGCGGCGCGTTTGGGAGTGATGCCGAGCTGGGACCGGAAGCGCGACCACAGGCGCTTGCGGCTCCAGCCCACCTCGTCCGCAAGGCCGTCGACCCGCACCCGCCCCCGGCGGGCGAGGGTTCGCCGCCAGACGTGCGCGACCTCCGGATCGACCTGCGGACGGGCCTCCAGCCGCCGGCCGATGATGTCCCTCGCGATCGTGAACCGTTCGTCCCACGACGTGGTGGCGCGCAGCCTGTCTTCGGCGCGGGCGGCGTCGCGTCCCCAGAGGTCTTCCAGAGCGAGCACCGCCCCGCTGAGCTCGGCCGATCCCCCGAACACGGCGGCCGCCACGATCGGCTCCAGCCGGATCTGGAGGCACTCGACCCGGCGACCGGCCGCCCGGAAGTCGCCGGGAAGGAGCCCGGCGACGACGCTGCCGCGCCGGGTCCGGCCACGGGCGTCGTAGACGACGGTCTCGGTGTCGCTCAGGTCGACGAACAGGGTGACGAACGGATAGGCGACCATGCGGATGTCCCACAGTGCGGGGGAGCGCTGGCGGAACCCGGCCATGCTCACCCCCGGCAGCCGGCCCGGCATGCGCGGGACCGCGACGTCCACCCACGCCCAGTCGTATGACGTCCCCGCCGACGGCATACGACCAGCCTAATCACCCCCGGGCCGCATGATCGGCGGGCCTCGCCCGGTCCCGGAATCCGCTTGCGCGGCCTTGTTACGGTGTCCGCATGCCCTCCCCCTCTCAGCGCGCCCTGCTGCCGCGCTCGGCACCGGCGGCCTCGGGGATGTCGTCCCGCTCGATCGCCGCGCTGCTGGACCGGCTCGACGGACGATTCGTCGAGTGCCACTCCCTCATGGTCGTACGCCACGGTCACGTCGTCGCCGAAGGGTGGTGGGCGCCGTACTCGGCCGGACGCCCGCACCTTCTCTACTCGCTGACCAAGTCGTTCACCTCGGTCGCCGTGGGGCTCGCCATCAGCGACGGGCTGCTCGCGCTGGACGACCGGGTGGTCGACGTGCTGCCCGACCACGTTCCGGCCGGCGTCTGCGAGCAGGGACGCCGCATCACCGTTCACCACCTGCTGTCCATGACGGCCGGGCACCGCGACGACAGCCTCGCCGAGGCGTGGGAGCTCGAACCGGGCGACCTGGTGAAGGGCTTCCTGCGCGTGCCGTTCCCCGAGCCCGAGGGCACCCGGCACGCCTACGACAATCCGACCACCTTCGTCCTGGCCCGGATGGTGGAACGGGTCACGGGCCGCGGCCTCCCCGAGTTGCTCGACGAGCGTCTCTTCGGGCCGATGGGCGTCGACCACGCCGAATGGGACCGGGTGGCGAGCGGCGCCGCCTTCGGGTTCCACGGGCTGCACCTCACGACCGAGGCCGTGGCCGCCTTCGGCGAACTGCTGCTGCGCGGAGGACTGTGGGGCGACCGGCGGCTCGTCCCGCGCGAGTGGGTGGAGCTCGCGACCCGGCGGCACATCGCCACCCAGCAGGTCGAGGGCTGGTCGGAGAGCCTCGACACGCTGTGCGGATACGGCTACCAGTTCTGGATGTCGCAGCACGGTTATCGAGGCGACGGCGCGTTCGGCCAGCTGTGCGTGGTCGTCCCGTCGCATGATCTCGTGGTCGCCGTCACCGCCGCCGCGACGGAGGGGGCGCAGATACTCGACCCGATCTGGGAGTGCCTGATCTCCGGCGTGGACCGGGCGGACAGCGCCCGGGACGACGAGATCCTCGCCGAGCGGCTGCGGCGGCTGTCGTTCGCGCCGGTGCCGGGATCGGCCGCCCCGCAGCGCGGCGTCACGGCGAAGGTCGACGCATCCGCCGGGGATTCGCCGCTGCCCGGCGGCACCACGGTGACCGTCGATCCCGTGGACGGTGGCTGGCTCCTGCGGGTGGGGCCGGCGCTCGACGTCGAGGCCGGTCACGGCGCATGGCGGGAGAGCTCGCCGCTCGGCCGCCCTGTCGTGGCGGCCGGCGCCTGGCAGGGCGACACGTTCGTCGCCGACCTTTTCGTCATCACCACTCCTCACCGGGTGCGGCTGGTGGTCGACGCCGGCGCGGGGACGGCGGTGGCGACGTGGAACATCGTGCCCCTGACCGGCCCCGATCTGGCGGTCCACGTGCGGTCGCCGCTGATGACCCGGCCCGACGTCGCGTAGGAGGCCCGCGCTTCGTCCCCCGCGGCTGCGGTCGCGTCCGGCGGGGGCCGCCGGGTGGGAGACAATGCGACCCATGACGAATCCTCCCGGGGGCGCCGCGGGCAGGCCGCCCGGCGTCCAGCTCGACGCCGTGCTGGAGCGGATCACCTATGCCAACGAGGAGACCGGTTACACGATCGCCAGGGTCGCCACCGAACGGTCCGGCACCGAGCTGCTGACCGTCGTCGGCCCGCTGCTCGGGGCGCAGGTGGGCGAGTCGCTGCGGCTCACCGGCCGCTGGGGCTCCCACCCCAAGTACGGCAGGCAGTTCGAGGTGTGGTCCTACACCACCGTCCTGCCGGCGACGATCCAGGGCATCCAGCGCTACCTGGGCTCCGGGCTGATCAAGGGCATCGGCCCGAAGATGGCCGAGCGGATCGTGGACCACTTCGGCACCGACACGCTGCGGGTCATCGAGGAGGAGCCCAAGCGCCTGGTCGAGGTGCCCGGCCTCGGGCCCAAGCGGACCAAGATGATCGCCGCGGCCTGGGAGGAGCAGAAGATCATCAAGGAGGTGATGATCTTCCTGCAGGGCGTCGGGGTGTCCACCTCCATCGCCGTGCGCATCTTCAAGCAGTACGGCGAGGACTCCATCGACGTGGTCCGCAAGGAGCCCTACCGGCTCGCCGACGACGTGTGGGGCATCGGCTTCAAGACCGCCGACACCATCGCCCAGGCCGTCGGCATCCCGCACGACAGCCCCGAGCGGGTCAAGGCCGGGTTGCGCTACACGCTGTCGCAGGCCGCCGACGACGGCCACTGCTATCTGCCCGCCCCCAACCTGGTCGCCGACGCCGTCAAGATCCTTGAGGTGCCGCCCGACCTGACCACCGCCTGCCTGGAGGAGCTCGTCGCCGAGGAGGGCGTGGTCCGCGAGGAGATCCCCGCCAGGGGAAACGGCGAGCAAGACGACGAGAGCACCGTCCCCGCGATCTACCTCGTCCCCTTCCACCGCGCCGAGCTGTCGCTGGCCGGCACCCTGCGCACCCTGCTGACCGCCGGCCACGACCGGCTCAAGGCGTTCGCCGACGTGGACTGGCCGGCCGCCTTCGACTGGCTGCGCGGCCGCACCGGCGCCGACCTCGCGCCCGAGCAGGCCGAGGCCGTACGGCTCGCGCTGACGGAGAAGGTGGCCGTGCTGACCGGCGGCCCCGGCTGCGGCAAGAGCTTCACCGTGCGCTCGGTGGTGACGCTGGCCCGCGCGAAGCGGGCCAAGGTCATCCTCGCCGCCCCGACCGGCCGGGCGGCCAAGCGGCTGGCCGAGCTGACCGGCCACGAGGCCACCACCGTGCACCGGCTGCTCCAGCTCCGCCCCGGCGGCGACCCCACCTTCGACCGCGACAACCCGCTCGACGCCGACCTGGTCGTCGTGGACGAGGCGTCCATGCTCGACCTGCTGCTGGCCAACAAGCTGGCCAAGGCGGTCGCCCCGGGCGCGCACCTGCTGTTCGTCGGCGACGTCGACCAGCTTCCCTCGGTCGGTGCCGGAGAGGTGCTGCGCGACCTGCTGGCCGCCCCCGGCATCCCCCGGGTGCGCCTGACGCAGATCTTCCGCCAGGCGCAGGAGTCGGGCGTGGTCGTCAACGCGCACCGCGTCAACACCGGCCAGCACCCGCTGGTCCGCGAGTTCCCCGACTTCTTCCTGTTCTCCTGCGAGGAGCCCGAGGAGATCGCCGCGCTGACCGTGGACGTGGTCGCCCGGCGCATTCCCCGCAAGTTCGGGCTCAACCCGCGCAGGGACATCCAGGTGCTGGCGCCCATGCACCGCGGCGCGGCCGGCGCCGGCGCGCTCAACATCGCCCTGCAGGAGGCGCTGACCCCCTCCCGCGAGGGCATGCCGGAGCGCCGCTACGGCGGGCGGGTCTTCCGCGTCGGCGACAAGGGCACCCAGCTGCGCAACAACTACGACAAGGGCGCGGCCGGGGTGTTCAACGGCACGGTCGGCGTCGTCACCGCCATCACCCCCGAGGAGAGCAAGCTGACCGTGCTGACCGACGAGGACGAGAACGTCGACTACTCCTTCGACGAGCTCGACGAACTCGCCCACGCCTACGCGGTCAGCATCCACCGCTCCCAGGGCAGCGAGTATCCGGCGGTCGTCATCCCGCTGGCCACCAGCGCCTGGATGATGTTGCAGCGCAACCTTCTCTACACCGCCATCACGCGTGCCAAGAAGCTCGTGGTCATCGTCGGGTCGCGGCGGGCGCTCGGCCAGGCCGTACGCACGCGGGGGGCGGGCCGCCGCCACACGGGGCTGACCCACCGCCTCCGCGTGCCCTGATCCGCCGTGCCCTGATCTCTCACGGCCTGGCCGGCGCGCCCGCCCCTGCCTGGTCAGTACACCGAGGTGTACGTCACGAACGACGCCTCGTTGACCCTGGTGGTGGCCTTGTAGCAGGCGACGTCGCGGACGTAGACGTCGGAGCCCGCGGTCGTCCACAGGGTGAGCAGGTTGCAGAACTCAGGACCTGGCCCGTACGCCGTGACCTGCACGTTGTTGGGCAGCGCCCCGACCTTGGGGAAGGTCACCAGGCGCAGGCCGAGGCCGGCCGACTGGACCGTGTTGACCGCGCCGGGGTAGTTGAAGTTGATCTGCGGGGGAACCGGCGCGTACGGCCCGGGGTTGGCCGGGACGTTGTCGAAGGTGTAGGCGAACAGCTTCGGCGGCGCGAACGCTCCGGTGATGGCCCGCTCACGCTGGTAGGTGAGGGTCCAGCCGGTGTCGAGCGGGTTGACGGTGGCGTCGTGGCACAGCACCTGGATCTTCTGCCCGGACGGCGCCCAGCTCCAGGCGCCCACCTTGCACCGCGCCGGCTGGGTCGAGTCCACCGCCGTGACCTGGATGTCGCCCGCCGCCACGGACGAGCCCAGCCCGGGCAGCCAGACGGTCCACACGCCGGTAGAGCCGGGGAAGACGGCGTTGGCGCCGAGCGAGGAGTTGTAGTCGGAGGCGATGGAGCTGCCGTCCCAGTAGACGTAGCCGAACGCCTGCGAGGCCGAGGACAGCGCACCGCTGCTGCTGGCGAAGACGAGAGAGAACAGCGCCTTGGCCGGGCCTCCGCCGAACCGGTAGCACCGCACCACGACGATCTCGTCGGGGCCGGACTGGCCCCACTTCTCGATCTGGCACCACTCGGCCGTCTGCGAGATCGCGGTCACGTGCGCGATTCCGCCCGTGGGGATGCCGATGTTCGGGAACCGCACGTAGTACTCCCCGGGGACGCCGGGGGAGACGGTGACCGCGCCGGACGTCCAGCTGCCGGCCTGGTAGGACAGGTTCGGCACGCCGGAGCTGGTGTCGACGTAGGCGAACCCCCACACGTCGGGAACCGCCGCGTTCGCGGCCCCCGCCCCGGCGACGGCGCCGCCGCCGACCAGCGCGCACAACAGTAGTAATCGGGTGAACACGGAGTGTAACAGACGCATGCCGTCCTCCATCGCGGTGGTGCCCAGTGGGCGTACGAGATGTCGACGCCGGGTTTCCGGCGCGTGGTGCCCATTCGTGGAGCCGTGGAACGTTCTAGTGGGGCGCGGGGATCACCAGCGGCCTCCCGCCCTGTGATAACCCGGGGACCGCTCGTTGAGAAGACCCAATGGCCCAGACCTCGCACATCGCACATTTAGGCGTGAAACGTTCATCTTTCGACGGTCGCCGAAAGATCACGGCCCTAGCCTGCCGGGGAGACGACGACCACCATCGGAAGGGGGGAGGGGGCGGCCTCCACGCGCCCCCGGCCACCGATGACAGCAGATCAGCCCGCCACACCGGAACGGCGGCTCACCCGGCACGCGGACGTGCGCGCCGTGCTCGCCGATCCCCGCTTCCTGGTCCCCGCCGCCCCCGCCGCGCAACCGGGATCGGGGATGGCGTGGCTGCGGGGAGCGGTCAGCAGATTCAGCAACGGAGCCGAGCACGCCCACCGCCGCGCGCGTGTCGCGGAGTTGATCGACGCCCTCGACCCCGTACGGCTGCGCCGCGAGGCCCGCGAGCGGGCCGTGGCCGAACTGGCGGGCGGCGCCCGGGTGGACGTGATGGCGAGGATCCCCCGCCGCGTCCCGGTCGGCGTCCTCGCCACCGCGCTCGGTGTACCGCAGGGCCGGCGGGAGGAGGTGGCCGAGGCGGTGACGGCCATGGCCGCCGCCTACCACCTCCCTCCCGCGCCCAGTACGACGACCGGCGCCGCGTCTCCTGAGGCTGCGTCTCCCGGGGCTGTGTCTCCCGGGGCTGTGTCTCCTGACAACGCGGCGGTGGCCGTGCTGGCCGGCGCGCTGGGCGACGGGCTGGGCGACGGGCGACAGCCGGACCCCGGCCTGCTGGCCGCGGTGGCGGCGGCGCTGATCCAGGCGTGCGACGCCACCGCCGGCCTGGTGGGCAACACCCTCGCCGTCGTGACCCGCCTGCCCGCCGACCTGTCCGTACGGTGGCCGGTCGAGGCGCTGCTCACCGAGACCCTCCGATGGGACCCGCCTGTACGGCTCACGCGCCGGGTGGCGGCCGAGGACGCCACGGCCGGAGGAGTCCTCGTGCCTGCGGGTGCCGTCGTCGTGCTGGACCTGGCGGCGGCCAACCGCGACCCCGAGGTCTTCCCCGACCCGCACCGTTTCGATCCCGCCCGTGTCGATCCCGCCCGTGTCGACTCGGATGGTCGGGGCGGCGGGCATCTGGGGTTCGGCAGCGGGATCCGGCCCTGCCCGGGGGAGGGGGCCGCGCTCGCCCTGGCGGCGGGCGTCGTGGAGGCCGCTCTCGCGCACCGCCTCGCCGACCCCGAGATCCCCTACGAGCCGTCGCCGAACCTGCGCGTCCCCGCCTGCCTCCACCTGGAGAGCGCCGCCACCGTGAAAGGACCCCGATGAGCACCCACGCCGAAACCTTCCGTGCCCTTCACCACGCGAACCAGCCGCTGGTGCTGCCCAACGCGTGGGATCACGCCTCGGCGGCGGTCATGGCCGCCGCCGGGTTCGCCGCGATCGGGACCACGAGCCTCGGTGTCGCCGCGGCCGCGGGCAAGCCCGACGCGACCGGCGCCACCGCGGCGGAGACGCTGGCGCTGGCCCGGCGGCTGGCCGGGCTGCCGTGCCCGGTGTCGGTGGACATCGAGGGCGGCTTCGCGGACACGCCGGAAGGGGTGGCCGAGATCACCGCCGAGCTGGCCGGGCTCGGCGTGGCCGGCGTCAACATCGAGGACGGCCGGCCGGACGGGACGCTGGCGGACCTCGGCGAGCGGTGCGAGACGATCGCGGCGGTCAAGACGAAGGCGCCGGGGCTGTTCGTCAACGCCCGCACCGACACCTACTGGCTGGGCGCCGGGGACCTGGCCGCGACCGTCGGACGGCTGCGGGCCTTCGCCGAGGCCGGGGCCGACGGGGTGTTCGTCCCCGGGGTCGCCGGCGGCGACGACATCCGGGCGCTGGTGGAGGCGGTCGACCTGCCGCTCAACGTGCTGTTCCTGCCCGGCCGTCACACCGTCGCGGGTCTGGCCGCGCTCGGCGTGCGCCGGATCAGCACCGGATCGCTGTTGCTGCGGGCCGCACTGCACGCGGTGGCCGAGACCGCCCGGGCGGTCGCCACGGGTGAGCGGATCCCCACAGGCCTTCCCTCGTACGAGGACGTGCAGGTCCTCGCCACGACGGGCGCATGACCCGCCGCTTGATCAGACTTGACGCGCACCTTACCGTTTCTTGGGACGGGCACAGTGAACAGCGACCGAAATGTGACCTAAGCACCGGAGAAAATGCCAACATAGGAGGCAACCCCGAATAAGGTCTTATGGTGCCCTTCGCGCTCATGGGGGAGTAGTTGTGCTGAGCACTGGAAGTCGTTCGAGGTGGCCGATCGCCGGAGTCGCCGTGGTCTTGGCCGCATCTCTGTCGGCATGCTCCGGTGGATCCAGCACGCCGGACTCGACGGGCGGGAACTCCGGCGACGCCGCGCCCGCCATCCCGGCCCCGAAAATCACGATCAGCCCGGCGACGGGCAGCGCGAAGGTGCGCCCCGACAAGACCGTGGTCGTCACTGCCTCGGACGGCGAGCTGGAGGAGGTCACCGTCAGGGCGGGCGGCAAGACGCTCGACGGCGAGTTCGACTCCACGCACACCAAGTGGACCTCCAAGGAACCGCTGAAGCCCTCCGCCAAATACACGGTCTCGGCCAAGGCCACCGGCGAGGGCGGCCCGGCGACCGCGACCAGCCGCTTCACCACGCTCAAACCCAAGGTCGGGCTGGAGGTCGTGGACGTCACCCCCGGCATCAAGGGGGAGACCGTCGGCGTCGGCATGCCGATCATGGTCAGGTTCAACGCGCCGGTGCAGGACAAGGCCGCCGTGGAGCAGGCCCTGGAGGTGGACGCGGAGAAGCCGGTCAAGGGCGCCTGGCGGTGGATCGACGACAGGTACGTCATCTACCGCACCGCCAAATACTGGCCCGCGCACCAGAAGGTCAAGTTCACCGCGCACCTGACCGGTGTGAAGGCCGGGCCGGACACGTACGGCATGGAGGACCACAGCACCACCATCAAGATCGGCGCCGCCTGGATCAGCTCGGTCAGCACCAAGACCCACATGATGGTGGTCCGGCGCGACGGCAAGGTCGTGCAGACCATGAAGATCAGCGCCGGCATGGCGACCACCCGCGAGTACACAACCACCAGCGGCATCCACCTGACCATGGAACGCGGCAACCCGGTCACGATGATCTCCCCGGGCAAGAAGGAGGGCGACCCCGGCTACTACAAGGAGGTCGTCAACCACGCGGTGCGCATCTCCAACAGCGGCGAGTACGTGCACAGCGCGCCCTGGTCGGTGGGCTCGCAGGGCCGGGCCAACGTGAGCCACGGGTGCATCAACGCCAGCCCCTCCCAGGCCAAGTGGTTCTACGACAACTTCCACCGGGGCGACGTCGTCAAGATCGTCGGTACGAACCGGATCCTGGAGTGGAACAACGGCTGGGGCTTCTGGCAGATGCCGTTCAGCAAGTGGCAGCAGGGTAGCGCCCTCGAATCGTGATGCCCTCGCTTGCATCGAGGAATCCCGATACCTCGGTGGGTGGGCGGTAGCCTGGGTTCATGGCGGAGACCGTGGCATTGCCGGATCCCGGGCTGGTGGAGGCGTTGCGTGCGCTGTCGAACCCGATGCGGTTGCAGCTGCTGATGTGGCTGCGTGAGCCCGAGCGGCACTTCCCGCTGGAGGAGGCGATCGCCGACCCGGCCGAGGTCGGGGTGTGCGTGAGCCACATCCAGGCCAGGACGGGTCTCGCGCAGTCGACGGTGTCGGCCTACATGGCCGAGCTGCAGCGGGCGGGCCTGGTGAAGGCCACGCGGGTCGGCAAGTGGACCCACTACAAGCGCGACGAGCAGCGCATCGCCCGGCTCGTCGCCACGCTCGGAGAGACCCTCTAGAAACCGTGACGCCGGATGGCGTGGCCCTAGCGTGGACCTTCATATCGAAGATCTGCGATACTTCGATATGTTGATATGAGGCGAGCGTGAGGAGATCACCGATGGGCGACCTCGGCGGCCTGGACCTGGGCGGGTTCGGCATCTACACCTTCGACTTCGAGCATCAGCCCGCCGCGCTGATTCGCGAGTCGGTCCAGGAACTGGAGGATCGAGGATGGCCCGCGTTCTGGATCCCGGAGCTGGTGGGGCGTGAGGCGTTCACACACGCCGCTTATCTGCTGTCCTGCACCCGGCGGATCACCGTGATCAACGGCATCGCGCAGATCTGGTCGCGCGAGGCCCCGCGGGCGTACGGCGCCGCGCTGCTCCTGGCCGACGCCTACCCCGGACGGCACGTGCTCGGCCTGGGATTCGGCGGCGTGCCACGGCCGGGGACCACGCCGCTCGCGGCGATGGCCGGATATCTCGACGAGATGGACGCGCTGACGACGCCCAACCCGCTGCCGCGCACGCCGATGCGCCGCATCCTGGCGGCGTACGGGCCCAAGATGCTCGAGCTGGCCCGTGAGCGCTCCGCCGGCGCCCTCACCTACCACGTCACGGTGGCGCACACCGCCCGGGCACGGGAGATTCTCGGGCCGGACGCGTTCCTGGGCGTCGAGCACGCGGTGCTGTTCGAATCCGATCCCGCACGGGCCCGCGCGACCGCGCGCGAGCACCTCCACCGCTACCTGAACACACCGTACAACATCGCCAAATTCCGGCGGCTGGGCTACACGGACGAGGACTTCACCGGCGGCGGCAGCGACCGCCTCGTGGACGACCTGGTGTTCTGGGGGGACCTCGACACGATCGTGACCAAGCTCGGCGCCCACCGCGACGCCGGAGCCGACCACGTCGCGATCCAGGTCATCGGCGTCGAGCCGGGGAAATCCGCGATGCCGCACTGGCGGATGCTCGGCGACGCGCTGCTGCCCCAGCAGGCCGGCGTACGGCGCACGGCCTGAGGGGCGGCCGGGGTCCTACTGCACGCCCCACTTCATGAGGGCGAAGGCGCCCACGATCTTCAGCGCGACGAGCGCGATGACCACGCAGAACACGATCAGCGCGGGGCGGTGCTCGAAGTGCTTGCCCTCCTTCAACGGAGGCCGCTTCGCCACGCGCTCGGCGATGCGCTCTTCGATGGGTTTGCGGTGGAACATGAAGGCAGATTACTACCCGTGCCGCCCGGCCCATCTCCGATCACCGGGAGCGGCGGGCCGCCGCGGCCGGGTCGTGATCAGAGGGCGGGGAAAAGGATTGGACGAGATCGTGATCGGGCTTGTAGCGTGCCGTCGACCGTGACACCGCCCGAGGAGGTGAGACCCATGAACGCTGTATCGATGTGGGTGCTCCCCCTTCCCGTCACGGCCGGGCGATCGACGTAGGTGTCGCCGGGAGCGCCGAGGCACTCCCGAAAGGCACCACCTATGCGTACTTCATTCACCGGCGACCCGTCTCCCGCCTCCGATGCCGATCACGCGCCCGCGTACGACGTGGTCATCGCCGGGTGCGGGCCGACCGGCGCGATGCTGGCCGCCGAGCTGCGGCTCCACGACGTGCGGGTGCTCGTCGTGGACAAGGAGACAGAGCCCAAGTCGTTCGTCCGCATCGTCGGCCTGCACATCCGCAGCATCGAGCTGATGGCCATGCGCGGACTGCTGGAGCGGATCCTCCCGCACGGGCGACGGCGCCCGGCGGGCGGCTTCTTCGCCGCCATCGACAAACCCGCGCCCACGGGCCTGGACTCCGCGCACGCCTATCTGCTGGGCATCCCGCAGCCGGTCATCGAGCGCCTGCTCGAAGAACACGCGACCGAGCTGGGCGCGCAGGTCCGGCGCGGCTGTGCGGTGGCCGGTTTCGAGCAGGACGACGAGGGCGTGACCGTCGAGCTGTCCGACGGGCTACGGCTGCGCTCGCGCTATCTCGTCGGCTGTGACGGCGCGCGCAGCACGGTGCGCAAACTGCTCGGCGTCGGCTTCCCCGGCGAACCCTCGCGGAACGAGACGCTGATGGGCGAGATGCACGTGGGGGTGCCGCAGGAGGAGATCACCGCCACGATGGCCGGCATCCGCGAGACCCCGAGGTCGTTCTGGCTCAGGCCGTTCGGCGGTGGTGTCTACAGCGTCCTCGTCCCCGCCCTGGGAACCGGTGACCGGGCGGAACCGCCCACCCTCGAGGATTTCCGGCAGGCGCTGCGCGCCATCGCCGGAACCGACTTCGGCGTGCACTCCCCGCGCTGGCTGTCCCGCTTCGGCGACGCCACCCGGCTGGCCGAGCGTTATCGGGCCGGGCGGGTGCTGCTGGCCGGCGACGCGGCGCACATCCATCCGCCCATCGGCGGGCAGGGCCTCAACCTCGGCGTCCAGGACGCGGTGAACCTCGGCTGGAAACTGGCCGCGCAGGTCCGCGGCTGGGCGCCGGACACCCTGCTCGACACCTACCAGGCCGAACGCCGCCCGGTCGCCGCGGACGTGCTGGACAACACCCGCGCCCAGCGGGAACTGATGTCCCCCGAGCCGGGCGCGCAGGCCGTACGCAGGCTGCTCACCGAGCTGATGGACTTCGAGGAGGTGAACCGATATCTCATCGAGAAGATCACCGCGATCGGCGTCCGCTACGACTTCGGCGAGGGCCCCGGCCTGCTCGGCCGCCGTCTGCCCGACATCGAGGTGAAACAGGGCCGCCTCTACGACCTGCTGCGTCGCGGGCGCGGCCTGCTGCTGGACCGCACCGGACGCCTGACCGCCGGCGGCTGGCCGGACCGGGTCGACCACCTCGCCGATCCTGCGGCGGCGCTGGACGTTCCGGGTGTCCTGCTCCGGCCCGACGGCCACGTCGCCTGGATCGGCGACGACCAGCGGGACCTGGACGTCCACCTCCGCCGCTGGTTCGGCGAGCCCGCCGGCTCACGTGGGGACCGGTCATGACGGCCCGCCGGCCGGATTGACGGCGAGCACACACGCGGCGGGCGGGTCGAGGTCGAGGGTCTCGACCCGCGGACGGGTGAACCCGGCCCGGGTGAGCAGGCCCCCCAGCTCCTGCGCGGCCCGGGCCGTGGTGTCCCGGGTGGCGCCGGGACAGCGGGGCTGGCTGACGAGCGCGATGCGCCCTCCGGGGCGGAGCAGGCGGCGCAGCTCGCCGAGCCGCTCCACCGGCTCGGGCCAGAACCCCACCGAGTTGACCGCGAGGATCGCGTCCAGCGGGTCGCCGAAGCTCGGCAACTCCGCCACGGATGCCTGCGTGAGGTGCACGCGGCCGGCGCGGATGGCGGCGGCGTTGCGGCGGGCCGCCTGCCGCACCATGGCCTGCGAGTGGTCCACGCCGAAGACCTGGCCCCGCACGGCGCGGGCGGCGAACGCGGCGATGGCGATGCCGGGGCCGAAGCCGATCTCCAGCACCCGGTCGGTGGGCCGCACGTCCAGCAACGCCACCGCCCAGACGTTGCGCTTGCGGTTGGAGGGGCGAAGGGCGAACAGCCACCCGTTCGCCCACCCGACGACGCCCCTCGGGCGATGCGCCTGGCCCACCAGATATCCGATCACGCGTTGCTTGAAAGATGTCCCTGTTGTCCGCATGCCCGCCAGTCAACGGCTTCAAGTACGCTTGAAGTCAATGGACGAGCAGTTGACGATCGGCGAGCTGGCGCGCCGCACGGGCGTCGCCACCTCCGCGCTGCGCTACTGGGAGGAGCTCGGCCTGCTGCCGCCGCCCGCCCGGGTCTCGGGGCAGCGGCGCTACCCGCCCTCGGCGGTCGGGCTGGTCGGCCTCATCCTGATGCTGCAGGACGTCGGGTTCACCCTGCGGGAGGCCAAGGCGTTCGTCGACTCCCGTTCCCTGGACGACGACGGCTGGCGGGAACTGTACGAACGCAAGCTCGCCGAGCTGGACCAGCGGATCGCCCGGGCGCAGGTGGCACGCACCGCCATCGCCCACGGCCTGGCCTGCCCGCACGAGAAGATCTTCGAGTGCCCCAACTTCGCCAAGGGGATCGAGGCGATCCTCGCGGGAGGCACTCTCAAAGAGGTCCACGAACAGATCCACTCGGACTGACTCCCGCCGCTCACGATGGCCCGCTCGACGACCTCCGGGATCATCTCACCGCAGGAACTGGTGCGGGGTCGGCCCCCCCACCTGCCCGGTCAGGCTCGGGCCGCCGAGTCCGGCGAGCAGCTCGCGCAGCAGATCGGAAAGCTGCTCGCGGCGTTCGCGTGACCTGGCGAGGCGAGCCAGTGCACGGTCTCGGCGATGTCCTGCGGCGACCCCGCCCGGCCGGTGTGGGTCTGCCCGGCCGGCATCGCATCGGCGGGCCGGGCCGTCGCGGCCGGTCAGCCGCCGAGGCCGAGCCGTACGGCCCGGGCGAGAGGGGTGGCGTCGCCGGCGGTCAGCGGCTCGGCCAGGAAGAACGGCATCTGGGACATGAAGCGCGGCCGGGTGCCGTGATGAGGCTGAGCGGCGTGGACGAGGTGCGGATGGCACAGGTAGACATCGCCGGGCAGTCCCGTGGCGAGTGCCTCGGGGCGGTGCGCGCTCGCCTCGTCCAGCACCGGGCCGGAGGCGAAGAACTCCAGCCCCTGCTCGCCGTACGGTTCCAGGACGCGGACCGTGTCGAGATGGGAGCCGACCCTGATGCGGGTGGGCGCGTCGCCGGGACCGACCTCCGACAGCAGCGCCAGCACGAGCATCGTGCGGGACGCGAGAACGACCTTCCCCCAGGCGCCGTCCGGTCCGGGGTCGTTCTGGTCGATGTGCCAGCCGGTGTCCCCGGCGTCGTCGGGGTGGGGGAAGCGCACCGGCGTGTTGCCGATGGTGCCGCGCGGCGCCCATCCGTCCTTGCCCGCCACGAGGTCCAGCGCCTCGGCGAGTGCCGGGGCGCGCATCGCCTCTCCGAACGGGCCCCGCCCCGCGGGGTCGGGGGCGGCCCACACCACCGGCTTCGTCCAGTCTTCCGGCCGGTCGGGGGACAGCCCGATCTGCCGCCACAGCAGGTCTCTGATCCGGTCGCCGGTCTCGCGCGGGAACGCCTGCTCGATCTTGAGGAAGCCCTCGGTGACGAAACGGTCGAGGTCGGCGTCGGTGAAAGCAACCATGGCGGGACGCTAGCGAGGCCCGGCGACCGATGTCGACCGATTAAACCCCCCGGCGTGAGCCCATCGACGGAACCCCTCGGCGTGAGCCCATCGGCGGAACCCCTCGGCTTGAACCGCTCGGCGCCTCATCCGCCGAGCTCGGACAGGCGGCGCAGGGCCGCCTCCAGCTCGCCGGTGAGGCGCGCGACCTCCCGCTCCAGTTCGAGGATGCGGCGGATGGACGCGAGGGTCATGCCCTCGGTGACGAGGCCCACCACGTAGCGCACCTGTCCGATGTCGTGGCGGGAGTAGCGCCGCTGCCCGCCGGCCGACCGGCGGGGCCGGACCACCGCGAACTCGTCCAGCCGGCGCAGGAACGCCTGCTGGACGTCGAGCATCTCGGCGACCTGGCCGACCGAATACAGAGGCGCGTGCTCGTCGTCGATGGGCAGGCGGGGCATCATCACCTCCGGGTACGGCGGCGGGCCGGCGTACCAAGGACGCCGGCCCGCGGGTGGTCGGGTGCTCAGGCCTTGATGGCCCTGCGCTCCCCGCTCCTGATCTCGATCTTGCGCGGCTTGGCCTGCTCCAGGACCGGGATCCGCAGCGTCAGGACTCCGTTGTGGTAGCCGGCCTCGATCCGCTCGCTGTCCAGGTGCTCCGGCAGGTAGACGCGGCGGGTGAACTGCCCCATCGTGCGCTCCCTGACGAACACCCGGTCGTCGTCGCCGAGCTCCTCCTCGCGGCGGGCGCTGACGGTCAGCACGCCGCGGTCGACGGTGACGTCGATGCTGTCGGGATCGACGCCCGGAAGGTCGAACCGGAGCACGACGTCATCCTTGCGGCGGACGCCGTCCAGGGGCATCACACCCCCGCCGCCGTCGGTCGCACCGAACGCGGAGCGGGCGATGCGGTCGAACTGCCGCTCGAACTCCTGGACGAAGGGGTCGATCGACGTGAGCAGCATCGCAACCTCCTTCTTGTTACTCCCATAGGAGGAAACCTTCTACTTCATTTATAAGTTACTTGCGCGCAGGATGCAAGCTGTCCGGACGGCGGCGCCGCGACCTCGGGTTCGCGCCGCAGCGGCGTCTCCGCCCGGCGTCACCAGGCCTTGCCGGCCGGCTCCCGGACCGTACGGTTGATCCGGTTGAAGAAGTTGGTGAGCGCGATGTTCAAGATGATCGCCGACAGCTCACTCTCGTCGAAGTGGGCGGTAGCGTCGTCCCAGATCTCGTCGGTCACGCCCGGCGCGCCGTCCTGGATCCGGGTGGCGGCCTCGGTCAGCGCGAGCGCCGCCCGCTCGGCCTCGGTGAAGAACGGCGCCTCGCGCCAGGCGACCACGTTGTGCAGCCGCTCGTCGGTCTCCCCGTGCTTCTTGGCCGACGCGACCCCGGCGAACACGCAGGCGCTGCAGCCGTTGATCTGGCTGGCCCGCAGGTGAACCAGTTCGAGGACGCGCGGGTCCACGCCGCTGGAGTGGACGGCCTTGAACAGGTGCTGGATCGCGGTGGTCACGTCGGGGTTCGCCGGGCTCTTCATGCGTGCTTCCATCGGTGGTGCTCCTTCGTCGGTTACCTCGGCCCGTCCGGGCCCGTCATCCCCATGACGGAGCAGATCCGAGGGAGGTAACAACATGTCCGACACCAGCCCCGCGGACCCGGTGACCGAGGCGTTCGAAGCCCAGCGCGACCGGCTGCGCGCGGTCGCCTATCGCATGCTCGGGTCGCACGCCGACGCCGAAGACGTGGTCCAGGAGGCCTGGCTGCGGTTGTCCCGCCAGGACACGGCGACCATCCACAACGTCGCCGGCTGGCTGACCACCGTGGTCGGCCGGATCAGCCTCGACGTCCTGCGGTCGCGTCAGGCCCGGCCCGAGGCGTCCTACGACGACCGGCTGCCCGCGCTCGTCGTGACGGTCGACGCCGGCCCGGCGCCCGACGACGACGTGGCGCTCGCCGACTCGGTCGGGCTGGCGCTCCTCGTCGTCCTGGAGTCGCTCGGGCCGAGCGAGCGGCTGGCGTTCGTGCTGCACGACCTGTTCGCGGTCTCGTTCGACGAGATCGGCAAGATCCTCGGCAGGTCCACCGCCGCCGCCAAGATGCTCGCCAGCCGCGCCCGCAGGAAGGTGCAGACGGCCGAGCATCCGGCTGCCGGCGGACGAGAGCAGCGCGAGGTGGTCCAGGCGTTCCTCGCGGCGGCGCGCGACGGCGACTTCGAGGGGTTGCTGCGGGTGCTCGACCCCGAGGTGAAGCTGACCGCCGATCTCTCTCACGGTGTGGTCGTCGTCCTCGGCGCCACCGAGGTCGCCGCCGGCGCGCAGAGCCGCATGGCCGCAGGCCTGGCCGTGCGAGGCCGGGCGGTGCTCGTCAACGGCCTCCCCGGGTACGTGGCATGGCGCGAGGACGGCGCCCCGCTGTCGGTCATGGCGTTCACCATCACCGGCGGCCGGATCACCGACATCGCGATCGTGGCCGACCCGGCCAAGCTCGCGGCCATCGACCTGCCGCAGCCGGAGTGAGCCCCCACCGGAGATCGGCTCCACGTGCGCTGTGTCTTCCGGCTGCGCGGCGTCGTCCGGCTGCGCTGTGTGTCCTCGCTGCGCTGTGTCTTCGCTGCGCTGTGTGTCTTCGGGCCGCAAGGTGTCCGCGGCGCGCGCGGCCGTACCCGCCTGCCGCCTACCGGGCCTTGAGTTTCCGGAAGAAGTCCCGGATGTCGGCGACCAGGAGGTCCGGTGCCTGCAGTGAGGCGAAGTGCCCGCCGCGGGGGAACCGCGACCAGTGGACGACGGTGTTGGACAGCTCGGCCAGCCCGCGGATCGCCCGGTCGCCGAGGAAGTTCGCCACTCCCGTCGGCACCGGCGGGGGCGCGGGCCGCCGGCCCCACGCCTCCGACGCGGTCTCCAGGTACATCCGCGCGGCCGACCCCGCCGTGGCGGTCAGCCAGAAGATCGTGACGTTGGTCAGGATGGTGTCGCGGTCGACGGGGGTTCGCTCGGTGCGGGTGGGATCCCAGTCGACGAACCACTCCAGGTTCCAGGCGAGCTGGCCGGCCGGGGAGTCGTTGAGCGCGTACGCCAGGGTCTGCGGCCGGGTGGACATCTGGGTGGCGTAGCCGGAGCGGCCGTACCACCACGCCTGGTTCGACCTGGCCTGCTCGCGCTCGTCATCGGTGAGCCTGTCCAGCTCGCCGGGGCCGATCGGTGTCGAGGCGGTGGCCAGCGCGTTGACGTGCACGCCGATCACGCGCTCCGGCGCGATCCGGCCGAGCTCGGGGGAGACGATGCTGCCGAAGTCGCCCCCTTGAGCGCCGTACCGCTCGTATCCCAGGCGCCGCATGAGCTCGGCCCAGGCCCGGGCGACGCGGGCGGCCCCCCAGCCGGTCTCACGGGTCGGCCCGGAGAACGCGAAACCCGGCACCGAGGGCGCGACGACGTGGAAGGCGTCCGCCGGATCCCCGCCGTACGCCCGGGGGTCGGTCAGCGGCCCGAGGATGTCCAGGAAGTCGTACACCGTGCTCGGCCAGCCGTGCGTGACGATCAGCGGGGTGGCGCCGGGCTCGGGGGAGCGTACGTGCAGGAAGTGGACGTTCTGGCCGTCGATCTCGGTGGTGAACTGCGGCACCTCGTTGAGGCGGGCCTCGTGCTCGCGCCAGTCATAACCGGTGCGCCAGTGGTCGACCAGCCCCATGAGGTAGTCCTTGTTCACCCCGTAGGACCAGCCGACGCCGGGAAGCTCGTCGGGCCAGCGAGTGCGGGCCAGACGACCGGCCAGGTCGTCGAGATCGGCCTGCGGGATGTCGATGCGAAACGGTCGTGGTGTGCTCACGGCGTCAGCCTGCCCCGCGTGGAGGACAGCCACCGTCCTCTACGTCCGGCACGAAGCGGATGAAAAACGCCACGGCCGGGACGCTCTGACCGCGGGCCGGGGCGATGCGGGCAAGCGTGCCGATTTCCGACGCCGTCCACAACGGGTCGTCCACAACGGGTCGTCCACAACGCGTCGTCCGTCCCGTCGCTTGAACGGCCCGGTCCTGCCACGGCCTGGTGCTGCCACGGCCCCGGGCGGTACGGGACCGGTGGCCCGGGCCGCCTGGGGAGTCAGACGAGGGCGAGCTGGCGGGCGGGGGACCGGCGCCGCCGCCACCGCCGGGCGTCCCTGCCGATGCCGTAGGTCTCGGCGAGGACGCGCACCTGCTCGGCGATCCGCCGCCGGTAGCCGTCCTCGGCGACCTGGCCCTTGCCGTACAGCGCCTGGTAACGCGGCACGAGACCGGGGTGCTCACGCTCCAGCCACCCCATGTACCACTCCCGCGCGCCCGCGGGCAGGCGCAGCACGACGGGCGTCACGCTGACCGCGCCCGCCTCGGCCGCCCGCCGTACGGTCGCCATGAGGTGATCGGTGGAGTCGGTGATGAGCGGCAGGATCGGCGCCATCAGCACACCGCAGGGGATGCCTGCGTCGTTCAGCGTCGCGCAGATCTCCAGGCGCCGCTGCGGTGTCGCGGCCCCCGGCTCGACGGCGCGCCGCAGGCGGTCGTCGACGAAGCCGACCGACACCAGGGCGCCGACCTGGGTCACCTTCGCGGCGTCGCGTAACAGGTCGAGATCACGCAGGACGAGGGGGCTCTTGGTGAGCACGGTGAACGGGTTGGCCGCGTCGGCGAGGGCCCGGATGACGCCGGGCATCAGGTGGTAGATCTCCTCGGCCGGCTGGTAGCAGTCGCCGGTGAGACCCAGCGCGACCGGCTCGCCGCTCCAGCGCGGGGAGCCCAGCTCGCGCCGCAACCGCCGGGCCAGGTCGGTCTTGACGACGATCTTCGTGGAGAAGTCGCGGCCCGGATCCAGCCCCAGGTAGCGGTGGCCGCGCCGGGCGGTGCAGTAGCCGCAGCCCGACTCGCAGCCGCGATAGGGGCTCGCGCCGTACATGAAGGGCAGCTCGGCCGCCTCGGGGACCCGCTCGATCGCCACGCGTGCCGGCACCTCATAGCAGGTGATGCCGTCGAAGACGCGGGTGACGGCCTGCCGCTCGATGCGCGGGCGTGCGGGCCCCTCGACGACGAGCGACTGCTGCTCAGGCTGCCCGGCCTGCGCGGACCGTCTCGACTGTCCAGGCCGGGGACTGGGCTGCGCAGGGTGCCGGGTCTGGTGCTGTTCGGACGGTGCGGGTTGTCGCATGGGCTGCCCGGGTTCCTGCACCGTCTGCTGCTGCCCGCGTGGCCGCGCAGCGGGCTGGTCCTCCGCACGGGAAGTGGCGTCGCGACGCATGAGGTTCAGTAGAACACGCATTCGACGCTCACGCCAAGTGTCCACGCCCGCACGCGCCCCGCCCGTGCAGGCCCCGCGACGGCCGGGGCCGGCGGGGGGGGTCGAAGCTCGGCGCTTGGAGCACGGCGGCCTGGCGAGGCGGTCGGGCGTGGCGGTCGGCGCGGCGCGGCGCCCGGGGCCGCGGAGGGGTCAGCCTTCGAGGAGTGTGGCGATGGCTTCGGCGCCGCCTTGGTCCAGCCGGCTTGGGAAGCCCAGCAGATCCGGGTGGCGGTGGCGTAGGGCGGCAATCAGGCACAGTGACGTGAGCTACAGCGGGAGCGTGGCCCTGACCTGCCAGCCGTACGGCGTGGGCCCCGCGCTGGCCCGGCCGCCTACCTCCTCGGCCCGTTCGACGAGCGAGCGCAGGCCGACGCCGGGCTGCCACGACGACGCCGGGGTGCCGTCGTCGCGCACGGTGATGGTCAGGTCGGGCCCCAGGCCGTCATGCAGCTCGCGCTGGAGCCGGACTCGTTCGGCCGCTGTCGCCTCCACCACGGCGGTTCGGGCTTGCGAGACCTGCCGGCTGAGCATGGTGGCGTGCAGGGCGACCGCCAGTGGGGTCGCGACCAGGTCGAGAGCACGGCGGTCGGCGGCGTGCAGGGCGTGCTCGCCCGCGCGTAACCCGACCACCAGGGTGCCGACGGTCTGGCCGCCGTACAGCAGGGGCAGCTCGGCGTGCTCGGCGGCGGGTGTTCCCGAGGGGACCGGCTCGGGCAGCCCGTGCAGGGCCAGCCAGGGCAGCCGCGGCGCGGTACGGGTTCTGTCGAGCGCTGCGGCGAGGTCGTCGTCGTGCTGCAGCCGCTCGCCGATGCTGGCCGCGGCCGTCCACGGTTCGGAACGCAGCCCGTACAGGGCCCGGTCGATCAGGCGCTGGAAGGCCGGCCGTACCGGTGTGGATCCGATCGCCACCACGATCGCCACCACGATGGCCGCCGCGATCGACACGCCGCGATCGGCGTTGGCGGGCACCAGCAGCGACAGTCCGGTGACGATCCCGGCATAGGCGGCGATCACGGCCGACACCGCCAGGCCGTACAGCAGGGCGCGTGAGAGCACGAGCCGGATGTCGAGCAGCCCGTGCCGCACGATCGCGATCCCGACAGCGGCGGGGAACAGCACGAACGACAGCAGCAGCGGGATCGGGCCGACAAGCCTGGAGCCCCTGGTCGGCCCGCCCATGGCTTTGCCGCGCCATGGAGCGTAAAATTGGGACAAGCGTACCGTTTTTATCAATGGGGTTCCCATGGCCTGGCTCCTGCTCGTCGGCGCGATCGCCTCGGAGGTCCTGGCCACCTCCGCGCTCAAACTCAGCGACGGCCTGACCCGCTGGGGCTGGACCATCGTGGTCGCCGTCGGCTACATCGCCTCGTTCCTGCTGCTGGCCTGGGCGCTCAAGCTCCGCATGCCCGTCGGCATCGCGTACGCGGTGTGGGCGGGCACCGGGACCGCGGCGATCGCGCTGATCGGCGCGTTGTTCCTCGGCGAGAACATGAACCTCGTGAAGGCGGCCGGCATCGCCCTGATCATCGCCGGGGTCGCCGTCCTCAACCTCGCCGGCGCCCACTGATCGATCGGCGCCGGTCGTTTGACCCGGCGGCGCGTGCCCGCTAAGCGTGATCCCTACGGATCCCCGGCCCGCGGGGAGCCCCGACGATCCAGGGGAGGAACACGGCGTGCCCGATCAGGACCGGCCCGCACCCGTCCCGGCGGCGGCCCGCTCACGCGGCGTCGCCGCGCGGGCCGTCGCGCCCGTCTCGTCCCAGCCGCGGCGCCCGCAGGAGCGTGCCGTACGCCGCAGGGAGGCGCTGCTGGACGCCGCCGTCGACCTGCTCGGCGACGGCGGGTTCGCCGCCGTGACGCACCGGGCCGTCGCCCGCCGGGCCGGGCTGCCCCTCGCCGCCACCTCCTACTACTTCACCAGCCGCGACCAGTTGCTGGCCGAGGCGTTCGCCCTGCTGGTCGAGCGCGAACTGGCCCGCATGCGGGCGGCGGTGGACCACCTCGCCGGCCGTACGCCGCTCGCGGTCGCCGAGACGCTCACCGGCGTGTACGCCTCCGACCGGCTGCGCCAGCTCGGCCTGTGGGAGCTGTACCTGCAGGCGGGCCGCGACCCGGCGCTGCAGGCCATCGCCCGCGCCTGGACCGACGGCTGCGACGACATCGTCGCCGCGGTGCTGGGCGGCGCCGGCTACCCCTGCGGGCCCGGGGAGGTGCGTTTCGTCGCCGGGCTGCTGTCGGGACTGTGGGTGGAGGAGGTCGTCGAGGCCCGCCCCGACGGCAGGCAGCGGGCACGGGAGGCGGTGGCCCGGGCGCTGGCCGCGCTGGCCCCGCCCGCTAGGGTCGGCTCATGATCTTCCATCTCGCGCTGGCCGCCGACTGGGACGCGGCCGTCCCGGCGGGCGAATACCGCGTCTCCACCCTCGGCCGGACGCTGGAGGAGGAGGGCTTCATCCACGCCTCGGCCGACCTCGGCCAGGCGCGCGGTGTGGCGGGCCGCAACTACGGGCACGTCACCGAGCCCCTGGTGCTGCTGGAGATCGACGAGGACCGGCTCGGCTGCCCGGTCAGGCTGGAGGTGCCCGAGGGGGCCGACGAGGCGTTCCCCCACATCTACGGGCCGATCCCGGTGGCCGCCGTCACGGCCGTCACGCCCTTCTCCCACTGACCCGCCGGCGTCCCGACACGTCCGGCCACCGCCCGCCGTGGTCCTCGGTCGTGACCGGCACGGCCGCCTGCCCCGCCTTCGCCGAGCCCCACGTCACCGGCGTGGTCGCACGAGATCGTCAGGCGGGGCAGGCGAGCGCGGCGGGGACCTCGGAGAAGGTCTCCTCCACTAGGGCGTGTATTTGGTTGTGATCAAGGGGTGGCCTGGGTGAGGTCTTTAATCCAGATCATCGCGGCGCGGAGGTGGAGGCCGGCGAGGTAGCTCGCAGGGGGTTTGTCGTAGCGGGTGGCGATGCCTCGCCAGGCCTTCAGCTTGTTGATCAGGCGCTCGACGGTGTTGCGTTCCTTGTACAGGTCGGCG